>NZ_JBSFFN010000005.1:0-309095 GCF_053596135.1 Streptomyces sp. NPDC001770 | reverse complement strand
TCGACCGCCTCGACACCGCACACGTCGAAGCCGACGAACTCACCGTCCACACCCCCGACCTCGACGACGTGTTCTTCGCCCTCACCGGCGGCGCCGTACCGAACCAGCAGCCCCGGCCGGACCAGAACCGGCCGAATCACCCCAAGGAGAACGTCCGATGAGCTCCTTCTCCCTCGCCGCGCGCGACTCGTCCACGATGCTGCGCCGTAACCTGCTGCACGTCCGGCGCTACCCGTCCCTGACGCTGAACCTGCTGCTCACCCCGGTGATGCTGTTGCTGCTCTTTGTCTACATCTTCGGCGACACCATGAGCGCGGGCATCGGCGGCGGCGGTGCGGACCGTTCCGAGTACCTCAAGTACCTCGTCCCCGGCATCCTGATGCTGACCATCGGCGGAACCACCATCGGCAGCGCGGTCTCCGTCTCCATGGACATGACCGAGGGCATCATCGCCCGCTTCCGCACCATGGCGATCCACCGGGGATCGGTCCTCGTCGGACACGTCCTCGGCAGCGTGCTGCAATGCGTGATGAGCGTGGTCCTCGTCGGGGCCGTCGCGGTGGCCATCGGGTTCCGGTCCGCCGACGCCACCGTCCTCGAGTGGCTGGCGGCGTTCGGCCTGCTCGTGCTCGTCTCCCTGGCACTCACCTGGGTCGCGGTCGGGATGGGCCTGGTCGGCCCGACCGTCGAGGCGGCCAGCAACAACGCGATGCCGCTGATGATCCTGCCGCTCCTCTCCAGCGCCTTCGTCCCCGTCGACACCATGCCCGGCTGGTTCCAGCCGATCGCCGAGTACCAGCCCTTCACCCCGGCCATCGAGACCCTGCGCGGACTCCTGCTCGGCACCGGGATCGGCAACAACGGCTGGATCGCCGTCGCCTGGTGCCTCGGTCTGGCCCTGCTCGGCTACTTCTGGTCCACCTCTCTCTTCAACCGCGACCCGAAGTAACCCGGGCGGACGGCTCCGCTTCCGAAACCCGCCCCGGGCGGCACACCCGGCACCCCGTCGGGTGCACCGTCCGTGCCTGTACGGGAACACCGCCCGCCGGTCCGACGCGAAGGGGCGGACACGTCCTAACGTGGCGTCATGCGTGTACTCGTCACAGGCGGAGCTGGATTCATCGGGTCGCACATCACCGAGGCCCTGGTCCCGGCCGGGCATCAGGTGGTGGTGATCGACGCGTTGCTGCCCTCGGCCCATCCCGGCGGCACGGCTCCGGAGGGACCGTACGAGCGCCTGATCGTCGGTGACGTACGGGACCCCGGGGCCGTGGCCGGCGCGCTGGCAGGGGTCGACGCGGTATGCCACCAGGCGGCGATGGTCGGACTGGGCAAGGACTTCGCCGACGCACCGCTCTACGTCGGCTGCAACGACCTGGGCACGGCGGTGCTGCTCGCCGCGATGGCGGCGGCCGGGGTCCGGGACCTCGTGCTGGCCGGGTCGATGGTGGTGTACGGCGAGGGGAAGTACGACTGCCTGCGGCACGGGCCCGTCCGGCCGGGGCCGCGCGCGCGGCACGATCTGGAGGCGGGCCGCTTCGAGCCCCGCTGCCCGTCCTGCGGGGCGGACCTCGTACCGGGGCTGGTCCCCGAGGACGCCCCGGCGGACCCCCGGAACGTCTACGCCGCCAGCAAGCTCGCCCAGGAGCACCTGGCCGCCGCGTGGGCGCGCGCGACGGACGGCCGGGCGGTGTCGCTCCGCTACCACAACGTGTACGGGCCGGGGATGCCGCGCGACACCCCGTACGCCGGAGTCGCCTCGCTGTTCCGCTCCGCGCTGGCACGCGGTGAGGCACCCCGGGTCTTCGAGGACGGCGGCCAGCGGCGCGATTTCGTGCACGTGACCGATGTCGCCGCGGCTGCCGTGACGGCGCTGACCTCCCTGCCACAGCGGGCCTCCGGTGCCCTCACCACCTACAACACCGGGAGCGGGGAGCCGCACACCATCGGGGAGATGGCGGCGGCGCTCGCCGCCGCGCACGGCGGTCCGCCGCCGGTCGTCACCGGGGAGTTCCGGCTCGGGGACGTACGTCACGTGACGGCGGACTCCGGTCGGCTGCGCGCGGAACTGGGCTGGCTGCCGAAGGTGGGGTTCGCCGAGGGCATGGCGGAGTTCGCCGCCGCCCCGCAGCGGGGAGCGGCGGTCGCACCGCCGGGTGGGGCCCGGCTCGCGGACGCCTGACGGAGGCACACGGCGGGGCGGAGCGGCCGGTCTCGGGCGGCCACCCGATCGACGTCACCGATTCGCCGGTCCCATATACCGGCAAATGCCCGATCCGTCTCCATAGGGTGAGCCGGGTGACCGACACTTCGACCACCTCCCCCACGCCCTTCCCCTCCCCCACCCCGTTCTCCGTCGACGTGGTGCTGCCCTGCCTCGACGAGGCCGCCGCCCTCCCCCGGGTGCTGGCCCGCATCCCGGCCGGCTGGCGCGCGATCGTCGTCGACAACGGTTCGACCGACGGCTCGGCGGAGGTGGCGCGTTCGCTCGGCGCCACCGTCGTGCACGAGCCGCGCCGCGGCTTCGGCTCCGCGTGCCATGCGGGACTCGCCGCCGCGGAGGCGGAGTTCGTCTGCTTCTGCGACTGCGACGACTCGCTGGACCCCGGCCTGCTGCCCTCGTTCGTCCAGCGGGTCGCGTCCGGGACCTGCGATCTCGTGCTGGGCCGCCGCCGTCCCGAGGGGCGGGGCGCCTGGCCGTTGCACGCCCGGCTCGGCAACATCGCGCTCGCCCGGATGCTGCGGCGCCGTACGGGTCTGCGGCTGCGCGACCTCGGCCCGCTGCGCGCCGCGCGCCGGACGGACCTGCTGGCCCTCGACCTCACCGACCGCCGCAGCGGATATCCGCTGCAGATGGTGGTGCGGGCCTCCGACTCCGGGCTCAGGATCGCCGAGGCCGACGTCCCGTACCGTCCGCGAACCGGCAGGTCCAAGGTCACCGGGACCTGGCGGGGCACCTGGCACGCGGTGCTCGACATGCGGGCGGTGCTGCGGGAGCCGCCCCTCGCGCGCACCGCCGTAGGGACGGAGTCGTGTCGATGAATCCGTACGCACCGTTCTCCGCAGGCGCCTCGCTCCCCTCCGGCCCGACCACCGTGCTGGTCCTCGCGAAGGAGCCGGTTCCCGGTCGGGTCAAGACCAGGCTCACCCCTCCGTTCAGCCCCGAGGAGGCGGCGGAGCTTGCCGCCGCTTCCCTCGCGGACACCCTGCTGGCCGTGCTCTCGCTGCCCGCCGCGCGCCGGGTCCTCGTCCTGGAGGGCAGACCCGGCCCCTGGCTGCCTCCGGGCATCGACGTCGTGCCGCAGTGCTCCGGCGGTCTGGACGAACGGCTCGCGGGGGCGTTCGGCGGCTGTGCCGGTCCGGCGCTCCTCATCGGTATGGACACTCCGCAGATCGAACCGGACCATCTGACGCCCGCGTTGGCGCCGGACGGGTGGGAGCGGTGCGACGCCTGGTTCGGCGAGGCGGAGGACGGCGGGTTCTGGGCCCTGGGGCTCGCGTCCCCGGACCCCGCGCTGCTGCGGGGCGTGCCCATGTCCGTACCCGAGACCGGCGCGGTGCAGCGCGCACGGCTGCTCGATGCCGGGCTGAGAGTCCGTGAGCTGGACCGGCTCCGCGACGTGGACACCGCCGAGGACGCGGTACGGGTCGCGGGACTCGCGCCGCGCGGGCGGTTCGCCGCGACGCTCGGGCGCCTGAACCGGGCGGCGGCCCGATGAGCGGCTCCCAGGCCGCGGGCAGCGTCCCCTGGGCGGCCGACCCGTACGCGAACGCCCTCCGGTCCGGCCGGGGGCCGCTCTTCCTCCGCCGGACGGACGGCCTGCTGATGCCGCTGGACGTGGAGCGCTGGTGCCTGGGCGCCGACGACGCCGACCTGTCGGCACTGCGCCGCTGTGAGGGGCCGGTGCTCGACATCGGCTGCGGACCGGGCCGGCTGGTGGCCGCGCTCGGCCGGCGCGGTCACCGGGCTCTCGGCATCGACGTGAGCGAGGCCGCCGTGGCCCGTACCCGCGGTCTCGGCGGGTGGGCCCTGCGGCGCAGCGTGTTCGACCCGCTGCCGGGCGAGGGGCGGTGGGGCACGGTGCTGCTCGTGGACGGCAACATCGGCATCGGCGGGGATCCCTCCGTGCTGCTGGAGCGCGTGGAGGCGCTGCTCGCCCCGGGCGGGCTCCTCGTCGTGGAGACGCATCCGCTCGACCTGGACGAGCGGTCCGAGGTCCATCTCCACGACGGACGCACCGGCACGGTCGGCCCCACCGCCACCGAGGCCTCCGGACCCCCGCCCGCGCCGTTCCCGTGGGCCCGGCTGGGGACCCCGGCCCTGCTGCGGCACGCCCGTCCGCAGGGGTGGCGGGTGGTCGATCAGTGGGAGTCGGACGGGCGGCCCTTCGTGGCCCTGCGCCGCCGGGACGCCCGGCCACTCCCCCGCCACATGGACAGGACGAACCAGAGCGCCGAGACGGCGAAGAGCACCCCGGTGACGAGGAGCCAGTTGCCGAGGAAGACGTCGACGGAGAGCCCCGTGTAGCGCTCGTAGCGTTCGGAGAGCCGGGCGATCAGCGGGAACTGGACCACCAGGAGCAACAGGGAGAGGAACGCCGGTACCCGTACGAAGTTGACCCGGCCACCTCCGGAGCGCGTCTTCGAACTGCCGTCGTTGGCCGGCCGCGTCCCCAGCGCCTCGCGCAGGGCGCGGTCGGCCGTCGAGTACAGCGGCAGCAGCACGAGATCGTGCACCACGGCCGCGCCGGCGAACCAGAGGACGATCCGCAGGGTGTCGCCGTCCAGGAGCCTGACCCCGGCGTACCCGGTCAGGGCGAAGGTCGCGGCCAGGAGCAGCAGGTGCAGCGGCCCCTCGCCGTACCGGCGCCGGAAGTGGCCCGTGCCGCGCGGGCGGGTCGCCGTGCTGCCTGCCCCGTTCATGCTCCCCGCCCGGCCCGTGCTCCCTGCCCCGTCCGTGTGCGGTCCCTCCGGGTCCCGCTCGTGGCCGGTCACAGGGCACCGAAGGTGAGGGAGCCGACCCACTTGGTGTTCATCACTCCGGGGGCAGCCGGCACGATGATCCGCGCCGGATGGCCGTGGTCGGCCGACAGGGGCTCGCCGTTGACCTCCAGGGCGAGCAGCGAGCGGCCGTCGCGCACCTGGTTGTCGCGCAGGGCGGCCCGGCGGAACGAGCCGGTGCGCTGCACGGATTCCACCAGGACGCCCGGGGGGTCGTCCGGGAACCCGGCGATCGCGGCCAGGTTCCGCAGCGGCACTCCGCGCCACCACTGGTCGGAGGTGGACCAGCCTTCCACGCAGGCGATGGGGAGCGCCGCGCTCCGCTGGTCCATGGCGAGCAGCTGGGCGCGGGTGAAGCGGAAGGTGCCGGCCGGTCCGCGTACGGTCAGCCGCCAGGCCGGTCCGATGTCGGCGGGGCGGATGTGCACGGACGCGGCGGTCTTGTTGATCTGGAAGCCGTTCGGCCCGCTGCCCGGGTCCTCTACCCCGTGCGGGGTGAGCAGGGCGGTGGGCCGCAGCGCGTCGGAGCTGCGGCCGGCCGTGGTGGCCAGCAGGACCAGCGACCCGGCGCCCACCATGGCGAACGCGCCGCGCCGGGAGAGCGTCGGCGGGGCGGGCGCGGGCGCCGCCAGGGTGTCCGTCCCCGCTGCCGGAACCGCCGGAATCCCGGCGCGCAGGACCCGTACGGCCTGGGGGAGCTTGAGCGCGGTGTGGCTGAGGAAGCCGGCCAGGAAGACCCACGCTCCGTAGAAGTGGAGCCGGTAGAAGGAGCCGGGGAAGACGTACTCCAGCTGGATGTTGAGGAGCCCGGTGACGAACTGGAAGAGCGCGCCGCCGACCAGCAGCACGATGGAGAGCCGTTCCAGCGCGTGTGCCGGGGAGCGGACAGGCGGGAGCGCGAAGAGCCGTGGGATCACCGACCAGAGCTTGGCGAGCAGCACCGGGACCAGCACGGTGCCGAGGGTGACGTGCACGCCCTGGGTGAGCCGGTAGAGCCAGTGCGGGTCGGTGGGCCAGGCGAACAGGTAGAAGCCGAGCAGCCCTTTGTCGGGTGTCTTGTCGTTGACGGCGGCGAGATCCGGGTTGTACGAGGCGTAGGAGAGGAGCCCGGTGACCGCCACCAGGGTCAGCCCGACGAGCAGGACGACGCCGAGTACGGTGGTGAACCGGGCTCCCCGTAGCGGACTGCGCCAGAAGTCCGGTCGTGTCGGTCCTGGCAGGGCTGAGAGGCGTCGCATGAGGTCACCCATGGTTGCGACCGTAGGGCGCGGGTCCCGTCCGCGCGGGGACGCGCCACCGGCGTGCGGGCCGGGTCACCCCGTCGAGTGGCCGGACATGGCCCGGGAGCCGTCGCTCCGTGCGCGGCGGCGTGGCGGATCGGTGACGCCCCGTCGCGCGAAGCGGCCCGGTCGGCAGGGGAAAAGGCTGCGGGAGGCTTAGCGTGCCGGGGTGAGGACCGAGGAGCGCGCCGGACGCGCCGGAGGAATGGCAGCCGCGGAGACCGCGGGGGCGGCGGACCGCGCGGGGCGCCGGGATCTGACGGCCGCGGCCGGGGGCGTGGTGCTGGTCGCGGTGGCGGCGCTCGTCGGCTGGGCCGTGAACGGCGACGGGTCCCTCTACGCGGGGTGGCCGCCCCTGATCGCCTCGTGGGACCCGCACGTCGGACCCGGTACCCCGGCGGCGCTCGCGCTGGCCGTGCTCGCCGTCGCCCTCGGCCCCCGGGTGGCCGTCCGGACGCGCTGGCGCGGGCTGCTCGTCCTCTCCTCGGCGGTCTCGGCGGCCTGGATCTTCTCGCTCGCGCTCGTCGACGGCTGGCGGAGCGGGTTCGCCCTCAAGCTGACCAGCCGTCACGAGTATCTGGCGGGCGTCGCCGGGTTCCACGACATCGGCGCCGCCCTGCGCACCTTCGAGGACCACATCGTGATGGGCCGGCCCGGCAACTGGCCGACCCATGTGGCCGGGCATCCGCCGGGCGCCACCCTGCCGTTCGTGCTCCTGGACCGGATCGGTCTCGGCGGGGCGGTGTGGGCGGCGGTCTGCTGCGTCGTGCTCGCGGCGACCGCCGCCGCGGCCGCGCTGGTCACTCTGCGGGCGCTGGCCGGTGAGCGGATCGCCCGGAAGGCGGCGCCGTTCCTCGTCCTCGCGCCGGGGGCCGTCTGGGCGGGTGTCTCGGCCGACGCCGCGTTCGCGGCGGTCGCCGGCTGGTCGATGGCGCTGCTGGCGCTGTCGGCGACCTGTACGACCCGCTTCCCGGGGACCGCGGCGGCCGGGTCGGGCCTGCTGTTCGGCCTTGTCTGCTACCTGAGTTACGGGCTCCCGCTGACCGGTCTCCTGCTGGCGGCCGTCCTGGTGCTCGCCCGGACGGCCCGCCCGCTGCCCGCGTTCGCCGCCGGATCGCTGGTGGTGCCCGCGCTCTTCACCCTGGCGGGGTTCCACTGGTGGGACGCGTATCCGCTGCTGGTGGAGCGGTACCACCAGGGGGTGGGCGGGAAGCGGCCGTACGCGTACTGGGTCTGGGCCAACCTCGCCGCCGTCACCGTCTCCGCCGGACTGGCCACGGTGGCCGGGCTGCGCCGGTCGGCGGTGGCCGCGCCCGGTGCCGTACGGGCGCTGCGGACCGGCCGGCCGCTCGCCGGGGCGCAACGGCTCGCCGTTCTCACGCTGGCGGCGGCGCTGGCCGTCGTCGCGGCCGATCTGTCGGGGATGAGCAAGGCCGAGACGGAGCGGATCTGGCTGCCCTTCGTCCTCTGGCTGCTGGCCGCCGCGGCCGCGCTGCCCGATCGGCACCGGCGTGGCTGGCTCGGCGCCCAGGTGGTGCTGGCGCTCCTGGTCAACCATCTGCTGCGGACGAGCTGGTGACGGGCGTGGATGCACGTGCGGGGCGGCCGCGGAGCGCCCCCGCGACGCCTCACCCCGTCGGCTTCCACCCCAGCGCGGGCCCGAGGACGGTCGCCATGTCGTGGAGGATCTGGACGTAGTCCTCGTGCTCGAAGCTGAACGGCAGGGCGAAAGCGACCTCGTCGACCTCCTGGAACGCGACGTGGGCGTGGAGCTGTTCGGCGAGCTGCTGCGAGGTGCCCACGAGGTCGGGGGCGAACATCATGCGCGCGGGTCCCTGCGGGGCGGTGGTACGCGGTGCCCGGCTCCGGGCGTACTCCTCGTACTTGGCGCGTTGTGCGGGGGTGGCGGAGTCGGTGGGGATGACCACGAGCCCCTGGGAGACGCGGGCCAGGTCGCCGTCCGGGTGGTGGGCGCGGAAGGCCCGGATGTGGGAGAGCTGGATCTCGGCGAAGTCCGCCGACGCACCGGCGTCCTCCGCCTTCACCACGCTGCTCGTCAGCAGGTTCATCCCGTTCTCGCCGGCCCACCGGGCGGAGGGGAGGCTGCCGGCGCCGTACCACATGCGGTCGCGGAGGCCCGGGGCGTGGGGTTCGACGCGGTCGGAGAACACCTCGATCCCCTCGGTGCCGCTGAAGGCGGTGGCCCGTTCGCCGCTTACGAAGTCGAGCAGCCGGCGTACCCGTTCGTGGCTGAAGTCCTCGTCGGCGGCCGTGTCCGGGTAGAGGGCGTCCTTGACCCGGTCGAAGTGCATCGGCCGCCCCACGCTGACGCCCGGTTCCAGGCGGCCTCCCGAGAGGACGTCCACGGTCGCCAGGTCCTCGGCGAGGCGGAGCGGGTTCTCCCAGCCCAGCGGGATGACGGCGGTACCGAGGTGGATGCGGCTGGTGCGCTGGGTGGCCGCGGCCAGCACGGCCATCGGGGAGGAGATGCCGTACTGGAGGTGACGGTGCCTCACCCAGGCGCTGTCGAAGCCGAGTTGCTCGCCCAGTTCGATGATGCGCAGAGTCGACTCGTGGCCGGGGCGCGGGTCCGCGCCGTCGAACAGGCCGATCGTGAGGAACCCGAGCCTGCGCAGCGGTTTCGAGGTGGGCGGCACGCGTTCCTCCGTCGTCGGTCACGGCTTCCTGCCGGGCGGCTGGGCCGTGCCCATTCTGGCAGGCGGGGCCGGGCGAAAGATGGCGGCAGTGTTGCGGGATCGATCTCCCGCCCGCTGAACGGCCGGTGTTGGTCGCCGCCGGTGGCGGGGGTACGTTGCAGGGCATGATTCGCCCGAAGGTGGACATGGCCGATATTCGGGTCCTGCGCAGCAGGCGCAAGCTGCGGGAGGCCGTTCTGCTGCTGGCCGCCGCGCGGCCCATCGAGTCGGTGTCGGTCGCGGACGTGACCCGTACCGCTGGACTCAACCGCACGACCTTCTACAACCATGCGAGCAGCCCCGCGGACGCCCTGGAGCAGGCGCTCGTCGGTGATCTCGACGCCATGCGCCGCATGCTCACCGAGAACGCCGCGGACCGCTCCCTGCCCTTCGACCGGGTGTGGGAGGAGATCGCGTGGGACTTCCTCGACTGGTTCGAGCGGTACGAGGACATTTTCACCACGGGGCTGCTCGACGGGCGGAGCCCCGTACTCACCCGTCTGCTGAGCCGCCACTTCACCGCGTCGGTCGTCTCGCTGCTCGACGCCCGGCCCTCGCTGGTGCCGCCCGGTCCGGCCTGGGACGAGCCGGCGCTCACCGCGTACAGCCGCTTCTTGGGGTTCGGCATCATCGGCGTGCTCCAGACGTGGCTGGAGACCGCCCCACCACGCGATCCGGACGCGCTCGCCCGGATCCTCCTCCGCGTCCTGCCGGAGTGGCTGGCCCGCCCGGCACAGCCACCGGGGCCTCCCGGACCACAAGGTCCCGGACATGCCTCCGCCCCGGCCGGGTGACCCCTGGCCGGGGCGGAGGCGTACGTGCGGTGGGCGGTGCGAGCGGCGGGGCGCGCACTCACCCGGGCAACCGGATCAGGCGAGGGTCGCGATCGCCTGGTTGAAGGTCGCCGAAGGGCGCATGACGGCGGCGGCCTTCTCCGGGTCGGGCTGGTAGTAGCCACCGATGTCGACCGGGGAGCCCTGCACCGCGTTCAGCTCGGCGACGATGGTGTCCGCCTGCTCGGTGAGGGTCTTGGCCAGCGGCGCGAACGCCTCGGCGAGCTGGGCGTCGTCGGTCTGCGCGGCCAGTTCCTGCGCCCAGTACAGGGAGAGGAAGAAGTGGCTGCCGCGGTTGTCGATGCCGCCGAGCTTGCGGCTCGGGGACTTGTCCTCGTTCAGGAACGTGCCGGTGGCGCGGTCCAGGGTGTCGCCAAGGACCTGGGCGCGGGCGTTGCCGGTGGTCTGGGCGAGGTGCTCGAAGCTGACGGCCAGGGCGAGGAACTCACCGAGGCTGTCCCAGCGGAGGTAGTCCTCCTTGACGAGCTGCTGCACGTGCTTCGGGGCCGAGCCGCCGGCGCCCGTCTCGAAGAGGCCGCCGCCGTTCATCAGGGGGACCACGGAGAGCATCTTGGCGCTGGTGCCCAGCTCCAGGATCGGGAAGAGGTCCGTGAGGTAGTCGCGGAGGACGTTGCCGGTCACCGAGATGGTGTCCTCGCCGCGGCGGATGCGCTCCAGCGAGAAGGCGGTGGCCTCCTCCGGCGACTTGATGGAGATGTCCAGGCCGTCCGTGTCGTGGTCGGCGAGGTAGGTCTTCACCTTGGCGATGAGGTTGGCGTCGTGCGCGCGGGTCTCGTCCAGCCAGAACACGGCCGGGACGCCGGTGGCACGGGCGCGGGTGACGGCCAGCTTGACCCAGTCCTGGATCGGCAGGTCCTTGGTCTGGCACATGCGGAAGATGTCGCCGGCGCCGACGGTCTGCTCCAGGACGACGTCGCCCTTGGTGTCGACCACGCGGACGGTGCCGGTGACCGGGATCTCGAAGGTCTTGTCGTGGCTGCCGTACTCCTCGGCCTTCTGTGCCATCAGACCGACGTTCGGCACGGAGCCCATGGTCGACGGGTTGAAGGCGCCGTTGGCGCGGCAGTCGTCGATGACGACCTGGTAGACACCGGCGTAGCTGCTGTCGGGCAGCACGGCGAGGGTGTCGGCCTCGTTGCCGTCCGGGCCCCACATGTGGCCGGAGGTGCGGATCATGGCCGGCATGGAGGCGTCGACGATGACGTCGCTGGGGACGTGCAGGTTGGTGATGCCCTTGTCGGAGTCGACCATCGCGAGGGCCGGGCCCTCGGCGAGCTCGGCCTCGAAGGAGGCCTTGATCTCGGCGCCGCCCTCGGGCAGGGAGTCCAGGCCCTTCAGGATGCCGCCGAGGCCGTCGTTCGGGGTGAGGCCGGCCGCCGCGAGCACGTCGCCGTACTTGGCGAAGGTGTTCGGGAAGAAGGCGCGGACCACGTGGCCGAAGATGATCGGGTCGGAGACCTTCATCATGGTGGCCTTGAGGTGCACCGAGAAGAGGACGCCCTCGGACTTGGCGCGGGCGACCTGCGCGGTGAAGAACTCGCGCAGCGCGGCGACGCGCATGACGGCGGCGTCGACGACCTCGCCGGCCAGGACCGGGACGGAGTCGCGCAGCACGGTGGTGGAGCCGTCGTCACCGACGAGCTCGATGCGGAGCGAGCCGTCCTCGGCGATCACGGCGGACTTCTCGGTGGAGCGGAAGTCGTCGACGCCCATGGTGGCGACGTTCGTCTTCGAGTCGGCCGTCCAGGCACCCATGCGGTGCGGGTGGGCCTTGGCGTAGTTCTTGACCGACGCGGGGGCGCGGCGGTCGGAGTTGCCCTCGCGCAGGACGGGGTTGACCGCGCTGCCCTTGACCTTGTCGTACCGGGCGCGGACATCCTTGTCCTCGTCGGTCTGCGGGTCGTCCGGGTAGTCCGGGAGGGCGTAGCCCTGCGCCTGGAGCTCGGCCACGGCGGCCTTGAGCTGCGGGATCGAGGCCGAGATGTTCGGCAGCTTGATGATGTTGGCGCCCGGCGTCCTGGCCAGCTCGCCCAGCTCGGCGAGCGCGTCATCGATACGCTGGTCGGCCGTGAGGCGCTCCGGGAAGCTGGCGATGATCCGGCCCGCGAGGGAGATGTCGCGGCGCTCGACCGTGACACCGGCGGTCGAGGCGTAGGCCTCGACGACGGGCAGGAACGAGTACGTCGCCAGGGCAGGGGCCTCGTCGGTGTGCGTATAGATGATGGTCGAGTCAGTCACCGGGTGCTCCGCTCCACGTCTGCAACATTGCTTGACATCAAGATATCTCGTGACCGGTCCGGTCTCCACAAGGGACCCCGTACCCGCGCGCTCACGCCCTGGTCCGCCCGGTGGCGGAGGCCGGATCCTGTGGGGTGGACCCGGCCTCCGGCGGCTGTTCCCGGTCAGGCCTCCGGGGCGGTCTTCACACCGCTGAGCAGGGAGTACAGCACGAGCGACGAGGTGAGGCCGACCGCCCAGCCGTAGTCGGCGAGGGGCTTGAGGAAGGGCACGATCCCGTCCTCGGGGAAGGGGCCCGCGCCGGGTGCGGAGTGCGAGCCGCCGACCGCGAGGAGGCCGCCGGCGAGGAAGGCGGCGACGGCCCTCCCGTTCCATCCGCCCCGGTACCAGTAGCGCCCGCCCGGCTCGTACAGGTCCGGCAGGTCGAGCACCGTGCGGCGGACGTACCAGTAGTCGGCGATGAGGATGCCCGCCACCGTACCGAGCAGGCCGCCCACCAGGCCGAGCCAGGTGTAGATGTACAGCTCGGGCGTCTCGGTGAGCTTCCACGGCATCATCAGCACGCCGACGACGCCGGTGACGAGCGCGCCGGTGCGGAAGCCGATCAGCTTCGGTACGACGTTGGCGAGGTCGTACGCGGGCGAGACGACGTTGGCCGCGATGTTCACGGAGAGGGTGGCGACGAGCACGGTCACCAGGCCGAAGAGGAGCCCGAAGACGTTGTCGGTCTTCGAGACGAGCTGGACCGGGTCCCAGATCGCCTCCCCGTACACGGCCTGCGAGCCGGAGGTGACGAGGACGGAGAGCAGGGCGAAGAACGTCATGGTGGTCGGCAGGCCGAGGGTCTGCCCCCGGACCTGGGCGCTCTGGCCCGCGCCGAAGCGGGTGAAGTCGGGGATGTTGAGGGAGAGGGTGGACCAGAAGCCGATCATGCCCATCAGGGACGGGAAGAAGACCGGCCAGAAGTCGCTCCCCCAGCCGAGTTCGGAGGGCTGGTCCAGCAGCGGCCCGAATCCTCCGGCCTTCACCGCGATCCAGACCAGCAGCACCACCGCACCGACGATCACGAAGGGTGCGGCCCAGCTCTCGAACCGGCGCAGGGTCTCCATACCCCGGTAAATGATGGCGAGTTCGAGGGCCCAGAAGAGGACGAAGCAGAGCCAGAGCGTCCACGGCCGGCCGCCGACGGTGGAGGCGCCTGCCCAGCCCCCGAAGATCTTGCCGAGGAGCGTGAAGACCCCCACCCCGCCGATCCAGGTCTGGATGCCGAACCACGCGCAGGCGACGGCCGCCCGGATCAGGGCCGGCAGGTTGGCGCCCCGCAGCCCGAAGGAGGCGCGGGCCAGCACGGGGAACGGGATGCCGTACTTGGGCCCGGCGTGCCCGGTCAGCAGCATCGGCAGCAGCACGATCACGTTGGCCAGCGCGATGGTGAGGACGGCCTGCTTCCAGTCCATGCCGAGGGCCACGAGCCCGGAGGCGAGCAGCCAGGACGGGATGTTGTGCGCCATCCCGATCCAGAGGGCGGCGAAGTTGTACGTGGTCCAGGTGCGCCGTTCCAGGGGAACGGGGAGCAGGTCCTCGTTGACGAAGGACGGGTGGCCGGGCACCTCACCCGGGGCGAGGGCGACCCGCCCGGAGGGGTCGGCGCCGGTGCCCGCGGGCGCTTCGCCCGGCGGTGCGGGCGACGACGGCGGAACGGGCGGGGTCGGTGGGGTGGACGGGTTCGGAGGGGTGGGCGGGGTGGTTGCTGTCATGCGGCTGGACCCTTCGCTCGGGAGTGGTGCCGTGCGGGGCGCGGACGGGACCCCGGCCCGGCTGCGGTGCCGGGCCCGGGACGCGCGTACAGCCGGTGCGGGTGCGCGAGGCGGCGGGGGCGGGAGGGTGCGAGGGGGCAGGGACGGGAGGGTGCGGGTGCGAGGGGGCGGGGCGCGAGGGTGCAGTCTGCGGTACGGGTGTGGGCCGGGGTCCCGCCGGGGCAGGGGGTCAGCCGGCGAGGGCGGGGATGACCGTCGATCCGTAGGCGTCGATGGTGGCCTCGCGGGCGTCGTGCATGTTGTAGACGGCGAACTGGTCGACGCCGAGGTCGCGCAGGGCCCGGAGCTTCTCGATGTGCGCCTCGGCGGGGCCGAGCAGGCAGAACCGGTCGACGATCTCGTCGGGCACGAAGGCGGTGTCCGGGTTTCCGCTGCGGCCGTGGTGGCTGTAGTCGTAACCGGAGCGCCCGGCGATGTACGCGGTGAGGGCCTCGGGCACCAGGCCGGAGTGCTCGCCGTACCGGGAGACCAGGTCGGCGACGTGGTTGCCGACCATGCCGCCGAACCAGCGGCACTGCTCGCGCGCGTGGCCGAGATCGTCGCCCACGTAGGCCGGGGCGGCGACGCAGATGGTGACGGAGTCGGGGTCGCGGCCCGCGTCCGCCGCGGCCTTCCGTACCGCCTTGATCATCCACTCGGTGAGGAACGGGTCCGCGAGCTGGAGGATGAACCCGTCGGCCTTCTGCCCGGCGAGGGCCAGCGCCTTGGGCCCGTAGGCGGCCATCCACACCGGCAGCCGGCCGTCCTTCACCCACGGGATGCGGATCCGCTGCCCGTCGACGGACGTCTCGCGCCCCTCGGCGAGGTCGCGGATGGCATCGATGGCCTCGCCGAGCCGGGCGAGCGTGTTGGGCCGGCGGCCCGCGACCCGCATCGCGGAGTCGCCCCGGCCGATGCCGCAGACGGTCCGGTTGCCGTACATGTCGTTCAGGGTGGCGAAGGTGGAGGCGGTGACCTCCCAGGTACGGGTGCCGGGGTTGGTGACCATCGGGCCGACGATCAGCCGCTCGGTGTGTTCGAGGATGCGGCTGTAGATGACGAAGGGCTCCTGCCAGAGCACCGCCGAGTCGAAGGTCCAGCCGTACCGGAACCCGTTGCGTTCGGCGCGGCGCATCAGGCCGACGACGGACGAGGCGGGCGGGTCGGTCTGGAGTACGAGTCCGAAGTCCATGTCGCTGCTCCTGGTCCAGTGCGCGAAGGGTGGCGCGCGGGGCGGACGGCCGCGGCCGCCCCGGCCGTTGAACTTCCGTCCGTTGCAGGCTGGTTCGCCCGACAGGGGCACCGAGGGCATACTGCCCGCGAGTGACGTTCTCCGGCGGAATCCTTCCATATCGGACCGTGCCGGACCCTGTACGACGGCGCCTCGGACGCGAGTGGCGGAGCGATGATTCTGGACCGCGATCGGCACCTTGGGAAGAGGGGGCCGGGAGGTGCCGTCACCCGGTGCCGGTACGTGCGGGTGGTGCGGCCCGTACCGCACCACCCGCACGTCCCCGGCAGTCCGGGGCGCCGCCCTCAGCAGTTCGGGACGCCGGGGAGCCAGCTGGCGGCGTTGTCGATGAAGATGTTGGAGATGTAGCCGCCGTAGTCCGGCAGGTAGGACCATGCGTCGTTGCTGTACCCGCCGGACTGGACGAGCTGCCCGTGCACCTGGCACTGCACCCGTACCGTCGTGGGCCCGGCGAGCTGGGCGACCCGGGTGGAGGTGCTGGTGGCCTGCTGGCGGATGTTGACGTCGGTACCCCAGGTCGGGAAGGACTTGGTCGCGGCACCGGCGCCGGTCCACAGGTATTCGACGGTGACGTAGCCGTTGTTGTTGAGGCCGATGTTGTAGAAGGTGCCGTCGGCGAGGTCGATGCCGGCCGGGTTCAGCACCGTGCGGCCGGACCCGTCCAGGCCGCCGTTGTAGCCCTCCAGGTAGGCGGCCTGCGCCTCGGGCTTGCCCTGCGGGAGGTCCTTGAAGGACTCGCGGGCGGAGGAGAGGTTCCAGTAGTCGTCCTTGGTGTTCCACGGGCCGACGTCCCACACCGGGGCCGTCTCGCAGCGGGCGGGGCCGCAGACCTTGACCGAGTACTGGGCGCTGCCCTTCGGGGAGAGCCCGCGCCGGGACGGCAGGGCCACGAAGTGGTCGCTGGCGACGATCACGTGCCCGTTGGCGGTGGTGCCGCCCACCAGACCCTCGCGGGTCGCGTACACGGTCGACGTGACGGACGCGGCCGCCATGACGGACCGGGGCGCGTCGGGGTCGAGTTCGGCGCTCAGGGACAGGGCGCGGACGCTCGGCGCGGCACCGTCGGGGGCGGCGACCAGCACGATACGGGTCTGTACCCGGGTGACGGCCCGGGGCAGCAGGGCGGGTGCGTCCTCGCTCGCCTCCCTCCATTCGGTCCACCGGCCCAGACCGTCCTGCCCGCGCACGTCGACCACCACCTGCGATCCGGCGGGGAGGGTGACGTCGACGTCCGGGGTGATCCGGTCGACGGCGCGGTCGAGTTGGCGTACGGGGAGGAGGACCGCGCCCTGACCGCGCGGGGAGCGCGCGGAGGCCGGCCTTACGTTGCGGTCGCGCAGCCGCAGCGTGCCGTCGGCACGGCTGACGTTGGTCTCGTCGCCGGTGGGCGCGGAGAGGTCCGCCCGCCAGCTGACGCTCCCGAGCGGGGCGTCGCCCGGGGCGGCGTCGCGGGCGGCGGCGGGGCCGGCGGCGAGCGAGAGAGCGGCGACGGCCAGCAGGGAGACGGCGGCGGCCGGCCCTCGGCGGACGAGGGACGCGACGCGGCGGCGTCCCGGTGCGCGGCGTGGGGGCACGGGCAGGACGGGGCGGGGTCTTGGGTCACGGCGCACGGTGCGCCTCCTTCTCGGTGGGGGCGGGGAAGGACTCGCGGGCGGTGGGTACGCCCGGGAGGGTGGTGCCGGACAGGTGGCGACAGGCGGACAGTGCCGGACAGGTGGTGCCAGTGGTGCTGGTGGTTCCGGGGAACGACGGACGCGGACAACGGCGACCGGACCGGCGGCCGGGACCCGGGAGGCGCTTTCGACGAGGCCCGGGCGCACCGGGCCCACGGCCTGGTGACGACGTGACACGTGACCGCCACGGTGATGCGGCCGGGGCCGCCGCGCAAGCCATTCGTTCCTGGTCGAAGGAGGCCCTCGCCCCCTTGCCGCCGGAGCGGGACCCCGTTACCTTCCGACTTCCTGACATGAATGCGTCAGATCCGCAATGCGCGTAGAGTTCCGCCCGGGCGGGCGCCGCCGGACGCCCGTGACCGCCGGGGGTGCGCCGTGCTACGGGTGGAGTTCACGCACCAGGAACTGGCCCGCTTGCGCCTGGCCCCCGACGTGGACCCGCTCTGGGAAACCGCGCTGAGCCTGCATCTGCTCCAGAACCGCCAGGCGCCCCTCGTGTTCGGGGCATGGCGCCGCGAGGTGGCCGAGGCCCTGCGGCGGTCCGGGCTCACCCCTGCGGCCCGCGCCCTGATCCGGCTCTGCCCGGACCGCTCGTACTTCCCCGACTTCCTGACCCCCGGTCGCGGGGAGACCGACCTCGACGCCGGCCTCGAACGGCTGCTCTCCACCCCCCGGCACCGCCTGCGCGCCGAACTCACCCGGCTGTACGCGCACACCGGCCGCCCCGTCCCGGCCACCGTGCGCCCCCTGGCCGACGGCCGCCCCCGGGCCCTGCGCCACCTCGCCTCCGCCCTGCGCGCCTACCACCGGGTGGCCGTCGCGCCCTACCTCGGCGTCATCCGCGAGCAGGCGGCGGCCGACCGGACCGCCCGCGCCGAAGCCGTCCTCACCCATGGGGCGGAGGGCCTCCTCATCGGGTACGACGAGCTGCCCGGGTGGCGCTACCGGGACCGCGAGCTGCGCGCCCCGTATCCACGGGACCGCGAACTGGCCTTACGAGGACGTGCGTTGACCCTGCTCCCCGCCTTCTTCTGCGTCCGTTCCCCGATCACCCTCGCGGACGAGGAGCTGCCCCCGGTGCTCGTCCACCCGCTCTCCCCCGCGCCCGGCTGGCTCGAACGCCGGCGCCAGGGCGGCGACGCCCCGGCGGCGCAGCTCATCGGCGCCTCCCGCGCCGAACTGCTGCGGATACTTGACCGCCCGATGACCACGATGGACCTCGCCGCGGCGCTCCGGCTCGCACCGTCGACCGCCAGCAGGCACGCCACCGTCCTGCGGGAGGCGGGGCTGCTCCTCTCCCAGCGCCAGGGCGTGCGCGTGCTCCACCACCGGACCCGGCTGGGCCGGGCGGTACTGGAGGGAGCGCTGCGGTGAGGCGGGGGCAGCCCCGTACGGAAACCCGGCACAACCGCCTGATCCACACCGTCACCCCTGTGACCTGCGGAACACCCGGACGCGAGGGTGGTGCGGCGCGACCGTGCCGACTTCTCCCCGTAACAGAGCGGCCAGTACAGTACGGGAATGGTGACCCTCAGGGAGCAGATTATCGCCGACCTCGGCGTCAGGACGGCAGTGGAACCGAAGGTGGAGATCCGGCAGCGGGTCGACTTCCTCAAGGACTACCTGCGGTCGACCCCGGCCAAGGGCTACGTGCTCGGGATCAGCGGCGGGCAGGACAGCACGCTGACCGGCAAGTTGTGCCAGCTCGCGGCCGAGGAGCTGCGGGCCGAGGGGCACGAGGCCACCTTCCTCGCGGTGCGGCTGCCGTACGGCGTGCAGGCCGACGAGCACGACGCGCAGATCGCGCTGGAGTTCATCCGCCCGGACCGGTCGGTCGCGGTGAACGTCAAGCCGGGCGCGGACACCGTGGCCGGCGAGGTCGCGGTCGCGCTGGCCCAGCTGCCGGAAGGGGAGCCGGAGCTGCGGGACTTCGTACGCGGCAACGTCAAGGCACGTGAGCGCATGGTGATCCAGTACGCGCTCGCGGGCCAGCTGGGGCTGCTCGTCGTGGGCACCGACCACGCGGCCGAGGCGGTGACCGGCTTCTTCACCAAGTACGGCGACGGAGGGGTCGACCTCACCCCGCTCACCGGGCTGACCAAGCGTCAGGGCGCTGCCCTGCTGCGGGAGTTGGGCGCTCCGCAGAGCACCTGGGAGAAGGTCCCGACGGCGGACCTGGAGGACGGCCGCCCCGCGCTGCCGGACGAGGTGGCGCTCGGCCTGAAGTACGCCGAGATCGACGACTATCTGGAGGGCGCGGAGGTCGCCCCCGGAGTCGCGGCGCGACTGGAGTCGGTCTACCTGGCGTCCCGCCACAAGCGCACCGTCCCGGCCACCCCGCTCGACGACTGGTGGAAGAACTGACCGGTCACGGGCACTGACCGCGCACCACCGCACACCTCACGGAGCGCCAGGCCCTTCGGCCCTCTCGGACCTCCGAACGAAGCCCGGCCGCCGACCGCAGCAGCATCGGCCGCCGGGCTTCGCGCTGCCCGGACGCGGGCGGCGGCCTCGCACCGCCCGCACCCGGCGGCGCGGGACATCGCCGCCGCACCACCGGCCCCATCGAGGCCATTCTGTGACCAGGGGTGATGTTCCCACTCATCTAAGGGCAGGCTAACCTAAGCCGCATGAAAGCTGGTGAGAGCATTTCCGGCACGGCGTACGCCCCTTCGGCGGCCGGCGTGCCACAGACGCGCGGTCACGGACTGTCCGCGGACGCGGTGACCGTCGCCTACGGCCGTACGGACGTCGTGCACGCGGCGAGCCTCGACCTGCGGCCGGCCGAGGTGACCGCCCTCGTGGGCCCCAACGGAAGCGGCAAGTCGACGCTGCTGCGTACTCTCGCCCGGCTCCAGAACGCGCGCGGCGGCTCGCTCACCGTGGACGCCGGCACCGACGGGGCCACCGACGGCTTCGCGCTCGGCGCCCGCGAATTCGCGCGGTGCGTCGCGCTGCTGACGCAGTCCCGGTCCACTCCGGGCGGCCTCAGCGTGCGGGACGTGGTCGAGTTCGGCCGGTACCCGCACCGGGGCCGCTGGGGCCGTCCGGACCCGGACGGCTCCGCCGCGGTGGACCGCGCCCTCGCCCTCACCGGCGTCGAGGACCTCGCCGGGCGGGGCGTCGAACAGCTCTCCGGCGGGCAGCTCCAGCGCGTGTGGCTGGCGAGCTGCCTGGCGCAGGAGACGGGCGTCCTGCTCCTGGACGAGCCGACCACCTACCTCGACCTCCGCTACCAGGTCGAACTCCTCGACCTGATGCGTGACCTCGCCGACCTCCACGGCATCGCCGTGGGTGTCGTCCTCCACGACCTCGACCAGGCGGCGTCCGTCGCCGACCGGGTCGCTCTGCTCCACGCGGGACGCGTCGTCGCCGACGGCGCGCCCGAGGACGTGTTCACACCGGAGCTGCTGTCCGACGTCTACGGCATCCGTATCGACGTCGACACCGATCCGTCGACCGGCAGGCTGCGCACCCGTGCGATAGGCCGCCACCACTCCAGATCCGAAAGGCTCAGCACCTCCTCATGAAGCGTCACCTCCTCGCCGCGGCCACCGTCGCCGTCGCCGCCCTCTCGCTGACCGCCTGCGGCACCTCGGAGCCGTCCACCGACGACTCCGCCGCCTCGGCGAAGCCCGCGTCCCAGAAGATCACCGTCACCGACGCGACCGGCACCAAGGTGACCCTCGACGGTCCCGCCACCAAGGTCGTCACCACCGAGTGGAACGTGACCGAGGACCTGGTCGCACTCGGCGTCGCCCCCGTGGGCGTGGCGGACGTGAAGGGGTACGCCGCGTGGGACACCGCGGCCCCGCTGACCGGCAGCCCGAAGGACATCGGCACCCGCGGCGAGCCGAGCATGGACACGGTCGCGGCCCTCGCACCGGACCTCGTGGTCGCCACCGACGACCTCTCCCCCGACGTGGTGGCGCAGCTGCGCAAGGTCGCCCCGGTCATCCAGGTGACCTCCGCCGACGGTGCCGACCAGGTCGGCACGATGACCAAGGGTCTCGACCTCATCGCGCAGGCCACCGGCAGGACCGCCGAGGCCGACACGGTGAAGAAGGAGTTCGAGGCGAACATCGCCAAGAACAAGAAGGTTCTGGAGGACGCCGGTCTCGGTGGCGCCTCGATCGCCTCCGCCGACGGTTACGTCGACGCCAACCAGGTCTCCGTCCGCGCCTTCACCGGCAAGTCGCTGCTGGGCGCGATGAACGAGCAGCTCGGTCTGAAGAACGCCTGGAAGGTGGAGGGCGACAAGGCGTACGGCCTCGCGACCACCGACGTCGAGGGTCTCACCAAGCTCGGTGACGTCCACTTCACCTACGTCGCCAACGACGTGGACGGCGACGCGTTCGCCGACAACCTCTCGAAGAACGCGGTCTGGAAGTCGCTCCCGTTCGTCAAGGACGGCAACGTGCACCGGCTGCCCGACGGCGTCTGGATGTTCGGCGGCCCCCGCTCGATGGAGGCGTACGCCGACTCCCTCGTCGACGCCCTGACGAAGAAGTAGCGCGCCATGGCCGTCATCGACAACACCGCGGTCGGCCGTGACCGCACCGCCGCGGTCACGACGGGTGCGGTCGCGGTGACGGCCGGGCTCGTGCTGCTCGTCCTGGTCCTCGCCGTCGTCGACATCACCCAGGGCACCGCGGACGTCGGCGCGTCCCAGGTCTGGGACGCGCTCCTCGGCCGGGCCGACGCCGGGGACTCCTCCGTCGTCATCGCGTCCCGGCTGCCGCGCATGGTCGCCGGCATCCTCGTCGGGCTGGCGCTCGGCGCGGCCGGTACCGCCCTCCAGGCCGTCAGCCGCAACGTCCTCGCCGCGCCGGACACCCTGGCGGTGAACGCCGGTTCGTACCTGGCGCTCGGCGTGGTCGCCGTCACCGGCGTCTCGCTGCCGTTCCTCGCCTCCTCGGGCGCCGCGTTCGTCGGCGGGCTCGCCGCCGCGGCCGTGGTGCTCGGGCTCTCCGGGCTGGGCAAGGGGACGGTGCGTCTGGTCCTCGCGGGCAGTGCGCTGATGCTGGGTCTGAACGCGGTGACCGAGGCGCTGCTGCTGCTCTTCCCCCAGCGGACCGAGGGTCTCTACCGGTGGGGGCAGGGCGGCATCGGGCAGAACGGGTTCGACGGCGTCCAGCAGATGATCCCCTTCGTCGTGGTGGGGCTCGTCGGGCTGCTGCTCGTCGCCCGCCGGGTCGACGCGCTGGGCCTGGGCGACGACGCCGCCCGGGGGCTGGGCGTGCCCGTCCGGGGCACCCGGATCACCGCGGTCGTCCTCGCCACGCTGCTCTCCGCGGCGGCCGTCACGCTCGCCGGGCCCATCGGGTTCGTCGGCCTCTGCGCCCCCGCCCTGGTACGCCCCCTGGCCCGCCGGTTCCGCGGTCTCGTACGGTTCCGTGTCCAGATGCCCGTCGCCGGGCTGATGGGCGCCGCGCTGATCCTCGGCGCGGACGTGCTGCTGCGCGCGCTCGTCCCCGCGGACCTGGCCGTGGAGGTGCCCACGGGCGTCGTCACGACCGTGGTGGGCGGTGTCTTCCTGGTCGTGATGGCACTCCGTACCCGGGACACCGCCTCGGCCGAGGCGCCGGACCGGCTGCGGATACCCGGCCGGACGGCGTACCTGGTCACCGTGGTCGCGCTCGTCGTGGTGCTGGTCGGTGTGGTCGTCGTGGCGGTGCTCGTCGGCGACGCGAAGCTGTTGCTCGGCGATGTCGTGAACTGGGCGCAGGGCAAGTCCGGACGGGTCGTCACGTACGTCCTGGACACCCGGGTCCCCCGGGTGCTGGCCGCCCTGCTGGCGGGCGCGGCGCTGGCCCTGTCCGGCACCCAGGTGCAGGCGGTGACCCGCAACCCGCTCGCGGAGCCGGGCATCCTCGGTGTCACCGGCGGCGCCGGGCTCGGTGCCGTGCTGATCGTCACCACCGTGACCGCCGCGAGTTCCTGGCTGATCGCCGGAGCGGCCTTCGCGGGTGCGGCGGTCGCCTCCGGGCTGGTCTTCGGGCTGGCGGCGCGGGGCGGTTTCGGGCAGAACCGGCTGGTCCTGCTCGGGATGGGGGTGTTCGCGACCACCACGGCACTGATCAGTCTGGTCATCGTGCTCAGCGACCCGTTCGACACGACGCGTGCCCTCACCTGGCTCTCCGGCTCCACCTACGGCCGCAACTGGCCCGACGTGCTGCCGGTCGCGGTGGTGCTCGCGGTGGGTCTGGTGTGGTCGGTGGTACGCCGCCGCGAACTCGATCTCGTCGCGCTGGACGAGAACACCCCGAGGCTCCTCGGGCTGCACCTCACCCGGGCGCGCCTCGGTTTCCTCGTGATGTCGGTACTGCTGGCCGCGAGCGCGGTCGCCGCGGCGGGTCTCATCGGCTTCGTCGGCCTGGTCGCCCCGCACGCGGCGCGCGCGCTGGTCGGCCGGCGCCACGCGCGGGTCGTCCCGGTCGCGGTGCTGCTCGGTGCGGTCCTGGTCTGTCTCGCGGACATGGCCGGCCGTACGGTGATCGCCCCGGCGCAGCTCGGCGCGGGCCTGATGACGGCCGTCATCGGCGCCCCGTACTTCCTCTACCTGCTGGTCCGTACCCGCCGCTGAACCGCGTACGTACGTCGGACGCTCCGCCCGGACACCGTACCCGGCGGGGCGTTCGTGCGTCCCGGCCGCTCTCAGCGGGCGAACTGGCAGACACCGCGGGGCAGATAGGTGCCGTGCCCGGCGTGTCCGACGTACGCGTGGTTGTCGATCACCGGGACGCCGCGCGAGATCACGGTCTCCACCCGGCCCGTCAGACGTTTGCCCTCGTAGGCCGAGTAGTCGACGTTCATGTGGTGGGTCGCGGCCGAGATCGTCTGCTCGGCGTGCGGGTCGTAGATGACGATGTCGGCGTCGGAGCCGGGGGCGATGGTGCCCTTCTTCGGGTACAGCCCGAACATCCGGGCCGGGGTGGCGCAGGCGATCTCGATCCAGCGGCGGAGGCCGATGTGGCCGTCGACGACGGACTGGTGGAGCAGGTCCATCCGGTTCTCGACGCCGGGCATGCCGTTGGGGATCTTGGAGAAGTCGTCGCGGCCCAGCTCCTTCTGCCCCTTGAAGCAGAACGGGCAGTGGTCGGTGGAGACGACCTGGAGGTCGTTGGTCCGCAGCCCGCGCCAGAGCGCCGCCTGGTGCTCCTTGGGGCGCAGTGGGGTGGAGCAGACGTACTTGGCGCCCTCGAAGTCGGGTTCGGCGAGGTTGTCCGTCGACAGGAAGAGGTACTGCGGACAGGTCTCGCCGAACACCGGGTGGCCCTCGTCCCGGGCGCGCGCGATCTCGGCGAGGGCCTCCTGCGCGGAGACGTGGACGACGTAGAGGGGCGCCCCGGCGACCTGGCTGAGCCTGATCACCCGGTGGGTGGCCTCCGCTTCGAGCAGTGCCTTGCGGACCTCGCCGTGGTAGCGGGGGTCCCGTTCGCCTCGGGCGAGCGCCTGTTCGACCAGTACGTCGATGGCGAGACCGTTCTCGGCATGGGCCATCACCAGTCCGCCGTTGGAGCCCGCGCGCTGCATGGCCCTCAGGATCTGGCCGTCGTCGGAGTAGAAGACCCCCGGGTAGGCGGTGAAGAGCTTGAACGAGGTGACGCCGGCCGAGACGAGCTGGTCCATCTCCTTGAGCGAGGAGGCGTTCACGTCGGACATGATCATGTGGAAGCCATAGTCGATCGCGCACTTCCCCTCGGCCTTCTCGTGCCAGGCGTCGAGTCCGGCCTTGAGCGATCCGCCCCTGGACTGGATGGCGAAGTCCACGATGGTCGTGGTGCCGCCCCAGGCGGCGGCCAGGGTTCCGGTCTCGAAGGTGTCCGAGGCGTACGTGCCGCCGAACGGCATCTCCATGTGGGTGTGGGCGTCCACCCCGCCCGGGATGACGTACTTCCCGGTGGCGTCGATCCTCCGCCCGGTCCAGCCCTCGGCCGTGTCGCTGCCGTGGGCGGCGAGTGCGACGACCCGTCCCCCCTCGATCAGCACATCGGCGTGGATCTCGTCGGACGCGGTGACGACCAGACCGCCGTGGATCACGGTGCGGCTCATATGCCTCTCCTCGCTGTGCCGGGAAGGGACCGGACCCACGGGGACGGGACCCGGTGCGTGGTGAAGAAGGGGGCGGAGGCGACGTGCGGGAGCCGTCTCCTCATCGGGCGGAGGCGACGTGCGGGAGCCGTCTCCGGGCCGGGCGGCGGGTCACGTCACGACCCGCCGCCGTCCGGTCAGCCGGCCGCGCGCAGGGCCTCGCCCAGGATCGACGCGCCCTCCTCCGCCTCGGCGACGGAGAGGGAGAGCGGCGGGGCGATCCGCAGCACGCTGGTGCTGTGCCCGCCGCCCTTGCCGATGAGCAGCCCGCCCTCGCGCGCCGCCTCCAGGACGGCCGCGGCGGCCTCCGGGTTCGCCCGGTCGGTGCCGGGCTCGGCCAGTTCGATCCCGATCATGAGTCCGCGCCCGCGCACCTCGCGTACCGAGGGCACGCGTACGGCGAGGGCCCGCAGGCGTTCGATGAGCAGTCCGCCGACCCGGCGGGCGTTGCCCTGGAGGTCGTGGTCGAGGAGGTACGTGAGGTTGGCCAGGCCGGCCGCCATGGTGACGGGTGAACCACCGAACGTGGAGATGGAGTTGGCGTCCAGGCAGTTCATCACCTCGGCGCGGGCCACGACTCCGCCGATGGACATGCCGTTGCCGATGCCCTTGGCGAAGGTGAGGATGTCCGGCGGGCCGTTCTCCGCGTGTGCCTGCCAGCCCCAGAAGTGGTCGCCGGTACGGCCCCAGCCGGTCTGCACCTCGTCGGAGATCCACAGCACGCCGTGCCGGTCGAGCACCTCGCGGAAGGCGGCGTAGAGGCCGTCCGGCGGCGAGGTGAAGCCGCCGACCCCCTGGATCGGCTCGGCGATCAGCGCTGCGGGCCCGCGGGTGTGCCCGAGCAGGTCCTCCAGGTCGCGTACGCACGCGCGGGTGAACTCGGCGTCGGTCAGCTCCGCGTAGGGCCCCCGGGTGCGCACCCCGCCGTGCACGTACAGGGTCTGGAGCGGGGAGAGGCTGGTGGGCGACCAGCCCCTGTTGCCGGTGACGGAGACCGTCGAGAACGATCGGCCGTGGTAGCTGTTGCGCATCGCGAGGATCTGGTTGGACCCCCGGAACGTGGTGGCGAGCAGCAGGGCCGTGTCGTTGGCCTCGGTGCCGGAGGTGGTGAAGAAGACGCGCGCGTCGGGAATGCCCGAGAGGGTGGCGACGCGTTCGGCGAGGTCCACCAACGGGCGGTTGAGGTAGAGCGTGGAGGAGTGGACGATCCGCCCTGCCTGCTCGCTGACCGCCTTCGTCACCTCGGGGAGCGCGTGCGCGGTCATCGTGGTGAGGATGCCGCCGAAGAAGTCCAGGTAGCGGTTGCCGTCCGCGTCCCAGACGTGCCGCCCCTCGCCGTGGGTGATCTCCAGGGGCCGCTCGTAGTAGAGGGTGAGCCAGTCGGGGCTGACGGCGCGGTGGCGCGCGTGGAGGCCGGTCACGGCTCCACCAGCCCGTCATAGGCGTCCGGGCGGCGGTCGCGGTAGAACGCCCACTGGTTGCGGACTTCCTCGATCAGGTCGAAGTCCAGGTCCCTGACGAGGAGTTCCTCCTCCTTGTCACTGGCGACGTCGCCGACGAACCGGCCGCGCGGGTCGACGAAGTAACTGGTGCCGTAGAAGTCGTTGTCGCCGTACTCCTCCCGGCCGACCCGGTTGATCGCGGCGATGAAGTACTCGTTGGCGACGGCCGAGGCGGGCTGCTCCAACTGCCAGAGGTAGCTGGAGAGTCCGCGCGAAGTGGCGGACGGGTTGTACACCAACTGGGCTCCGTTGAGTCCGAGCTGGCGCCACCCTTCAGGGAAGTGCCGGTCGTAGCAGATGTAGACGCCCACCTTGCCGACCGCCGTGTCGAAGACGGGCCAGCCTGCGTTCCCGGGCTTGAAGTAGTACTTCTCCCAGAACCCCTTGACCTGCGGGATGTGGTGCTTGCGGTACTTGCCGAGGTACGAGCCGTCGGCGTCGATCACCGCGGCGGTGTTGTAGTAGAAGCCCGACTGCTCGATCTCGAAGACCGGCACCACGATGACCATGCCGGTCTCGCGGGCCAGGTCCTGCATCCGGGAGACCGTGGGGCCGTCCGGTACGGGTTCCGCCCAGCGGTAGTGCTCCGGCTCCTGCACCTGGCAGAAGTACGGGGCGTTGAAGACCTCCTGGAAACCAATGATCTTCGCCCCCTGCCGGGCGGCCTCGCGCGCGTGCTCCTCATGTTTGGCGATCATGGATTCGGCGTCGCCCGTCCAGGTCGCCTGGACGAGTGCGGCGCGAACGACGTGGGACATGAGCTGCTCCTTCGACGCGACGTCAGAGCCTCTACGCGTTTTCTACGCGGGTGGACACGGAAGGTAGGAGGAGAACGTAAGCCCCTCCCCACGGCGGGGCAAGACCGTCGCCGTGAACCGGCCGAGTCGATCACGTTTCGCGCCCGAGGCGTGCGCAGCCCCGCCGGGACACGCCGGAAGCAGCCCGTACGGGCCCGTACCGGCCGTGCGTGACGGAGCGTCAGACACCGGGGATGCCCGCGACCCGCAGGGCGTGCACCAGGTCCCACTCCCGGGCCGCCGACACCCCGCGGGCCGCCGCGAGCAGTTGCGGCACGAGGTGGGCCGGCCCCGCCCCGGCGATCCGTGCGGCCTCGTGCGGGGACCTGACGCGGACGAAGGCGCCCAGCAACTCCTCCGCCTCCGCCTCGCGGCCCGCCAGGTCCAGCGCGACCGCCGCGTCGGCGATCTCCTCGGCCGTCCGGGAGGCGCCCTGCCGCAGAAGGTGCCCGCAGTCCTCGTCGCGCCCGGCCTCCGCGAGAGCGCCGACCGCCGCCGCCAGCCCGGTGGGCGGCAGCGAGGACATCTCCCACAACAGGGTGGCCCAGTCGGCGTCGAGGCCGGCGAGCCCCAGCGCCACGGCGAGTACCGGCAGCCGCTCGGCCGGCCAGGCGGCCGCCTCGCAGAGCACGGCGTACGCCTCTCCCGTACGCCCCTCCGCGCGCATCGCCAGGAGCAGCGCGACCACGTCGGCCGCCGCCCGCACCGCCGCCAGGTCGGCGGCGGGGGCCGATTGCGGCGTCTCGGCGCTCTCCTCCGCCTCGCGGGAGGCGCCGCCGAAGCGGGCCCCCCGGGGTTTCGGGGCGGACGGCGCGACGGAGGGCAGCAACGGGAGCATCGAGGGTGCGGGCGCGGCCCCGTCGTCGGCCTCCAGACCGGCGAACCGGGCGCCCCTCGGCTTGGCGCGCACGGGCTTCGGCGCGGGGGCGGCGGGTTCGGGGCCGGTGGGGTTTCGCGGTGCGGGCACGGTGGGAGGCGAACCGGCTTGCTTCGTACGGGCGTTCGCCGTACCCCGTTCCCGTACGGCGGGTCCGGCGGCCTCCTCGTACGGGCTCGCCTCCTCCCGGAACCAGTCGCGAGGGGCCGTGATCGCGGCGAGGCGGCTGCGGAGTTCGGCGCACCGCGCGGAGGCGCGCCTGTGGTCGTCCTGGGCCCAGGCGAGCGCCTGCCGGTCGGGCTGTGCGCCGCCCGCCTCCGCGGCGCGCACCCGCCGGGCGGCCTCCTCCCGCTCACGGGCCATTAACTCCAGCCGTTGGTGCAGCTCTTGGCGCCCTCCGGGGCGCCGGTCGTGGGCCGCCGCCGACGCGGCGTAGAGCGAGGCGGCGCGCACGGACTCCTGTTCGGCGCGCTGCGTACCGTAGGAGGCTGCCAGATCCTGGAGGAGTGACTCGACCACGTCCCAGGGCGGGATCTCGACCCCCTCGAAGCAGGCCCGCATCCCGGCGGGATCGCGTCGGGTGAAGACCCCGTACCAACCGCTTCCGGGGTCCAGACGGGCGGCCAGATCCCCCAGGAACCGCGCGAACACGTCCACTTCGACCACTTGCTGATGCACCGTCATCGCCGCCCTCGTCGGCCCTCGGCTGGAGCCCTCCAGTCAGCTCGCATTCGACCGCAGCCGTGTTACGGCGCGGCTACGCCCGTTTTTCAAGCAGGTGGTGTCCGGTGGATCATGGGCGGGGCCGTGACGTCCGGCCTTGCTCCGCCGGGCACCGCCTCGGGAGGCGCCGGAACCGCGAACCGCACGACAGCGCGGCTGCGCGCCCCGGGGCCGGGCACCCCCTCAGAAGGTCACGGCGATTCCGGTGTGGGGCCGCTTTCCGAGCCGTACGACCATGGCCGGCCAGTCGACCAGCCAGAACTTCCAGGTGTACTTGCGGGACAGCGCCTTGCGTACGGTCGCCATGTCCGGCCCCTCGACGAGCCGGGCGGTCCCCTCCGCGCTCGGCGCGCCTTCGGCGACCCGTCCCTTGACGTCGCAGACGGTGACCCGGACCCGGGAGGTGCGGCGCAGCCGCTTCACCTTCCACGAGTCGGAGCGGGTCCAGACGTAGAGCGTCCCGCCGTCGGCCGCGGCCCATACGGGAGTGGCGACGGGGGTGCCGTCCTTGCGGTAGGTGGTCAGGCTGACGTACTCGCTGCGGGCGAAGTCCTGGAGAGTCACGCCCCGAGCCTACGGGCTGCCCGTCGGACCCGAGCGCCGCCCGTCAGGCCCCCAGCGGCAGCAGCTCACCGGCCGGCACGGCCGGCACCTCCCCCACCGCGCCGGACTCCACCGCGCGGGCCTCCACCGCGCGGGCCTCCTCGGCACCGCCCTCCCCGGCACCGCTCTCTTCGGCACCGGCCTCTTCGGCGCAGCCCGCGAGGATCTCGTCCAGGGTCAGCCCGAGGGCGGCGGCGATGGCCGCCACCGTGAAGAAGGCGGGCGTCGGGGCCCGGCCCGTCTCGATCTTGCGGAGGGTTTCGGCGGAAAGGCCGGCGCTCGCCGCGACGGCGACCATGCTGCGCCCACCGCGAGCCTCACGGAGCAGGATGCCGAGCCGCTCGCCGCGGCGGCGCTCTTCGGGTGTCAGGGGCGTACGAACCATGCCGTCATTCTAATACCGCATTGACCGGTATAGTAATTGGCATGGTGCAACTCAAGACGGACAGGTCCATAGCCGCCATGCGCGAGGCCGGCCGGGTCGTGGCACAGATGCTGAGCGCAGCGCGCGAGGCGGCGCGGATCGGTGTGAGCCTGCGCGAGATCGACGCCGTGGCACACGAGGTGCTGCGCGGGGCGGGCGCGGGGTCGCCCTTCCTCCACTACCACCCCCACTTCGCGCCGGTCCCCTTCCCCGCGGTGATCTGCGCGTCGGTGAACGACGCGATCGTGCACGGTGTCCCGGGCGGCTACCGGCTGCGCGACGGGGACCTGGTCAGTATCGACGCGGGCGCGACGCTGGACGGCTGGGCCGGTGACTCCGCGATCAGCTTCACCGTGGGCCGTGCGCGGCCGGCCGACACCCTGTTGATCGACACCGCGTACGCGGCGCTGGACGCGGGGATCGCGGCGGCCGTCGTCGGCAACCGCATCGGCGACATCGCGCACGCGATCGGCACCGTCTGCCGCGCGGCGGGGTACGGCATCCCCGAGGGGTTCGGCGGGCACGGCATCGGCCGGGCCATGCACGAGGACCCCTCCGTTCCGAACGAGGGGCACCCGGGGCGGGGGCTCCCCCTGCGCCACGGGATGGTGCTGGCGATCGAGCCGATGCTGATCGCCGGCGGCGGGGACCACTTCCGGCCGGACCAGGACGGCTGGACGCTCCGGACCACCGACGGCAGCCGGGCCGCCCACGCCGAACACACGGTGGCCATCACCGACGACGGCCCCCGCATCCTGACGGCGCTCTGACCACCGCGGTGGGTGGCCCGTACGAGGCACGGGCCACCCACCGCAGCCGTTGACCGGCGCCGGTCGTCGATCAGCGCCGGCTCTTGATCAGCGTCGCCCGTCGCTCGGCGTCACCACCATCGCCGAGCCGCCGCCCCGGCGTACCGGCTCGGCCGCCGCCAGCCACCGCCCGTCGGGCAGCCGCTCGACCCCGGTGGCCGCACCGATCTCCGGATTCAGCTTGAACACGTGTCCGAGGGACTCCAGTTGGGCTCTCAAAGGGCTGTCCCAGAGTGCGGGTTCGATCTCGGTGGCCGCCGCGTTGCGCTGACTGGCGCGGGGTGCGGCGATGGCGTCGACGAGCGGCAGCCCGCGGTCGAGCCGGCCGGTCAGGGTCTGGAGCACGGTGGTGATGATGGTGGCCCCACCGGGCGATCCGAGCGCCAGCACCGGCTTCCCGTGGTCGAGGACGATCGTCGGCGAGATCGACGAGCGCGGGCGCTTGCCCGGACCGGGCAGGTTCGGGTCGTGCACGGCCGGGTTGGCGGGCGCGAAGGAGAAGTCCGTCAGCTCGTTGTTGAGCAGGAATCCACGTCCGGGCACCGTGATGCCGCTGCCGCCGGTCGACTCGATGGTGAGGGTGTAGGCGACGACGTTGCCCCACTTGTCGGCAGCCGTGAGGTGCGTGGTGTTCTCCCCCTCGTACGTCGTCGGGGCGGCGGCCCCGCCCGTCGCGCAGGGCGTCGGGGAGCTCGGGTCACCGGGGGCCAGCGGGCTGGTCAGCACGGCGTCGTCGCGGATGAGGCAGGCGCGCGAGTCGGCGAACCGCCGGCTGAGCAGTCCGGCCGTGGGCACGTCCTCGAACGCGGGGTCGCCGACCCAGCGCCCCCGGTCCGCGAAGGCGATCCGGCTCGCCTCGATGAACCGGTGCAGGTACTGCGCCTGGCTCGCCTTGGAGAGGTCGGTGGACTCCAGGATGTTGAGGGCCTCGCCGACGCTGGTCCCGCCGGACGAGGAGGGCGCGATGCCGTAGACGTCGAGCCCCCGGTAACCCACCCTGGTCGGCGCCTGCTTCAGCGCCCGGTACGCCTTGAGGTCCTGGGTACTCAGATCCCCGGCCCGGGCGACACGGCCGGACGCCGGGTCGACGGGAGGCCTCCGCACGGTGCGCACGATGTCCTTCGCCAGGTCGCCCCGGTAGAGCTCCTCGACGCCTTCGCGGCCGAGCTTCTCGTACGTACGGGCCAGGTCCGGGTTCTTGAACACCGAGCCGACGAGCGGGAGTTCGCCACCGGGCAGGAAGAGCTTCGCGGTGGCCGGGAAGTCGGCGAACCGCTCCTGGTTCCCCTCGGTCTGGCTGCGGAAGGTGCTGTCCACGACGAACCCGTCACGGGCGAGGCGCTCGGCGGGCTTCAGCAGGGTGCCGAGCGACTTGGTGCCCCAGGTGTCGAGCGCCTTGTCCCAGGTGGCGGGGGTGCCGGGGGTGCCGATGCTGAGACCGCTGGTGACGGCGTCGTTGAAGGCGAGCGGTTTGCCGTCCTCCAGGAAGAGCGAGGAGTCGGCGCTGCGGGGCGCCGTCTCGCGGCCGTCGATGGTCTGCACGGTACGGGACTTGGCGTCGTAGTAGACGAAGTACCCGCCACCGCCGATCCCGGCCGAGTACGGCTCGCTCACGCCGAGCGCGGCGGCCGTCGCCACCGCCGCGTCCACCGCGTTGCCGCCCTTGCGCAGCACCTCGATACCGGCCGCGGTGGCGTCCGCGTCCACGCTGGCCACCGCTCCCCCGTACCCGGCGGCCACCGGCGTCTTGGCCGGTAAGCCGGGCCGCGGCGACGATCCGGCGGGGGCTGCCGCCCCGACGGACGCCACCACGGCGAGCACTGCCAGGACCGATACGTTCCGTCCGACAGGACGACGCATGCGTACCTCCAGTTGACGATCGTCGGCGCAGACTAACCCTGGGCGGACCGGATCGTCAGGACCGCCTCGAACGGTTACCCGGATGCCCGCTACTGCCTGCGGCCGTGCCTGACGACGCACGCGACGGGCCTCTCTCCCGATCCCCGGGCCACGACCGCGCGGTTGACCGGAGCCACGGAGGGATCGGGGGGGGGAGGCTGACGCCGGAAAACGGCTCAGCGCCGTGCGAGCGGGACCTCCGCCCGGGTGTCCTCGCTTCGCGCCAGCACCTGGTCCAGGGCCCAACGGCCCGGCCCCAGAGCCGCGATGAGAAGAAACGCCCAGCAGAACATCGCGGCCGCCTCCCCACCGTTCTCGATGGGCAGAAGCGCGGACGTCTGGTGGACGCTGAAGTAGGCGTACGCCATCGAGCCGGAGCAGATCACCGCTGTTGCCCGGGTGCCGTAGCCCACGAGCACCAGAATGCCTCCGGCTAACTGGATGAGCGCGGCCCACCAGCCGGGCCACTCCCACAGGCGCGGGGACGCGCCGTGGGGGCCGCCGAACACGCCGAACAGGGCCGCCGCTCCATGGCAGGCGAACAGCAACCCTACGACGACGCGGAACAGACCGAGTACACCGTCACGGTTCTTGTCGAGCAGACCCATTGGTTTCCTCACTCTCGTGTGATCCCGGACCGGGACGTCCGTCCGGAAAGGCGGGGGCCGTCGGGTGCGTTCCGACACCCCACGTCCGACGCGGCATGGAAGGGGCGGCGCCGTGACGGGGCTTCGGCACGGCCGGAGCCCCGTCACGGGCCGACGGGCAGGTACAGCGGATGGATCAGTGGATGGACCAGCCGCCGAGTCAGCTGCTGGATCAGCTGGTGGGGAAGTTGTCGGAGGTGCTGATCCGGCTCTTGAGCAGCGTGCCCGACTCGGTCAGCACGCCACTGCTGCTGTAGTCGCTGCCGTCACAGGTGCCGGGCTGGAACGCCGCACTGCTTTCGGGGGCGTCGCTGTAGGTCCAGTTCGCGTAGCCGATCTTCAGCCGGTCGAGCAGGTCCAGCCAGGCCGTGGTGCTCGTCCGGTCCAGCGCGCCGCCACCGGTGGCGCTGACAGTTCCGAACTCCGTCACGAACATCGGGAGTTGGGTGGCCGCCCGGCTCAGCACGGCACGGTAGTTGTCCTTGTGGCTCGCGGCGTAGAAGTGGAACGCGTACATGATGTTGGCGGCATTGACGGGGTTGTTGACGACCTCGCTCTCACTGGAGCCGTCGGAGACGCCCAGCGAGGACCAGCCGCGGGTACCGACGACGACGACCGCGTCCGGGTCGGCGGCCCTGATCACCGGGATGACCTGCTCGGCGTAGCTCTTGATGGCCGTCCAGCTCACACCGTTGGGCTCATTTGCGATCTCGTAGATCACGTTCTTCTTGTTCGCGTTGCGGGCCGCGACGGACGCGAAGAAGGTCTTGGCGCGCGCGAGGTTGTAGTTCGGGTCACCCGGCGTCAGGGTGTGGAAATCGATCATCGCGTACAGGCCACGGGCTTCGGCCATGTCGACGATGCTGTTCACCCGGCTGGTGAAGCCCGCCGGGTCGGTCTCGTAGCCTTCTTCCTGCACGTACATGGCCACGCGCAGCAGGTCCGCCTTCCAGTCCTGCGCCAGCGCGTCCATGGACGCGCCGTTGTAGCACGCGCTGAACCACTGGATGCCGTGCGTGCTCATCCCCCGCAACTGGATGGGGCGGTTGTACTGGTTGCAGAGATTCACGCCGCAGACGTGCACCGGTCCGTTGATGCCCACGGGGGTGCCGGTGCTCGGATCGGGAGTCGGGGTGGGGGTCGGGGTGGGCGTCGGGGTGGGCGTCGGGGTGGGCGTCGGGGTCGGGGTGGGCGTCGGGGTTCCGCCGCCGATCGAGCCCGTGCAGGCGACGCCGTTGAGCGCGAACGCGGTGGGCTTCGGGTTGGCACCCGTGAAGGAACCGGTGAATCCCACGTCGGCCGCCGCGCCGGTGGCCAGCGCGCGGTTCCAGTCGAGGCCGGCGGCGGTGACCGTGGAACCGGACTGCGCCCAGGTGGCGTTCCAGCCCTGGACGAGCTTCTGCCCCGCGTCCGGCAGAGCGAATGTGAGCGTCCACGCGGAGACGGGCTCGCCCAGGTTGGTGATCTTCACGCCGGCCTGGAATCCGCCCTGCCACTGGCTGGCGACCGTGTAGTCGACCTTGCATCCGGCGGCGGCCACCGCCTGAGGGCTGAACAGAGCCGCGAGGCCCAGGACCGTCGCGCAGGTCGCCAGTAGAGCCAGAAGGCGTTTCACAGCATTTCTCCTCGTGCGCAGGGGGTTACGCGATGGGAGCGCTCCCGCAGCGCGCCGCCCCGAAGGCGGTCCATTCCGCCCGATCAGCGGAACCAGTCCTGGAACGGGACCGTGCGGGCGGACCGCTCGTCGCCGTGACAGCGCCTGCGGGCCGATCGCGCCGGTCTCAAGATCTTCGGGGTGCACCGCTGCGGCAGGCGCGCGTGGTCGCGTACCGGAAAGACTGATGTGGGAGCGCTCCCAATCTCGGGGTCGCGCGACGCACCGTCAAGCTCTTGGACACGATTCGCCGCCGCCCGTACCCGCGAAAAGTTTCGGACCAGGCACTCCACCCCACCCCTCGACCATTCCCGTCCGATGGGTTGTCAGGGGCATGGCGCGCTTCTACAGTGCTTGTGAACCTGTTATGGGAGCGCTCCCAAAACGGGCGGTGGGGGGCTCCCGATGCACTGGTTCGCCCTGTCCAGCCACCCCTCGCATGCGGCTGTCCCACGGCCCGGTCGCCGCGAGCACTCGACGCTGTACCCGCTCGGCCCCGCAGCCTCTTGCCCCGGAAAGCCGCCCCGTGACGAGCACAGGAGACAGGCCCCACTCGAAGGCAACCCCCACCAAGGCACTGGAGACTTCCATGGCTCAACGCAAGAATCGACTCGTCGCCCTGATGGCGGCGCTCGCGACACTGCTCGGCGGGATCACCCTGGTCCTCCTGGGCCAGGGCAGCGCGCAGGCGCACGGCGTGGCGATGGCACCGGGGTCGCGGACCTACCTCTGCTGGCTGGACGCCAAGACCAGCACCGGCTCCTTGGACCCGACGAACCCGGCGTGCAAGGCCGCGCTCGCCGAGAGCGGCGCGAACTCGCTGTACAACTGGTTCGCCGTGCTCGACTCCAACGCCGGTGGCCGGGGGGCCGGTTACGTCCCGGACGGAACGCTGTGCAGCGCCGGTAACCGGTCGCCGTACAACTTCACCGGCTACAACGCCGCTCGCTCGGACTGGCCGCGCACGCACCTGACGTCCGGCAGGACGATCGAGGTCGATCACAGCAACTGGGCAGCGCACCCGGGCGAGTTCCGGGTGTACGTGTCCAAGGCCGGCTACTCGCCCAGCACCGAACTGGGCTGGGACGACCTGGAGCTGATCCAGACCGTCGCCAACCCGCCGGCTATTGGATCACCGGGCACGGACGGCGGCCACTACTACTGGAACACGACCCTGCCGTCGGGCCGCTCGGGTGACGCGGTGATGTTCATCCAGTGGGTCCGCTCGGACAGCCAGGAGAACTTCTTCTCCTGCTCCGACATCGTCTTCGACGGCGGCAACGGTGAGGTGACCGGGATCCGCGGCGCGGGCAGCACCCCGACTCCGACCCCGACGCCCACCCCCACTCCCACGCCCACCCCGACGCCCACCCCCACTCCCACGCCCACCCCGACGCCCACGTCGACTCCGACGCCCACCGACCCGCACACCGGTTGCATGGCCGTCTACAGCGTGACCAACTCCTGGAGCGGCGGTTTCCAGGGCTCCGTCGAGGTCATGAACCACGACACGACGGCGCGTGACGGCTGGGCCGTGAAGTGGACGCCCGGCACGGGCACCAAGGTGAGCCAAGTGTGGAACGGTGCGCTGACCACCGGGTCCGACGGCAGTCTGACGGTCAAGAACGTCGACTACAACCGGACCATCCCGGCGGGCGGCAGCGTCACCTTCGGCTTCACGGCGACATCGACCGGCAACAACTTCCCCATCGGCTCGATCGGCTGCGTCAACCCGTAGCCGCTGAAGGAAGCAGCGCCGGTTCCCGCACCACGCGGGGACCGGCGCTGTCGTGCCCGGGCACCGGGGGTCGCAGGCTCACCGGCCCCGGCCCCCGCCCGGACGGATCGTCAGGACCGCCTCGAACAGGCACCGGGATACCCGTTACTATCCCCGGCCATGACCGACGACGTACGCAACATCGTGCTGGGCGTCATGGCCGCAGGGATAAGCGCCGCTCTCGGCTGGCTCGCGCGCACCTACCTCTGGCGCCGCAAACTCCGCCGCAAGCAGGCCTTCTTCGGGCTTCCTGCCAACTCCGAATGCCTGCTGGTCGTCAACCGGGACCCGGGGACGGACGGCGCGGTGCACCGCCACGACGTCTTCGCCCTGCTGGAGCTGTCGGCGATGATCAAGGAGTGCGGGGCGCACGCGCAGATCCTCTCGCACGACACGGCTCGCCAGGGCTTCGGCGAGCGTACGGAGTACTGCGTCGGCGGTCCGGGCTCCAACCGGCGCATGGCCGCACACCTCCAGTCGCTGCTGCCCGGCGTGCGGGTGAACACCGACCGCGAACCGGGCCCGGACCGGGCCTCCTTCCGCATCGGGTCGGAGTACTACCCCATGGAGAACGGCTCCCTGGAACACGTACTGCTGGCCCGTCTGAGCATCGGCCGGGAGGCGCGTCCGGTATTCCTCCTCTGCGGCCAGCGAGCGATCACCAACCAGGCGGCCGCCCGCCATCTCGCCCGCAACTACGAGAAGTTGGCACGCACCTAACGTGATTCGACCTTCTGCCTGCTGCTGAAGGTCGTCAACTCCGAGGCGTACGGCCCCGACATGGTGGAGTTGGTCGCGGACGTGACGCGCGCCGCGCAGACCCCCCTCCCGGCGGCGGCCCCCGCCGCCGCAGCCACCGACTGAGCGGAGCGGGACAGGCCCGCACACACGGCAGGCGGGCCGTCGTCGTGGCCGCACGACGACGGCCCGGTCACACCGCGTCGGAGCGGCGGCATCCCGCAGGCGGAAGGCCTACGGCGAGGGCGTGGCGGAGGCGCTCCCACAGGGGAGTCCGCCTTGACCGCGCCCGGGTCACCACCTCGCCCCGATGAGTCATGTACTCGTCAGGATCGGGACTCGCCGGCCGAAGTCACGTACCTCGTTCCGAGCGTGGTTCTGTTCCTGTCGAAGAGAGCGTGGTCCCGTCCCTGCCGAAGGCGGACTGGCCGAAGTCGGGGATACCGGCAGCGCCCACACGGCGCGAACGGAGAACGGGCCTTCGTCGTGCATCCCCACGACGACGGCCCGTTCTCCGTCAACGGCACCTTCCGGTACTTCGGTTGGGCAACGCCCCCTCTGCCTTCCGGCGGGTCACCGGCGTACAGCTGACCTTCTTCCCGCAGTGGTCGGCCGGGAAATGGCTTCCCGGGCCCGGCGCGCGGGAGGTGATCTCCGGCTGCTGGCCGGCCAGGGTGTCCGAGCTCGGTCCGCCGGACACCGTCAGGGCAACAGGGGTCCAGGTCCGGCCGCGGAAACCTCCACGGCCTCCGTCTTCGGGTTGCGGCGCTGGCGCTTGGCCATCCAGGTGGCGAACCACGAGAGGAGCATGCACATCCCGATGTAGATGGGGGAGATCACCATCACGACCGGGATGAACGGCAGGTCGTAGTCGAGGTTCGAGGCGATGAGCTTACCCGCGTGGAGGAACTCCTCGTAGGTGATCAGGTATCCCAGCGAGGTGTCCTTCAACGCCACCACCAGCTGGCTGATGATGGTCGGCATCATGGCGCGCACCGCCTGGGGCGCGAGCACGGAGGCCGTGACCTGCGTCTTGCGCATCCCCAGCGCGTACGCGGCCTCCCGCTGTCCGCGCTCCACGGAGTTGATGCCCGTACGGAACACCTCGGCGAGCACCGAGCCGTTGTAGAGGGTCAGACCGGCGACCAGGGCGGGCAGCGGCTGGACCTTCAGCGCCACGAAGATGAAGAAGATCATCACCAGTACGGGCATGGCCCGGAAGAACTCGACCAGCACGGTGGCGATCCACCGGACCGGCCGGTGCACGGAGAGCCGTCCGACCGCGAGTACCGCGCCGAGTGCCAGCGAGAGCACCGCCGCGTACCCGAACGCCTTGAGGGTGTTGGCCAGTCCACGCAGCAGCAGCTCCTGGATTCCCTTGTAGGTGAAGGGATTCCACTTGGCGGCGGTGAACTGGCCGGTGTCGAGGAGGAGGTAGACGACCCATCCGACGAGAGCGGCGACCGCGATCGTGGCGGCGATCCCGTAGAGGAGGTGCCGCCTGCGGGCCTCGGGGCCCGGGATGTCGTAGAGGGCGGTGGCGGCGGGCAGGGCGTGGGTGGTCATCGGGCCACCCCCCAGCGCTTCTCCAGCACGGTGAAGAGCGCGCTGATGGCCAGGGTGATGATCAGGTAGCCGACGGCGATCCAGACGAAGGTCCAGATGATGCTGTAGCCCAGCTCGTTGAGGGTCTTGTAGGTGCCCAGCAGTTCGGTGACGCTGAACGCGCCCGCGATCGCCGAGTTCTTGGCGAGCGCGATGAGCGTCGAGCCGACCGGCGGGATCACCGAGCGGAACGCCTGGGGCAGCACCACCGTGTTCAGGGTCTGCCCGAAGGACATGCCGAGACTGCGGGCTGCCTCCCCCTGGCCGGTGGGCACGGTGTTGATGCCGGAGCGCAGCACCTCGCAGATGAACGCCGAGGTGTAGCAGCCGAGCGCCAGCACGGCGAAGACGTTGAACGGCAGCACGAGGCCGAAGCGCGGCAGTCCGAGGAGGACCGCGAAGAAGAGCAGGGTGAGCGGGGTGTTGCGGAGCACCGTCACCCAGACGGTACCGACGAGCCGGAGCGAGCCGACCGGGGCCACCCGGAAGGAGGCCATGACGAAGCCGAGCGCGAGGGCCAGGAGCGAGGCGAAGACGGTGAGTTCGAGGGTGCCGAGGAACCCTTTGCCGTAGAGCGAGAAGTTCTCTGTCAGTACGTCCATGGTGGCCGGTCCCTCAGTTCGCCGGGTAGCGGTCGATGGGCGGCGGCTTCGGCGCGGGTACGCCGGACAGCCCCAGCGTGGCTTCGAACGCCTTCTTCCAGTTGCCGTTCTTCTCGTTCTCCTCCAGTGCGTCGTTGATCGCGGCGCGCAGGGCGTTGTCGCTGCGCGGCACGCCGATGCCGTACGGCTCCTCGGAGAAGGGCTTGCCGACGACCTTCATCTCGTCCGGCGCCTTCGCCGCGAAGCCCAGCAGGATCGCGTCGTCCGTGGTGACGACGTCGACCTGGTAGGTCAGCAGGTTGTCGACGCAGACGGAGTACGTGTCGTAGGCGACCAGGTCCGCCTCGGGGTAGTCGGCGGCGATGCGCTGGTAGGGGGTGGAGCCTGCGGCCGAGCAGACCGTCTTGCCCGCCAGGTCCTGGGGTCCGTGGATGTCGTTCTCGTCGGTGCGCACCAGCAGTCCCTGTCCGGCCATGAAGTACGGGCCGGCGAACCCGACGAGCTTCTTGCGCATGTCGTTGATGGTGTAGGTACCGACGTAGTAGTCGATCTGGCCGTTCTGCAGGGCGGTTTCGCGGTTGGCCGAGGCGATGGTCTTGAACTGGATCTCCTTCGGACCGAAGCCGAGGTAGGCCGCCACCATGGTGGCGATCTCGATGTCGAATCCGGAGTAGACCCCGGTGGCCGGGTCCTTCTCGCCGAGGTAGGGCTGGTCCTCCTTGGCGCCGATCACCAGGCGGCCCCGCCGCTCGGCCCGGTTCCAGGTCTTCGACGCGGGGAGCCGGAAGCCGGTGTTCACCGTGTAGTGGGGCAGGGCTTCGGCCTTCGGCCCCTTGACCGGCGGGCTGCCCTCCTTGCCACATCCGGCGGCGAGTACCGTCAGCAGCAGACCGGCCAGCAGCGCGGTGATCTTCTTCGTACGCAACGCGGAGCCTCCCGTCAGTGCTTGAGGATCTTGGACAGGAAGTCCTTGGCGCGGTCGCTCTCGGGAGCGGTGAAGAACTCCTCCGGAGTGCGGTCCTCGACGATGCTGCCGTCGGCCATGAACACCACGCGGTTCGCGGCGGACCGGGCGAAACCCATCTCGTGGGTGACGACGACCATGGTCATTCCGTCGCGTGCCAGCTGCTGCATGACCTCCAGCACCTCGTTGATCATCTCCGGGTCGAGTGCCGAGGTCGGCTCGTCGAAGAGGAGGGCCTTGGGGTCCATGGCCAGGGCGCGGGCGATGGCCACGCGCTGCTGCTGGCCTCCGGAGAGCTGCGCGGGGAACTTGTCGGCGTGTGCGGCGAGCCCCACGCGCTCCAGCAGTTCCCGGGAACGGGCGTCGGCCTCCGGCCTCTTCCGCTTGCGCACCTTCATCTGCGCGAGGGAGACGTTGGCCAGCACGGTCTTGTGCGCGAACAGGTTGAACGACTGGAAGACCATGCCGACTTCGGCCCGGAGCTGCGCCAGCCCCCTGCCCTCCTCGGGGAGCGGCTTCCCGTCGATCGCGATCCGGCCCGACTCGATCGTCTCCAGCCGGTTGATGGCACGGCAGAGCGTGGACTTTCCGGAGCCGGAGGGGCCGATGACCACCACCACCTCCCCGCGGCCGACGGTGAGATTGATGTCCCGCAGAACGTGCAACTCTCCGAAGTGCTTGTTGACGTCCCGCAGGTCGATCAACGGATCGACGGCCATACGCTGCCCTGCCCATGTGTCGCTGTGTGTCGGCTCAGCGGAAACTATCCGCATGGGTAAGGGACTTCGCGTCCGACACGCAAACAGGGCAAAAGGCTGTTTATCTAGGTGGCGCCCGGTGGATCGGGGGCGGACACCACCCGGGCGTCACTCCTCGGCCGCCTCCGCGTACACCTGGGACAGTTCGGGGCTGCCGTAGACTGCCCAGTCCAGGCCGGCCCCGACGACGTCCACCTCCCGGCCGGATGCCAGCCGCACGACGGGCTGCCCGCTGGGCCAGACGTCCCACCGGGCGCCGGGGACCGTCCGTACCAGCACGGTGCCGAGGTAGAGGCCCGCGTCGTTCCCGAACCAGGGCGCCTCCTCCGGATCGTCGCGCCAGCGGGGCGGCAGCTGGTCCAGCGCGGTCAACGACGCCGGAGTGTCGTCCAGTTCGAGGCCGTAGTCCACCGTCCGGACACGCAGCAGCTCGCACTCGGCGAGGACTTCCGCGAGGCCGGCGGGGTTGGCCGCGGCGGTCTCCGCCAGCGTCGCCGTGCGCGTATCGCCTTGACGCTTGCGCCAGTTGTCCAAGAAGGGGATGTTCACCTCACAAGGGTCGCACCTTTGTCCCGCCGTACGCCACAGGGCGCGCGCCGTCCTGGTACGCGTGGTACCCGGCCTCGGCGGAGCACCGGCCTGACCATAGGCTGCCGGGATGAACGCACAGAACTATCTCTCCGGACTCTTCTCCCTGGAGGGCCGGACCGCCCTCGTCACCGGCGGCAGCTCCGGCATCGGCCGGGCGATCGCGGAGGCACTCGCCCGCTCGGGCGCGGAAGTCACCGTCGTGGCTCGCCGCGAGTCCGAACTGGAGGCGACGGTGAAGGAGTTGGCCGAGGCCGGCTGCCGCGCCGGCTGGGTGAGCGCCGACCTCGCCACGACCGACGGGGTCCGGCGGGCAGCCGACGCCGTGGTCGCGCGGTCCGGGGAACCGGACATCGTGGTGAACTCGGCGGGCATCAACCTGCGTCCACCGATGGGCGAGCTGGACGAGGACGTCTGGGACACCACGATGGCCATCAACCTCAAGGCCCCCTACCTGCTCGGCGAGCGGTTCGGACCGGGGATGGCGGAGCGCGGGTACGGACGCCTGATCCACATCACCTCGCAGCAGGCGCACCGGGCCTTCGTGAACAGCGGGGCTTACGGGGTCTCCAAGGGCGGGCTGGAGTCGCTCGCCCGGTCCCAGGCCGAGGCGTGGTCGCCGTACGGGGTCACCGTGAACACCTTGGTCCCCGGCTTCGTGATGACCCCGCTGAACGCCCGGCTCTCCTCCGACCCGGAGAAGGTGGCCGCGCTGGCCGCCCGCACGATGGTGGGGCGCAACGGGCTGGCCGAGGACTTCGCCGCGGCGGCGGTGTTCCTGGCCGGTCCCGGCTCGGCGTACGTGACCGGGCAGTCGCTCTTCGTGGACGGCGGGCTCTCGGTCCACTGACGTCCCCCACTTGGATCCAGGGGGCGTCCGCCGGGCGCGGGCACCCCCTGGCCTGGCGGTCAGGCGCCCGGACGGTCGCCGGCGGCCGCGCTCAGCGCCTCGGCGGCCGCTGACGCCGCCTGCTTGTCGATCCCGAGGCCGGTGAGCACCCCGGCGCCGCCCTCGTGCTCCAGAAGTGCCAGCAGGACGTGCTCGGTTCCCACGTGCGGGTGGCCGAGCCGCAGGGACTCGCGGTAGGCGAGTTCGAGGACCTTGCGGGAGCCCGCGTCGTACGGGACGAGCTCGGGAACCTCGTCGGCGGCGGGCGGCAGGGCGGCGAGGGCGGCCGCGCGCACGGCTTCCGGGGTGATCCCCTGAGCCGCGATCACCTGTGCGCCGACGCTCCCGGTGTCGGCGACGACACCCAGCACCAGGTGCGCGGGAAGAACCTCGGCGCCTCCCGCGAGACGGGCCTCGTTGTGGGCGGTGACCGCCACGTTCCGGGCGCGCGTGGTGAAGCGCGCGAACCCCTCCTTGGGATCCGGCTCGGCGGACTCGTCGGGCTTCTTGGGTACGAAGCGCTTCTGGGCCGCCTGCCGGGTCACCCCCATGCTCCTGCCGATGTCGGTCCAGGAGGCGCCCGAGCGACGGGCCTGGTCCACGAAGTGGCCGATGAGATGGTCGGCGATGTCACCGAGGTGGTCCGCCGCGACGACCGCTCCGGAGAGCTGCTCGAGGGCGTCGGTGTGGGTCTTCTTGATGGCCTCGATGAGGTCGTCGAGGCGCACGGGAGGCTTGACTGCTGCCGGTTGCGTCATGTGTCAACCTTAAGTTGACACTCGCGGGAGTGTCAACCTTCGGTTGTCAGTTGTTGTCGGTACGACGGACGGTCGGCGAGCGGCGGGGCGGCGGGCGGGCGGCGGGCGGCGGGCGGCGGGCGGCGGGCTCAGAACTCCAGGTCCACCACGACCGGTGCGTGGTCCGACGCACCCTTGCCCTTGCGCGCCTCGCGGTCGACGTAGGCGTCCTTCACGGCGGCGGTGAAAGGCGCGTTGCCGTAGGCGAGGTCGATCCGCATGCCCCTGTTCTTGGGGAAGCGGAGCTCGCGGTAGTCCCAGAAGGTGAACGGGTGGTCGTACTTCAGGGGGCGCGGCACGACGTCGCTCAGTCCCTCCTCACGCAGTGCGGCGAGGGCCTCCCGCTCGGCGGGGGTGACGTGGGTGGCGCCCTCGAAGAGGGCCGGGTCCCACACGTCCTCGTCGGTGGGCGCGACGTTGTAGTCGCCGAGCACGGCGAAGGGCCGGGAGGCCGCCGCGTCCGCGGCGACGGCGCTCCGCAGCGCTTCCAGCCAGCGCAGCTTGTACGCGTAGTGCTCGTGCGTGACCTCGCGGCCGTTGGGAACGTAGACCGACCAGAGCCGGACGGGACCGCAGGTCGCGGAGATCGCCCGGGGCTCTTCCGTGCCGTCGTACGCGGGACCGCCCGGAAGGCCGGCGACCACGTCGTCCAGGCCCACCCGGGAGATCAGCGCGACGCCGTTCCACCGGCCGGTGGCGTTCACGGCGGAGGCGTACCCCAGCTCCCGCAGTTCGTCGGCGGGGAACTGCTCGGCCGTGCACTTGGTCTCCTGGACACACAGCACGTCGGTGCCGGTGCTCTCCAGCCAGGCCAGCAGCCTCGGCAGCCGGGCGGTGATCGAGTTGACGTTCCACGTGGCGATGCGCATGGAACCCAACCTAACCGGTACCACCGACAGTCGCGGCCCTGAGCCCTGCCGGCCGGTACGGCCTTCAGAACCCCGTGTGCTCCCCCGGCTCCATCCGGCTGTGGTCACTGCCGCCGAGCGCCCCGATCTGCGCGTCGTAGATCGGCCGGGCCAGGTCCGTGAGCAGGGCGTCGTGGATGTCGATGGCCCGGCGCGGCCCGACTTCGCGCACGTAGTCGATGACCTCCGAGATCTTGTTCCAGGGGGCCATCACCGGCAGCATCAGGGTGTCGACCGGCTGCCCGGGGACGGTGAGCGCGTCGCCCGGGTGGAAGACCGAACCGTCGACGAGGTAACCGACGTTGGTGATGCGCGGGATGTCCGGGTGGATCACCGCGTGGAGCTCACCGTGGACCTGGACGTCGAACCCGGCGGCGCGGAAGGTGCCGCCGTGCCCGACCGTGTGCACCCGCCCGGGGAAGGCCGTCGCCAGCCGCTCGGCGACACTCCGCAGCGTCCAGATCTCCGCCGCCGGGTTGGCCTCCATGGCGGCCCTGAGCCGGTCCTCGTCGAAGTGGTCCGGGTGCTCGTGGGTCACCAGAATGGCGTCGGCGCCGACCGCGTCGTCCTCCCCGGAGAAACCGCCCGGGTCGATGACGAGGGCCTGCCCGTCCTTGTCCAGGCGGACGCAGGAGTGCCGCATCTTGGTGAGTGTGAGAGGCGATGCGTTCATGCTCCCCATCCTGCTACGCGGGCGGTGTCGTTTCTTCCTGAATCACGGACTGGGCCACGGCGAACGCGGCCCCGGCGGCGGGAACGCCGCAGTACACGGCGGTCTGGAGCAGCACTTCCTTGATCTCGGCGGGCGTCAGGCCGTTGCGCAGCGCGGCCCGGAGATGTGCGGCGAGGCCCTCCAGCCGTCCGGACGCGATCAGCGCGGTGAGCGTGACACAGCTGCGGGTGCGGCGGTCGAGGCCCTCGCGGCTCCAGACCTCGCCCCATGCGTAGCGGGTGACGAGGTCCTCGAAGTCCTCGGTGAACGGGTCGGCGGCCGCGTCGGCCCGGTCCACGTGGGCGTCGCCGAGGACCTCCCGGCGGATCTTCGTGCCGAGCGCGTGGAGGTCCGTACGCTCCCCGTCGTCGTCCGTACGCGGGGCCGGCGGGGCGATCTCCGCGACGGGGGCGTAGGGGGCGGAGAGCGGCGGGACGGCGGCGGGGGGCGCGCCCAGGGGTACCGGAACGGCGCCGAGGGTGTCCTGCCAGGTGGTGGAGAAGTGGGTGAACAGCAGGTCCATCACGGCGGCCGGCTGCTCGACGGGCGCGAGGTGCGACGCCCCGGGAACCAGCGCGAGCCGGGCGTCGGGGATGCCCGCGACCAGGGTGCGCGCCTCGGCGGGGCCGGTGACCCGGTCCTCGGCGCCGACGACGACGAGCGTCGGTACACCGATGCGGCCCAGTTCGCCGCGGATGTCGAAGGCCGCGAGCGCCTCGCACGCGGCGATGTAGCACCCGGGGTCGGTGGTGCGCACCATCTGTACGGCCCATTCGACGATGGCGCTCTGCGCGGCGGCGAAGCCGGGCGTGAACCAGCGCTCGGGGGCGCTGCGGGCGATGGGCTCCAGGCCGTTGGTGCGGACGATCACCCCGCGCTGGCGGAACTCGTCCGCGCTGCCGAATCTGGGCGAGGTCGCGACCAGCGCGAGCGAGGCCACCCGGTGGGGGTGGCGCAGCGCGAGGTCGGCGCCGACCGCCCCGCCGATGGAGCACCCCGCGTAGCCGAAACGCTGGACGCCGAGGGAGTCGAGGGTGGCGATCAGCCGGTCCCCGAGTTCTGCGACGGAGACCGCGGGCCGGGCGGGGGCACCGCCGTGGCCCGGCAGGTCGTAGCGGAGTACCCGGTAGTGCTGGGAGAGGTCCGGTATCTGGCGGTCCCACATGTGCCAGGTGGTCCCCAGGGACGGCCCGATCACCAGGACCGGAGCATCTTTTGGCCCGTCAAAGCGGTATTGGAGGGTGTTCGATGATGTCTCGCTCACCCGCCCGACCCTCTCATCTCTCACTATCTCTCACCGAACCGGGTCGGCCCTACCGGCTGCGCCCCTTCGTCTGCGGGGGCAGCCCCGCCGCCGGCCCGCCCACCGGACGCCCGTGGAGCCCGTCCCATGTGACGGCGGCAGCGCGCAGGTCCTCCACGCCGGGCTTCACGTAGTACCTCTTGGTCGTACTCACGTTCTTGTGACCGGCCCACCGCGCGAGAATATGGTCAGGCACTCCGTTGTTGGCCAGGAAAGTCAGGCACGACGAGCGAGCGTCATACAACCGGACACGTCGAAGTTCGAGGATTTCCATAATCCTGTACGCGCGCCGACGCAGCTGCTTGCCCGTGAACGCTTCACCGCTTTCGTGCACCGCGACATAGCCGCAATTTGCGTAAGCCTCCCCCAAGGCCATCTTCTCTTTGGCCTGGAGGTGCTTCAATGCCCGGAGTGCCTCGAGAACTGGCCCAGGAAGCGGGAGTTCCCGCTCCCCCGCGAGCGACTTGGTGCCCTTCTCAACGACAGCCCGGTTTCCCATCATCGTGCGTGTGTTGGCGATCGCAATAATGCCTCGGTCCAAGTCAACGTCCTGCCAACGGAGACCGCATACTTCCGCAGGCCGTAGACCCATGAGGGACAGCAGGAACGGCGCGTACAGCCGATCCTCCCGGACCCCCATGACAAATTCCTGGACCTCGGGAACCGTCCAGGGCTTCAAGTCCACCTTTCTGCGGCGGTCCTCTTTCCGCGCCCTGAGTGGGATCGTCACGTTCTCGGCCACGTTCATGACCACCAAGCGACGGGTCACCGCCCGATTCAACGCTTCCTTCAGCCGGCCGAGACTCATCTCGACGGTGGCCACGCTCAGAGGAGTTCCGGCCCTTGGCCCTCGCAGCCGACCGCTCTCAAGGGCCCAATCCCTCCACTCCTCCACCTGCTCCTCGGTGAGTTCTTGAAGGCGAATCCCGCCGAGTCGACCACGCACCCGGTCCAGCGTGACTCTGTAGCTGTAGAGGGTGGTTTCCTCCAGGTCCTGAGACCTTAGAGCGAGCCATTGATCAAGCCACTCGTTCAGGGTGATCGCACTAGAATGAACAAAAGTCCCGTTGTTGCGTTGCTCCGTGACTCTCGCGTATTCTGCCCTCGCTTCCTTCAGCGTGTCGAAAGTTCGAGTGTGCTGTTTGCGTTTCCTCGTCTCTGGATCTACACCAATATTCATTACGAGTCGATAGCGAACCCTTCCACTGGAGTTGGGCGGGAGCTTCCTGATGGGCGAAGACAGCTGAACGCCTTTCATTCCGGCAACACAGTCGCCCCGTGTCTCTGCCATCCACACGAGGCCGCTCGCGTTCTCTCCGACTCCACCGCCAAGCACAGCAGGATGCGAACAACCTTAATGGTCGGCACCTTTGCCGGTTTGGCCAACCGGCAAAGGTCATTTACACTCCCCTCTCGCGCTTCTTCTTGCAGATCGGACACCGCTTCCCGCACGTCGAGCCCAGACGCCGGATGTGGGACTACGTGCGAGCTCAGGCCCGTGGGCGCAAGAACTCCCGGCAACTGGCCGGGTTCGCCGGGCACCCCTCCGCTGAGGACTGCAGCACCTGCTGCCGAAGAGCCGCTGGGAGGCCGACGGGATACGCGACGACCTGCAGGGATGCGTCGCCGAACGCCTCGGCACCGACGAGGGCGTCCTGATCATTGATGAAACCGGATTCGCCACAAGGGGCACCACCTCCGCCGGCGTGCGGCCGACAGTACTCAGGCACCGCCGGCCGCACCGAGAGCTTCCAGATCAGCGTCTTCGCCGCCTACACCGCTCCCCCCGCGGCCACGCTCTCGTCAACCCCGAGCTCTACCTCCCCGAGCCTGGACCGACGACCCCGAACGCTGCCGCGCAGCCCGCGTTCCCGAAAACCGCCCGTTCGCGACCAAGAACGAGCTGGCCGGCACCATGGTCCTGCGCGCGCAAGCCGGCCCCCTGCCCGTCACCTGGGTAGCGGCCGATGCCGCCTACGGACAGGACTCCCGCTTCCGACGCTTCCTGGAGGACGCCAGCCTGTCCTACGTCATGGCGGTTCCCAAATCCCAGCAGGTCCACGGCCCTCGCATCGACCACCTCATCGGCCAGGCACCCAACGAGGCATGGCAACGGCTCTCCTGCGGCGACGGTGCCAAAGGACCGCGGCTCTACGACTGGGCTGCCGCCCGCCTTCCGGCGGTCTGGGAGTTCGACGGCGACGAGCCCACCCCGCAACGCTGGATGCTGGCCCGCCGCAGCATCGTCAAGCCCGACGAGCTCGCCTACTTCCTCGCATCAGCTCCCTTGGACGCCACCGTCGCGGACCTCGTTCAGGTCGCTGGGTGTCGCTGGAAAATTGAGGAGTGCTTCCAGGGCGCGAAGAACGAGTGCGGCCTGGACCAGCACGAAGTCCGCCGCCACGCCGGCTGGGCACCGGCACATCACCCTCGCCATGCTCGCCCACGCGTTTCTCGCCGTCACCGCTGCCCGAGAGCGCCAAAAGGGGGAGTCGGCCACGACACACGCGACCTCGTGGACCTCACCCCGGCCGAGATCGCCGTCTACTGGCAACTACCCACCCACGTCCTGCTCGAGAGGGCAACCATGCGATGAACTGGTCGAGATGGCGCCGACGACACGAAGCCCGATCCCGCCGCTGTCACTACACACGGCGCGGTCATTCCATCGCGGGACAGCCCGATGAACCCGCCCCTCGTCCGGCACCATCCAGCTAAAATCCCCACACTCAAGCCGTTGACCAGGACATACACCGAAGTCCGGGGCTGTCGAACGAGCGGGTCTGTTCCGTAGTCGGTAGTGGCGGAGGGTGTGGTCAGCCCAGGAGGATGCGGTGGCGGAGGAGGGGGAAGCTCGCGCGGCCGTACATCTGGCGCTTGATCAGCTTTGTTTTGTTGTTGACGCCTTCGGTGCCGCCGTTGTGGTGCGGCAGGGTGAGGGCGGCGTCGACTGCGGCGCGGTCCTTCTCGAGGCCTCGGGTGAAGGCATGCAGGTGGGGCAGGTCCTCGGCTTGGACCGAGGTGATCCAGGTGCTCAGCAGGGCGGCATTGCCGTCGGCGGGATCCAGTAGCGCGGCGAAGTGGTGGATGAGGTCGGCCAGAGCGGTCATCTCGTGGCAGGCGGCGCGGGCGGCCTCGATACGTTCTCGCTGGTGGTCCTTGAGGCGGTCGGGGCGGGTGAGCAGGTAGCGGGCCAGGCGCCGGGGAGAGAGTGCGGGCCGGTCGGGCTCTACGCGGCCCTGGTTGATGTAGCGGACGAGCAGGTTCGAGCTGCCGGTGTAGCCCAGCTCCCTGATCTCTTGGAGGAGATGGGTGACGGGGACGGCCGGGTTCTCCAGCCGGCGTCGGCGCAGGTGATCGCGGTAGGGATCCACGAGGTTGGGCCGGTACTTGGGGGCGCGGATGAGGCGCTCGGGCTCGGCGACGCGGTCGTAGCGCTTGACGGTGTTCAAGGCGAGGTTGAGGCGGCGCGCGCACTCCAGAAGTCCCACTCCGCGCTCGCGCAGGGCGTGGACCTGCTGCCAGCGCTCGCGGGTGGTGGCGGCCTGCAGGCCTTCAGCCGGGGGCGGGCCCGCTTTCGCCCAGCAGGTGCTGTGCGCGGCGACCTCCTTGCGGACGGCCTCGGCGAGATTGCGCCACAGGTGCCAGCGGTCGCTGATCTGGACCGCGTCGGGCAGGGCTCGGCGGACCGCCTCGGCGTAGGTGGCCGATCCGTCCCGGCACACGGCCTCGATACCCGGATGCCCCCGCAGCCAGGCTTCCAGAGTGGCGGCTTCGCGGCCGGGCAGTACCTCGATCCGCTGGCCGGTCTCGGTGTTGATGATGATCGTGGCGTAACTGTGCCGGCGCCGCAGAGCGACGTCGTCGACCCCGATCACCTGCGGGATCCGCACCGCCGGCAAGGGAACCCGCCGCAGCAGCCGCAGGGCGGAGGCGTATGAGAGGGGCACGGCCAGTGACCGGGTGAGCCGGGCGGACGCTCGGCCGCACAACTCCTCGACCACATCGGCGAGCTGGGCGGTCAGTCGTGTGGTGCGGCGCTGATGGCGCTCCAGGAGCCCGGGGACCTGCACTCGGAAGGTCTGCCGCCTGCAGCCCAGGACCGGACAGACCAGCCGTCGTATCCTCACCCGGACCACGACCTGCCGGCCGTCGACCGGCACATCCCGCACCGTCCGGCCGTGATACCCGTGGACCCTCCCCGTCACCACCCCGCACAGCGGACAGGGAACGGGAACATCCCGGGTCCGAGCCGAAACCCGGACTATCTCACCACCGTCCGCCACATCCTCGATGACCAACGCAGACAACCCCGAAAACACCGTTCCCACAAGCGTGTTCGCATCGTGCACGCCCAATGATCACAGGCGAACACTCACCGCCACCACCGACTACGGAACAGACCCGAACGTTTTACAGTCCCGTTGACGGGTCGCGATTCCGATGCCGAACGCGGCGGCCAGCTGAGCCTAGGTGTCGCCGCAGCGCGGGTGAGCCAGGACCAGAAGAGCCGCCGGCTCGGCGTGATGCGACGCCATCGGGCGCCGATCTCGCGGCGGTGAGCGGCCAGGCACTGGGCAAGGTAACGAAGGCGTGCACTGGCAAGATCGATCGCCGATGGTAAACAAGCACGCGGAGCTCCTGGTCGGCACGGGCGATCTTGGTCGTGAGCCCGTCTACCAGGAGCTTCGTCTTTCACCTCGCGCAGCGTGCCTCAACTCGTCAGCCCCGCGGTCAGGTTGGAAAGGCTCAGTGCCCGAGCCACGACCACCGAAGCCTGAGTATCAGCATCATGTCGGTGCCTGCCGATATCCTGGCGGTTGCTAACTTCGAGGGGGGCCAGTGTCCACTGTCCGTGGCAGTCGCAAGATCGAGAGGGCGGGCGTCAACGCTCTTCGCGCCCTTCTTGAGGAACACGATCACCTCGTTCAGGAGATCGACGGAGGGAACGATCACGGCGAGGACATGATCGTTAACTTCACGCGCAGTAGCAAGAGGACGCCTTACTGGATCGCCATTCAGGTGAAAAGCGGCAAGAAGTATAAAAGAGTCAATGGGTATGCAATCCCCGTAGATGACCATTTCGACGACTGGGGGCAGAGTCGCATCCCCATCATCGGCGTCGTCTACGACACGAAAAGGAAGGAACTTTTCTGGGTAAACCTTACCGAAAAGTTACGGGCCGCAGATAAGAGTCCAGGATGGGTTCAAGTAGTCAACACCTCGCGGCTCAACTCTGACACGATTGACACCTTCTATGCGGAGGTCGCGGCTTATGCTGGTGATGCCAGGATGCGGATTCGCGCGGCAAATCAGGAGGATGCGCTAACCGAAGCCGTTCGAGCCAGGCGCGGGCTAGATCCCGAGACGGCACCCAACCCGCTATTTGAGGAACTTGCCGACATTGCGCTTCGACATGAGGAACGTCTCCGCGTCCTTCGTAAGGATCTAATTCGATCCTTCCCCATCCAAGTTCTGGTTCTCATCATGCTGTGGGAATGGCCTCGACAAATCCGCTTTGTTGAAGGATCCGCAGACTGGGTGAACCCAGCGGTCTGGGTTCTCAGCCTCTACCACTTCATGCTTTTCATGGCGCTTACTATCTTCTTCGAGTTCAGAGCCGGGCGAGTCCCTCGGGAGACGGGGAGTTGGCTCTCTATCATTGCGAGCAACTTTCTCTGGATTCCAATAATGGATCCTAACGGAGATGATGGATGGTGGGGCACATTTTGGATTTATTCAGGAATCATAGTTCCATCATTTGGGCTCAAATTTCTGATCATTAGTTTCGTTGGGTTCGCCCGCGATCGCAAGAAAAAACAGCTCGAACCCGACATGTAAGCCAATTGCATCTACGCTCCGCCACTTCCGGACCGGTACGGCCGCTCAAGGAGCCTTTTCAAACCTAACGGCGGGGCTGTCGAGTTCGGCCTGGACGGTGAGGCCGGTGCGACTGATGGTCGCGGCGATGGCCTGGCGCATGACTTCGTGGCTGGTCAGGGGCCTGCCTCGCCAGTTCATGGTGATGTGGGAGAACAGCCGATGGTCGATCTTGTTTCACCTTGAGGTGCCGGGCGGCAGGTGGCACACCGTGATCTCAAGTCTGGTCTCGGCGGCGAGATCGGCGAGCTGGGTCTTCCAGCCCCGGGTGCGGTAGCCGTTGGAGCCGCCACCGTCAGCGGTGATCAGCAGCCGGCGGGCGCCGGGGTAGTCGTGCCGGCCGACTGCCTGCCACCAGCGGCAGATCGAGGTGACGGCAAACGCCGCCGTGTCGTGATCGGTGCCGATGCTGACCCAGCCGGTGTTCGCCGTCATGTCGTAGATTCCGTAAGGAATTGCCTTCTCGGCCTGGCCGGGGAACTCGTGCGTCTTGCCCCTCACGGGCTGCGCTACGGGCTGCCATTCGCGCCCGGCGTTCTTGCAGTCGCCGATCAGTTCCTTCTCCTTGCTGTCCACACTGATCACCGGGTCCCCAGCGTCCCTGTGGTCTCGTGCCTGCTCTCTGAGGTAGCGGAACTGGGCATCCCCGTCGGGGTGCTGGGCACCTTCGATGGTCTTGGCGTTGGCCTGTAGGCTGAAGCCTTCCTCCCGCAGCAGGCTGGCGACTGTGTCGGCGGAGACCCGCTGCCCCTGGCGGGTGAGCTCCGCCGCCAGGTTCCGGGTCGACTTCGTCGTCCAGCGCAGCGGCGACATCGGGTCGCCCCGCTCGTGGGCTCGACCAGCGCCAGCAGTGCCGACCGCAGCCCAGAGTCCAGCTCGACCTCCTCCTTCAGCCCTCCGCCGGGATGGCGCACCCGACCCAGCGGGGCCTGACCGGATTCCAGTTCAGCCGCCTCACGCGAGACCGTGGCCTCCCGGACCCCGGCTGCAGCGGCGACGATCCTGATGCCGCCATGCCCCAGCGACAGTGCTTCCGCTCCTATGGCCAGCCGACGCTGACGCTCGTCCAGATGCGGCAACAACTCCAGGAACTTCGCCGCCAGAACGGCCTCGATCCCCTCCAGTCTCCCCACACCAGACCCACGAGCCGAGCCCCACAGCTGGAAGCCACGCCTGAAACGCGGTGGAGGTGCGAGTCGTCCAGCCCGCACTCGGTCGCGCGGGACCACCGGAGCATCTACGAGGCGCTCGTCCGGATCAAAGCCCCATGCTCGTTCCGCTCGTACCTACGGCCTGCGTTCTTCTCGATCTTCCGGGCGACAGCGGAGTCCAGGTCCACGCCGTTCATCTGCGCCACGGCCGTCAGGTAGAGGAAGACGTCGGCCAGCTCCTCCGCAAGGTCGGGCAGCCCTTTGCGCCATGCAGTGAAGGCTTCGGCGGTCTCTGCGTTCAGGAGGCCGAACTCCAGGGCCACGTCGGTGGTGTTGAACCCCTTGAGTTCCTTGTTCTCCCAGGCGAGTTTCTGGGCGTCTCTGATCTGCAAGGCTCCTCCAGCGGCGGTACAGCAGGTGCCCCAGAAGCGTAGCGGGAGCGGTGTGCCTGACGGGCTGGTTTCGTCGACCCGTCACCCTGCCGAAGGGAGATCGCGAAGCGACGTGTCGAGCGTGAGTACGCGGGTGTAGTCGGCGAGGGTGGAGAAGACTCGCTCGTAACCCGTCACCAGTGCGGTGATCTCCTCCAGGCTGATTGCCTCGCCATCGCGGGACAGGAGTCGCTGGTGTATGACGGCGGGGGGAGCGGTCAGGTGGACGAGCAATCCGGAGCGCGTGATGACGCTCTCGGCCAGATCGATCGCTTCGGACCAGTTGATCCGGGACCGTCCGCGGTGAAGTGGGCCGTACACCAACTCGCTGATGAAGCAACGGTCGAAGAGGATTCTTCCGGTCCCGTCCAGGATGGTCCTGTAGCGGCTGGCCAGGTTGAGATGGTCGGGTGTCCTCGGAGAGTGGACCACGGTGAAGCCGTGATGCTTCGAGAGGCGCTCGCCGAGTGTGCTCTTGCCGACCCCGTCACAGCCCTCCAGGACCACGGTCTGGTAACCGGCGATCTCGTCGAGGTTCATGCGACCAGCCAGGACAGGGCGGCCTCGTCGCTGCTGAAGTGGGCGTCGACGGCGTACTGGATCATGAGATTCCGCCAGTTGGGCTCGCGGCCATGAGCGTGCGTGAACGTCGGGTGGGCCTGAAGAGCAGCCACCCGTACGCCGCTGGCCAGCGCGGCGCCGATGAGCAGGGCGGCACCGGGCGGTGTCTCGGGCCCGGAGACGTCGACCAGCAACCGCGCGGCTGAACGAACGGCAGCCAGGTCGGCCAAGGCCCCTGCGATCGGGTCAGGAGCCCTGAAACGCTGGGGCTCCACCACGGTGTGACCGCCGCCCGACAGGCTCTCGGCCAGGTGGTCCATGCGCCGGGGCAGGTACGGCGACGGCTCGACGTATACGGCCGCACCGGGGGCCACCGGGGACCTCGTCGGAAGAGGCACACGCCCCGGAAGGTCGAGCAGGGTGTCGATGGCCGTGTCGATGGCCGTGCTCGTCTGGGCCGCGTTGCGGGCCTGGAAGCCCTTGAACCGGGACTGGCCGGGGGCCGACCGCAGCGGCGACGGTCCGAGCGTGGCCACGCGCACGATGCGGGTGGCCACGGACTGGAGGACGGGGTCGGGGAATTCGAGGCGGGTGCCGGCCTCGGTCATCGAGTAGGTCTGGAAGTCGGTGGTGAGCACGACGACGGGAACGCCGGAGGCGATGGCGTACCCGATCTCCATGCAGACCCCGTCGTCGAGGCTCGGGCCGTGCAGGATGGCGATCATGGCGTCAAGGTGTCCGAGGCGGTCGCGGTCCAGCTCGAACAGGCGGCGTCCCTTGACCTCGGCGACGAGGTCCTCCTCGTCGGTGTCGCAGAACGGCAGGAAGACGCGATCGGGACCGACTTTTATGGCGAGGCGATCGGCGAGATCGGCAGCGAGGGCACGGTCGTGGGCGGCGAAGAGCCGGTGAGCTACGTAGAAGGGCACGGGTAGAGGTCCTCCAGTCGGTAGGTCAGCCGCGACGCGGCGCGGGGATCGGGAGGGAAGGGGCCGCGACGTACCTGGCTGCGGCTGCTGTCGCCTCCGCCAGAGCCTTGGCGGTGGTCGCGCCGCGCGAACGGTAGGCCAGATAGGTGCCGGCGAGGGTGTCTCCGGCACCGGAGACCTCGAAGGCAGTTTGCGGTGGCGGAACGGCGGAGGCTACCTGCCGCCCGAAAGCGTGAACGACAGCGGCCCGGGGGCCGTCGGTGACGACCACTTCCGGCAGCGTGCCGCAGTCGACCGCGCGGTCCAGGAGGCGGTACTCGGCGGCGTTGACGAACAGGGTGGTCGCCGACGGCAGCCAAGGTGAGGCGGCGCGGATCATCACCTCCGCACTTGGCAGGAAGAAGTCCACGCTGAACCGGGCTGAGATCCGCACGAGTTGGCCGAGTACGGCCTCAACGTTCAACGGGCGACGGCAGCAGACGTGAAAAGTAGCGCGGGGATGCGCACTCACGTGCTCCAGCGCGTGTTCGGTCAGAGCCGCTGCCACGCCGTAGTCCGTGTGCACTTGCACCAGTTCGCCTTGCAGGTCGTACTCCAGGTCAAAGGCCGTTGACGTACCGTCGGCCGGACGCCATGCCGACCAGTCGAGCGCGGCGAGGCCGGGCGCCTCGGGTAGGTGGGCGAGATCGTTCCCGAGGACGCAGACGGGAGTCGCCCGGCGGCCGGCCTTCGTCGCCGCCAGCGACACGAACAGGGCCGCACCGCCGAGCCGGGCCCCGCCCCGGTGGTCGGGGTAGCGGGTCAGGTCCCGGCTGATGTTTCCGATCACGTCGAGCCGGTCCATGCACTCTCCCCCATAGGTCAGACCTTCCAAGTCGGGTGCGCGCAACCGACGATCTTCGTGCAGACCGGTCGTCGACGACAGAGCCGCGGGGAGGGCCCGTTGAGATACAGGCGCTTGAAGTAGATCAGGACCAGGTGCACCCACCACGTCGGCTCCACGCCGTCCGGAATGGTGACCCGGTGCTCGTTGGCGGTGACCAGAGAGCGGAATTCGGTCGGGCGAGCGTGAACAACCGCTTCGAGTACGTACCGCATCCGCTCGTGGGCGACGGCGCCCGACGGGAGCTCGATGCCCAGAGCAGGCGCCAGTTTGGCGACCATGCCGGAATCCACCGGGATGATGCCGCAGTGGTACCCGCGAGCGGTGAGCAGTGCGCACTGGGCGACCTTGAAGGACGCACCTCGCACCCGGGTGGCGAAGTCGAGGACCAGGGCGTCGAGATCCGCTGACTCGACCGTCGGATCGATCCCCTCCTTCTCCCAGCACTGGAGGAGCTCGGCCAGCGAGCGCATGTAGTCGATCCGGGCCTGAGGCAGGCCGATGGAGCGCACCATCGAGGCCAATTCGGCGTCCGTGCTCGCGACAAGGTCGTCGAAGCCGCGGGCTTCCGCTGACTTGATCACTCCGGCGTACGTGTCGACCATCCGGTAGGAGACCCGGGTGGACCAGCCGGCGGCGAGCATCCGTACACGCGGGTCACTGATCGTCGTCGGCCACCAGCGGTTCTCGTCGTGATTGGCCTCCACCTCGGCTCGCACGTCCGGCAGGCCGGCGGCACGGGCAACGAGTCGGTGGACGCGACGGATCTCGATTGCTTTCGGCTTCACACGTTCGATCGTCATAGGCCGACTCCAGCAGGAATTCGGGCGGCCAGCAGCGCCATGGCGAGATTCGACGAGAGCACGGGCTTCCCGAACCGGCGCTCCAGCTCGGCGATCACTGGGAGGGTGTGCCACCCCGTACACGACAGGACGATGGCTCCAGCCGCGTCGAGGGCAGCTTGAGGCAGCCGCTCCACCAGGGCCAGCACCTGATCGGGGGTGACGTCGGGGTACCCGTCGGTCAGGCCCATACTCGCGTGGGCCAGGACCTCCATGCCGGCCTTGGTGAACGCTTCGGCTTCGGCTTCGGTCACCGGGCGCGGGTAGGGCGTGGCAAGGACCATACGCGTCACGGCCGCCTCGGTCAGTGCCCGCAGGAGAGCGTCGAAGGCGGTGACCGTGCCGCTCGGCAGCGGCGGACCGCCGGTGAAACCGGCCGACGTGCACGCCAACATCACCGCATCGAGCGGAACGTGCGACAACGAGTCCAGCGCCCGGGCCGATGCCTCGCGCAGCCCGTGCCAGAAGGAGGCGTCGATCGCCGTCGCCCGGGACGCGGGCACGAGCCGCGCGTGGTGAAAGATCGTGTGGCGCAGGCCGAGGCGGGGCAGCTCGGTCTCCACGGCGACGTTGGCCCAGGGCAGCAGCAGACCCGCGCGGACGGTGCGGTCCGCCACCGCGTCCAGGGCCTCCAGCGTCGCGAGTGTCCCGTCAGGAAGCAGATGCAACGCGTTCTCCGAAGATCATGCGCGGCAAGTGGCCGGTCACCACGAGATCACCGGTGGTGCCGAGCGGCACCGCCGTGCCTCGCTCGACGACCTGGATGGAGTACGAGCCCAGCCGCCGCCAGTAGGTGCCCTCTTCGCTGACGAAGTAGGAGTGGAGGCCGGGCACACGGAGGCCGGTCGGGTACACCCGCTCTTTCATCGGCTGATCCCAGGTGTGATCGATGTCCGCCTTCCACGACGCGAAGTGCTCGGCCGATGGCAACGGCGTCTGATCACCGAGTGCGGCGAGCGGGGTGCCGGGGAACGCCCTCGCCAGACGCACGTTCGTCCGGTGGCACAGCAGGCCGGCGTCGAAAATCCCGGCCAGGCCGCGAAGATTCGCCACGTGGGTGCCGTGGGTCTCCCCGGGAAGGCCATAGATCAGGTTCAGGCCCGGAAGGAGCATCGGTAGACCACCGGGGCCGCGAGCGGCACCAGCCGTGTTCACGTGCTCGACAGCGCGCACCAGGATTTCGGGCGTGCAGGTGAGGGTGTTGCGCTCGATGACGGCCGGGTCGAAGCTCTCGATGCCCATCGGCGCACAGTTGCCTTCGGTGCAGAAGTCCGCCACCAGCTTGGCGATGCGCAAGCCGACGGGCGCAGCGACAGCCAGCGGGTCGGCATTGTCGATGTGGAGCACCTCCAGCTCGGGGCAGCGCTCACGGATGCCGCTGAGCAGGGCGCGGATCGCGTCCTCGTCCCGGTGGCGGTAGGAGAAGAAGCAGGTCTGCTGACCAAGTCGGAAGTTGCGGATGCCGGCGACGTAGAGCTGAGCCGCCTCGTCGACGACGTCGTCGACCTCGCGAAAGGCCACGAGGGGTGACTTGGCCGGCTCGTTGCAGAAATCGCAGAACTTACGACGGGTGCAGCCGCGGTACAGCTCCAGCTCGGCGATCGGGCGCCAGGGCATCTGGTCGACGAGGCCGGCGAACGAATCGCGTTCGCGTCGCATCTGCTCGTAGTCGGCCGGACGCCGGCTGCCGAGCAGGAGGTCGCGGGCCGTCACGGTGTGGGTGTGGACGGCGTCGAACAACCCCGCGTACTCCGCGGGTGAGTCCAAGGCGTAGGTGGACAGCGGACCGAGCAGGTACCGGCGGCCCCGCGCACAGGCGAGCGCTCGGGCGATCTCCTCGAACGATCCGTTCACCGCATGGAGATGGACGGACGGAACCGCGTCTCCGGCGATGACGAGCACGATCTCGGCGTCGCGCAGGAGCTGAACAGCGTTGTCCCGGTTGACGGTGGTGGAGTAGGTGAGCCGGTCGCTCAGGGGTGGTTCGACGGTGGGCTCGCCTCCGGCCAGGCACCAGCGGACGTCGTCGATGGTCACGTACCGGACCTCGGCGTCCGGCCGAGCCCGCCGCAGTGCCGACCAACCGTTACGAACGTACGTCGACAAGTAGGGCGGTACGCCGAGACCGCTCGGCTCGACGGTGAAGCAGTCCAAGATCACTACAGGCTGCATGGTTCTCCCTCCAGTGCCGAGGGCTCGGTGGCTCTCCAGCGGCGTCGTCGCCGGGAAGGCCCGTGGGCCCGACAGCCCCTCCAGTGTCAGTGTTGGCACGGCTCGGGAGGAGGGAGTGACGGGGTTGTTCGGTTGTACGGAGGTTGCACTTCCATGGCTCTGTGTCCGAAGACTGGGACGCAGAGTGATCCACAAGGCATCATCAGCACATGAGCAGTTCGAAGAAGAGCGGCGAGGCCAACGCCGCGCTCGCGGCAGTGCTGGAGGAGGCCGGCTGCTCGCACGCCGCCCTGGCGCGCAAGGTCAACGAACTGGGCGCGCACCAGGGTGAGGTATCCCGTTACGACAAGGCATCGGTGTCCCGATGGCTACAGCGAGGAATGACCCCCAGAGGCCGCACCCCCGAGTTCATCGCCGCAGCCGTGTCCGGGTTCTTAGGCCGCCTCGTATCACCTGCGGACATCGGCTTCGCCGAGCAGTCGCAGCGTCCCGTGGTCGCACGGGCCTTGACGTACCGTGAAGATGTGGGTGAAACACTTCATACGCTCGCGGAGCTCGGGTCGACGGACATCTCGCGGCGCAGCCTTCTCGGCGCTGTGCCGTACGTTGCGGCTGCCCTCGTCGATCCCCAACGGCATTGGATACTTTGGCTCTTGGAGGACGAGCAGGCACCTCGTCTCGCCGTGGTCGCTGACAGCGGCCCCGTCGAGCAGGTCCAGGCGATGATCCAGATGTTCGACGAGATGGACAACCGGTTTGGCGGTGGTGGGGTTCGAGCAAGCATCGTGCACTACCTCAGTACCGAACTCTCCCCCATGCTCCAGCAGCGCAACATGCCCTCACACCAACGTCGGCTTCTCTACACCTCGGCCGCGAAGTTGGCGGCGATGGCCGGCTGGTGCTCGTACGACTCCGCCGACTACGGACTCGCGGAGCGCTACATGATTCAGGCGCTGAGGCTGTGTGCCGAGGGCGGCGACCGTGTGCTCGGCGGACAGATCCTGGCCGGCATGTCGCACCTCGCTACTAGCCTCGGCAGCCCCACTGAAGGAGTCGCCCTTGCGAGAGCCGGCATCGCGACGGTCAAGTCCGCGGGCAGCCCGCTCGGGCTGATGCGCCTGCACGCCATGGCTGCCCGCGGATACGCCGTCCTGGGCGACTCTCAGCGGGCGACATCATCTCTCCTGGCAGCCAACAAGGGCTTGGAGGCCAGCCGGGGGCCTGCTGAGGAGTCGCCGTGGGTCCGCTTCCTGGACCATCACTATCTCGAAGCCGAGGCCGCTCTGGTCCACCGTGACCTCGGTGAAGCAGGGCAGGCCGAGCGCCTCGCCCTGGCATCCGTCGAAGCCAACGGCGACCGGCGGCGTCGGCAGGCCATCAGCCGCTCGGTGCTCGCGACCGCGTTCCTCCAGCAGAACAGGTTGGACGAGGCGGTCGCAACCGCGAGTAATGCCGTCGATCTACTCGTCGGCGTCCACAGCGAGCGGTCTGTCCAGGCGCTACGCGACTTCCGCGCGCGGCTCGCCCCTCACCGAGGTGAAGCCGCCGTCCGTGACTTCGAGCGGAAAGCGAGGCCGATACTCGGCGCAGCGGCCTGACGAGTACGGTCAGTACCCCTCCGGCGTCGGTGCATTCTGGCCCCTGTCGACAGGCAGGTTGATCCCAGTCACTGCTCGGGACTGGTCAGAGAGCAAGAACGCGATCACATCTGCCACCTCTTCCGGCCGTACCAGCTCGCCCCCGGGGAACTCCGCGCTGAACCGCTCGAAGGCCAGAGGGTCTTCGCGGCGCATCCGGTCCCACCGCTTGCCTGGGATGAGCATCGATCCCGGCGAGACCGCGTTCACGCGGATGCCGTCGGGGGCCAGCTCTCTGGCCAGGGACGCCACCATGTGGATCTGGGCCGCCTTCGCCGAACCGTACTGAGCCTGCGGTCCAGGCTTCCATCCGGAGACCGAGGCCACTACGACGATCGATCCGCCTCCCGCCTCCCGAAGGTGCGGACTACTTGTCGAGACCAGCCGGGCGACGTGGCCGACGTTCATCCTCCAGGTAGCCGCCCAGTCCTCGGCAGACGCCTCGGCGATCCCCCGTCCCTGCGCCCCTCCCGCACATGCGACAACACCGTCCAGCCCACCCAGCGTTGAGACTGCGTCCTCCACGAACCGCTCCAGCAGCTCGGGCACGGACACGTCCAGGGCCCGGACGAACAGATCAGCCGGGGCGTTCAGCGAGCTGTGGAGCGTCTCCAGGTGCTCAGGCCGGCGGGCGCACGTCGCCACCCGCGCTCCTCCTGACAGGAGCAGGCGCACTACGTGCTCGCCCAACCCTCTGGAGCCCCCAGTCACCACGAAGCGACGTCCTGCGAACTGCCCCGTCCCTCCCTGTCGCTCAAAGTCATGCCCGGTGTTCGTCATCTGCGCACCCCTTGTACAACCGTGCCAACCCTCATGGTCGAAGACATCCTGCCTGCACCCTTCTGACCAGGGCATCGCAGCGGTTCCCTTATGGACGTACCCGGCTCTGGGCCAACCGTTGCAGCGGCGATCAGCCGGCATCGACGCAAAGGGTCTGGTGCCGAAACGACTCCGGAACGGCAGCTCACCATCTCAGCCGTCGACCCGGGATCAGGCGGTTCCCCACACGAAGCGAGAGTCAGCGGCACCCCGCGCTCCTCTCCCGACTCGGGAGGCACCATGTCCGAGGCACTACCCCCGCGAGACACCCTCAAGCTGGCCGACACCCCCAACGCCGTGGGACTGGCGCGGCTCCACACGACCAACGTCCTCTCCCGCTGGGGAGTGCCGGCCGAGGTCGTCGAGACGGTAAAGCTCATCGTCTCGGAGCTGACCACGAACGCGGTACGGCACCCGAAGGAGGCGGGCGAGGTGTCCATCTACTCCTCGCAGTTCAACGTGCAGACCTTCGAGCTGGCGTTGGAGATCGATGGTGATGCCGTCCGGGTGTCCGTGTGGGACCACGACGCGAGGCCGCCCGTGCTGACGGAGCCTGGGGTGGAGGCGACGAGCGGGCGGGGGGGTCCTCATCGTTGCCGCGGTGAGCAACCGCTGGGGCCACCACCCGGTCCCGGGCCTCCCCGGCAAGGTGGTGTGGGCCGAGGTCGGTCTTTCCGCTGCGCGTGAGTGCCGGGAACAGTCGATGGGACGGCCGCCTTCGACCGAGCGCGGACGCCCCCGTAACGACCCGAACCTGCTCGGCCGCGTACTCGTCGGCGTCAGGGAGCTCTGAGCCGTGGACGCGGATCGCGGAGCCGAGTCGGCTTTCCCGGAGCGGGAGCTGTACTTCTGGGAACGTCGCCTGTTCGATGGGGTGCGCATGGTGAGCGCGGAGGAGCGAGCGGCGATGGCCGCGACCCCCCGTTCCCCGTCGGTTGAGGGAGCGTCGGTCAATGAGCCTCACTGGTACGGCCAGCGTCTGAGCGGTACGGCCGGCGCTCACCGCGACGCATAGTCGTGTGCCGCCCTTCACCGTTGGTTGCCGCCGACGGGGGCCCTCGGGGAACGGTTCTGCCTCTGCCGGAGGGCACAGCACCCCGGTCGCCGGGAGGATCGCCCGCGGCTCAACACTGCTCCGATCTCCGCCTCCGGCGCCATCGACTCCACCCTCGCGAAGAGCGAGTGAGTGGGGAAGCTTGCCGGCTTCCCCGCCCGCCGCACCGCTTCCTGACCATCCTTATCCCCGGGGATTCCCATGTGTCCGCATCAACCGCCCTGTCCTGTCGCTGAGTCTCCCGCCCATGAGGCGGCCCGCCTGGTCGTCTATCGACCCGAGCAGGGGTGGGGCAGGCGGTGCAACGGTGCCTTGTGTTTCGAGGACACCGGCGAGCTGCTGCCCAACGGGCAGATCATCGCTCCGCACCGTCCCATCCCCAAGGCGGCAGCATGAGCGCGCTCGCCAACCAGCCCGCGCCCAGCACCAGGCTCCTCGACCGATCGACGGAGATCGCCGACTGGGTGATCACGCTGATCCGGGCCGGGGTGTACCCGCCCATGTCCCAGCTGCCCGCGCGGGCGAAGCTGGCCGTGGCCATGGTGTCCGACCAGAATGCCGTCGCCAGGGCCGTCCGCTTGCTGCGCGAGAGGGAGTTCATCCTCGTGGAACGCGGGGCGCGCCCGGTCGTGCTCGCGCACCTGCCCGTGCCCGTGACGGCCCCTCCCGACCTGAGCAGTCTGCTCGTGCGGTTGGAGCCGCTGGCTCTGCCCCGCACGGACCTCAGCGGGACCGGCATCAAGGAGATGTGCCGCAGAAGCCGGGCACGGTGGGCGACACGGAGCTTCTCCTTCCCTCGGGAGCGCAGCGAGATCTTCGGGGCCCTGGCCACGGCCGCGCATCACCTCATCCCGCTTGTCGCGGAACAGCATGCGCACCACCTCGCCACGGAGGACATCACCGCCATGACCACCACCACCGCGGACCTGCCGGTCGTCGTGATCGGCGCCGGCCCGGCCGGGCTCGCCGCCGCCGCCCACCTCACCGAGCGCGGCCTCGTACCGCTCGTCCTGGAAGCCGGCACCACCGCCGCCGCGGCGGTGCGCGACTGGGCGCACGTGCGCCTCTTCTCGACCTGGGGCGAGGTCCTCGACCCTGCCGCCGAGAAGCTCCTCGCGCCCACCGGCTGGACCCGCCCCGACCCGGACACCTACCCCTCCGGCGGCGACTGGGCCGAGCAGTACCTCCAGCCGCTCGCCGACGTCCTCGGCGAGCGGGTACGCCTCGGCGCCCGGGTCACCGGTGTCTCGCGCACCGGCCGCGACCGGATCGTGGACGCCGACCGCGACCAGCAGCCCTTCGTCGTGCGCCTCACCCGCGCCGACGGCCGCGAGGAGCGGATCTTCGCCCGCGCCGTCATCGACGCCTCCGGCACCTGGGCCACCCCGTCCCCCGCCGGCGGCAGCGGACTGCCCGCCCTCGGCGAGAAGGCCGCGGCCGACCGCATCACCTACCGCGTCCCCGACCTCAAGGACCCGGCCGTCCGCGCCCGGTACGCGGGCAAGCGCACCGCCGTCATCGGCTCCGGCGCCTCCGCCTTCACCACCCTCGCCTACCTCGCCGACCTCGCCACCTCCGCAGACGGCGCGGGCACGAAGGGGGTGTGGATCCTGCGCCGCGGCATCTCCGGCTCCACCTTCGGCGGCGGCAGCGCCGACCAGCTCCCCGCCCGGGGCGCCCTCGGCCTGGCCGCGAAGGCCGCCGTCGACAACGGGCACGCCGACGCCGTCACCGGCTTCCGCACCGAAGCGATCGACCGCGACACGGACAACCGCCTCGTCCTGGTCGGCGAAGACGGGCGCCGCCTCGACCCGGTCGACGAAGTGATCGTGCTGACCGGCTTCCGCCCCGACCTGTCCTTCCTCGACGAACTCCGCCTCGGCCTCGACGAGCGCCTCCAGGCCCCCACCGCCCTCGCCCCGCTGATCGACCCCAACCAGCACTCCTGCGGCACCGTCTACCCCCACGGCCACCGCGAGCTCGCCCACCCCGAAACCGGGATCTACCTCGTCGGCATGAAGTCCTACGGCCGCGCCCCGACCTTCCTCGCCATGACCGGCTACGAACAGGTCCGCTCCGTCGCCGCCGCCCTCGCCGGAGACCTCGAAGCCGCCGACCGCGTCGAACTCACCCTCCCCGAGACCGGCGTCTGCGGAGGCGCCGGGCTCTTCGACGACCCCGCCGCCGCCCAGACCGACAGCGCAGGCTGCTGCATGACGCCGCAACCCGCCCTGGTCCAGCTCACCGTCGGCGCACCGGCCCCGACCGTGGTGGATGAGGCGCCGGCGGGCGGCTGCTGCGGCTCGTGACCAACCTCAGCACCCCTGCGCGCGGGGCCGCGACCGGAACGGGGGTCCGGTCGCGGCCCCGCGCCGCGCTCCCCAGCCTCTGCGTCAACCCACTGGTGGGCCCGGGGCAAACGTCTTCGCTCAGCACACGACGCGGCGAGAATCCAGCACCACGAACGAGAAGCAGTGAGAATCCGACAACTCACTGCGCCAGGACACTCTCGCCCCGCTGACAGCGCGAGACCGCAGTCGGGGTGGTGACAGATGCCGTGCTCAGGTGACAGTTATCGCGCTCCGGCGCACCAGCACAGAGACGCCGTGGCCGTCAAGATGCACACAAATTCGAACACATGCTCTAATCGATCCATGGCCACCGTAGACCACCTCCCCGACGATCTCGTCCGGACCGAGCACGAGCGGCACGCCGCGTACCGTGCACTCGCCTCCTGCCGCCCCACCCAGAACACGGCACTGCGCCGTCGGCTGCTCAGGCTGACCGCACAGGTCTGGTGGCACCCCTTCTGGGAGACGAAGACCGGCCGCATGTCGGCGGCCCGGGCGGAACTCAGAACACAGGCACGACGCCCTGAGCAGAACGGCGGCCCGGCATGAGCGGCAAAGACTGTCCATCCTCATGACGGGTGACGGGTGACGGCGCCAGCGACGCGGGTCCCGAACTTCCGCACGCCGACGGCCCCTGGTCGGCGTGACACTCCCGGACGGGCAGCACCTGTACGCCGTGGTGAAAGGCAGGCGGAAGGAGGCCGACAAGACTTGGTGGTACGACCTCCAAATACACCTGCCCAACCAGAGCGGCGAGCAGGGCCGACTCGTGGTCCTGCCCGCCGCCGTGACATTCCGAGCACCCGCCGTCCTCTGCGAGCCGGTCGACGGACAGCCCTACGACGGGATACCGACCGAGCAACACGGAGTCGCACCGGACTGGAAGGTGGAAAAGCCCCTCCACGCCGGCGCCGGCCCCTCTCTCCTCGTGCACCGCGGGGACTGCCGGGCCCAAGGCCCCTACCGGCCTGCGACCGCCCGGGAAGCACGCGCAGCACTCGACCGTGCCGACGCCAGGCCCTGCCGGACTTGCCGCCCCGACCGGCCGCTTAACCGGGCCACGTAGCCAGCTCCTGCCACGCCATGCCGCGCGATCGTGGGCCCGGTAGACCCGTACGAGCCACCCTCGCCGCGGTCGCCACGTGCGCGACCAGCCGCCGCACCACCGTCACCGACCTCCCGCCCACCGCGCCGCACCGAGGTCCTCGGGTGGTACCGCGTCCAGCAGAAGCTGGATGACGTCGTGTCTGTTGCCTGGGGCTTTCAGCCGGAGGCCGCCGCGTGCTCGGCGGGCTTCGGCCGGCCGCCGGGGTGGCGGTGGCGCCAGGTCCAGAACACGGCGCAGGAGACGAGGGCCCAGGCGGCGAGTACCAGGTAAGGGAAGAGGAACTGGTGCCCTTGGTAGTAGACGGCGGTGTGCTGGGCGTTGACGGAGGCGCCGGGTGGCAGCCAGCGGCCGATGTGCCCGAGCAGGGAGGGCAGCAGCGGCCAGGAGACGGCGCCGCCGGAGGAGGGATTGCCGAGCAGCACCATGACACCCCAGGTCGGGAGCATCGCCCAGCGTCCGATGAGGGTGTTGAACATGGTGAAGACCATGGCGCTGGTGAACATGGTGAACGCCAGGATCAGCCAGGACTGGGCGAACGGCAGGTCGAGTGCGCCGAGTCCCCAGTCCACGACGGCGGCGATGGCGAAAGCACCCAGGAGCGCGTGGGCGACGGTGAAAAGGATCCGTTCCAGCGGGGTCAGGGTGCGGGCGTGGATGCTGAGCTGGATGGCCCCGACGAAGCCGAGGATGACAGCGGCGAGCGAGATGTAGAAGAGCGCGAGTCCACGTGGGTCGCCCGGCTGGAGCGGTTTGACGTCCCGGACAGTGACCGGCACCCCGACCGCCTTGCCCACCTTCTCCCCCGCCTCGGCGAGGAGTTGGGCAACGGAGGCCCCGGAGGCGCCGGCGACATCGAGGCGCACCCGGTCGTTGTCGGCGCGCAGGATGGTGAAGACACGTTGTTCCTGGAGCGCCTCGTCGGCCCCGGCCATCGTGTCGTACTCGTGCAGGACCAGCGAGGAGTCCAGGGCCCTATCCATCCCCGCCACAAACTCGGTGCCGCGCGGCGAGGCGGGCACACCGATCACGGCGGCGGGGATCCGGTGCGGGGTGGGGTTGGCCATGGCATAGGTGTAGGAGCCGGCGAAGAGGCCCGCAGTGGCGGCGAGGATGAACAGCAGCACGATCGCGGGGAAATAGGGCGATTCCCGGAAGGTGTGCCACTTGTCGCGCGGGCTAGGCGGCCTGCCGTGGGCGCCATGTGGTGAGCGCGCGGGCGTGGCGTCGGACGTGCCTTCCCCGGTGTGCTCCGGGTCGTCGCCCGTCGGCGGCGTCTGTTCGCCGCTCATACGTCGGTCACCGGCCTTCCACCGCCCGATCCATCGTCGTAGCAGGCAAGGCTGATCTGCACGCGCTTGGGATCGCCGGGCATCTCCGGCGGATAGGGCAGGTAGCCGTACTCCTGTTCTTGCTCGTCGCGTTCGGCGAGTCCGAGCAGGAGGCCGAGGCGGAAGATCTGCTCGGCCACGCCTCTCTTGGTGTAGCCCTTCTCCGGGCAATACCCTTGTCCGGGTCGAACAGCCGAACCGGTTGTTCGACCGTGTCGAGGTCTACCGTAGCTGTCATGTCGGTCACCGTAAGCTGGCTGCGCAAATGCCGCACATCGAAAGATGGGGAACGGTGACGCCGTGGTGGATGAAGAAGGCGTGGGCCCGTTGCGCCTGCCGCCGGCCAGTCCGAGGCGCTGAGCTTGTTCGACACGGCTTCGAAATCACGGTGTCGCGACGATCATGGTGGCGCCGGTTCACCGCGCTGGCACGGCCGGATCGGCCAGGTCGATCCCCCAGGCTTCTCGCACGAGGTCGTGACCGCTGTGCGTGACGTTCAGGCCCCGCCCGGAGTGGTGCCGCACCACCCATCCGGCTTCAAGAAACCGTCTGCCGACTGCGGCACCCAGGGCCCCGGCCAGGTGCGCGCGTCGTTCCGTCCAGTCCAGGCACCCCCGGGTGGTGGGGCGACGGGCCTGGATCGCGCTGTCGACGTCCACCCCGACCCCGCGCAGCCCGTCAGCGCCGGCCCCGGTGAGGGAGAGCGACTCGTCGTCGGCCAGCCATCCCTGACGGGTCCAGGCATCCGTCAGCGCGATGCCGAGCTGCCCGGCGAGGTGGTCGTAGCAGAACCGCGCTGCGGCCAGGTGCTGCATCTGGCGGCTTCGTCGGTACCCCGAAACGGGCGTCGGCGCGGCGAGGACGCCGAGCGCTTCCAGGGCGGTGGCGACTTGCGCGTCGGCAAGCGAGTAATAGCGGCGCCGCCCGCTCGACTCGCACGTCACCAGGCCGGCAGCGACGAGCACCGCCAGGTGTTCGGAGGCAGTCGACGCGCTCACCCCGGCCCCCTGGGCCAGTTCGCCCGCCGGCCGTCTGGTGCCGTCCATGAGCAGGTTCAGGAACGCCGAGCGCGCGGGTGCGGCAAGCGCTTTGCCCACGCTCGTGAAGTCACGGTCTCTGCTCATGGAAGAGACGATACGACGACGACGCTTCGGTCGGCGCCGAAGCGTGCCGAACCTAGGGTTCGGTCATGAGCACACACACCTACCAGGCCCGTCTGCACTGGGACGGTTCCACCGGCACCGGGGTCCGCGGCTACTCGCGCGACCACACCGCTGTCGCTGCGCCTGCCACCACCCAGGTGGGCCTGAGCGCGGACCCGGCCTTCCGCGGCAACCCCGACCGGCTCAACCCCGAACAGCTCGTGGTCATGGCCACCTCGTCCTGTCAGATGCTGTCTTTCCTGGGCGCCGCCGCACGGGCTCGGGTGGATGTCCTGGCCTACGACGACGAGGCCACCAGCCGCCTCGACCTCACCGCCGAGCCCGTCCGCTTGGCCGCGATCCATCTGCACGTGACCGTCAGGGTTGCCGCCGGGACCGACGAGAGCAGGGTCCAAGAACTCGCCGTGCAGGCCCACCGCGACTGCTACATCGCCAACAGCCTGTCGGTCCGCGTTGAGGTCACCACCACCGTGGTGGCACCGTGAGCGCCCGTCTGCAGGACATCGAGGTCCACCTGCCGAACCGGCCCGGTGCGCTGGCCGACCTCGGCCAGGCGCTCGGCAGCTCTGGGGTGAGCCTGGAAGGCGGCGGTGTGTTCACGCGCAACGGGCATGCTGTCGCCCACTACCTCGTCGACGACGGCCCCGCTGCCCTGGCCGCTGTCACTGCCGCAGGGCTGGGTACCACCGTCGTGCGCGATGTCGTCATAACCCGGTTGGACCAGGACAAGCCCGGACAGCTCGGCGCGCTCGCCCGCATGCTCGGCGACGCCGGCGTCAATGTCCTCGTCCAGTACAGCGACCACGCCGGCAACCTCGTCCTGCTCGTGTCAGATGACCACACCACTGTGTGCCGCGACACCATCGTTCGATGGGAGCAGGGCTGACCCGGCATCCTGCACGCCACCTCACGCCGCCGCGCACCCGCCTTCCGTGCCCCGGGCAAACTGCGCTACACCGTTGAGCAGACCTGCGCCCTGCTTCACCAGTTCAAGCACCTCACCGCCGGAAGGCAGCGGCATCCAAATAACGAGCTGTCTGCAATACGCGATGTCGATCACTTATCGAGAGTCAGTCCGGTGCCCGCCAGGCAACCGTCGATCACCTCTGGCCGGTACTGCAGCATCTTGAGCTTGCGCTTCACGGCGCAGGTAGCCTGTCCAAGGTCGGCGGCGGCCAGGTTGCCGATGTCGCGTCTGACCAGGGACCAAATGCCCTCCTGTGGATTGAGGTCGGGGGCATAAGCCGGTACGACGCCGTCGAGACAGCCTGGGGGACGCGGCTCCTCATCGGTGACGTGCAGGGCAAAGGCCTCTCGGCGGTCGGCACTGCCTTCGCCGTCTTCGGATCGTTCCGGGAGGCCGCACACCGGGAGTCCGACCTGACCGCACTCGTCGTGGCCATGGACTCGTCCGTCGCTCTGCACAACCGGTATGCGCTACAAGCCGGCGAACAGGAGCGGTTCGTCACCGCCCTGGTCATCTCCATCGACGGCGGTACAGAGGCCCGAGCGGTGAACTGCGGAAACATTCCCCCGTACCTGCTGAAGGACGGCACTGTCTCCGCCCCGGTGCTCGATACGGGCCTCCCCCTCGGCCTCGCCGCCCTGTCCGACGAGCCGGTGGCCGTCGGACATTTCCCGTTCCCCGACAACGCGACACTCTTCCTCACCACGGACGGCGTCACGGAGACCCGGGCGAGCGACGGCTCCTTCTACCCGTTGGAGCGCCGACTGGCCGATCCGGCTGTCTCGCCCGCCGAAAACGCACCCCGCGTCCTGTACGAGGACACCCGCGCCTTCGCCGGCTCTACGGGGCCGCACGACGACGTCGCGATCCTCACCGTGCGCCGCGAGTCCCGGTAGGCAGATCTACGGCCGAGGTCGGAGCGAGAGGCACCAGGGATGCTGAACCGGCAAGGCGCGTGGTGGGCGGTCAGCCTGCTCCCCCGCAGTGACGCAGGCGGTGCAAGCCCCCCTCCGGAGGTGCTGGGGAGGCCCGCGCTCAGGCCGCCGACGCCGAAGGGGGATCGAGGACCGCTGAGGCTGAATCCACCACCCCGCACCGTCACGGACCGTCCGCATGCGCAGGGCGTCCCCCCGCGTCCGACCGCGTCCGGCCGGAAAGACCGCCGAGGACCTCAGGCCGACGCGATGCCCAGCACCAGAGGCGCCACGGAGAACAGCATGATGATTGCGGGCGCGCCCACACCCTTCTTGTCACCCGCCCGGAGGTGCGTGATCACAGCACCCAGGAAGTACAGGACGACACCGATCCCCGCAGCGATGCCCAGCGGCCGGTAGGCGATACCTACGAGCAGTCCGAGCGCGCCGGCGATCTTTATGAGGCCCAGCGGGAGGAACCAGCTGTCGCGCACTCCGATCGCCTTGAGCTGATCCGTGATCTTCGGGTCGCGGGTGATGTCGCCCCGAGCGGACACGAGCAGCAGCAAGGAGAGCAGGACAGCGACAACGACGTAGGCGATGAACATGAAGAACTCCGAAAGTGGGTGGGGACGTGGACCGCCGACCGGCCCAGAAGGCCCGAGGCCACGACACAGCAGATAGTGAACCGCGACAGATAATGTAAGTCCATCAACGATTCACGGCAACCAATCATTCTCGTGCTTGCTACGGTCGAACCATGGCCCGCGAACAATCCGGCGGCACCGCCTCCGTCACCAGCACTCCCATCAGCGCTCCCACCTGCGAGGAAGCGGTCACAGCCGCAGGTCCGGAGTCACGCCTCTCCCTGCTCCTGGCACGGCACGGAGGCGTCACCGAGGCGTGGATCCGTGAAGCGCTCACTGCTTCCGGGGTCACCCCCCGCCATGCCATCGTGCTCATGCACCTCGATGACTGCCGGCTCAGCCAGCGGGACCTCGGAACCCGTCTGGGGGTCGACCCCAGCGTCCTGGTCACCCTCCTCAACGCGCTGGAGGCTCGCGACCTGGTACGACGACGCCGGGATCCGGTCGATCGACGTCGACACATCGTGGAGATCACCGACGCCGGCACGGCCGCGGTCCGCAAATTCGACGACGCCATCCGCCGCGTGGAGAGCGACCTCTTCGCCGACCTCACCCCGCAGGAGTGCGACACCCTGCGCTCGCTCCTGGCCCGCATACGCACCGATCACGGTGGTCCCTGCGATGGCACGTCGGACGCCGACGACGCATAGGGCTCGGTCGGGCAGCAAGCGTGCGCGGCCGACCCTCTTCATCGCAGGATCGTGCTTACCAGTCACACATCGACGTAGCCGCGCCAACCCTTGCCACTGTCGCCGTCGTCGACGGGGAATTCAGTGAGCCGGCGGCGTAGCCGGTCGTTCCAGCAGGGCCGAACACGGGCGGGAGTTGCCTCCGCATACAGCTCGGGGGTGGAGCCGGGCCCGCATCCGCCGCGACATCAGACGACTCGGAGGACCTGTCCGATGTAAATCCTGTCCGGGGCCGCTCAGCAGCGGCTTGCCGGATTCGAAGGGCTGGTTGAACTTTACGCGCCTCCGTATGCCGTATGGGCGATGGAGTCGGGGGTGTTGCCCTTCTTCGCGGTGACGGACTGAGGCGCCTGTAGGCGGGCCGTCGCGCTGCTCGTCGTACTTGTTTCAGTTGTTCGCGGGCCGCAGCTTCGCGGTCGTTCGTGCCAGCCCGTCGAGCATGGCCGTCGCAGCCTCCTCCAGTCCGGCATCCTTGACGACTTCGCCGCCGGAGGTGACCTTCTGCATCGCGAAGGGGATGTTCACCGACTCGAGCACCGGTACCATCCTCAGAGTCGTGACGACCTGCTTGAGCTGCTGGACCGCTCGGGTGCCGGCGCCCACACCCCCGTAGCTGACGAATCCGACGGCCTTGTCGCCCCATTCATGACGTCGCCGATGGTCTCCGGTTCCAGTCCACTAGGTGCTGTCCGGCGGATCATGTGACCTTCCGATCGGTCGCTCGTTAGTTCGTGTATGGGTCGGGGGGATCTCACGAATCACGAGTGGTCACTTCTGGAGCCGCATCTCCCGCCGCGGGGTCGTCGCGGCGGCCGGTGGAGTAATCACCGCTTGGTGGTGAGCGGGATCCTGTTCCGGGTCCGGACCGGGGTGCCGTGGCGTGATCTGCCGGAACGCTACAGGGTCCTGGGAGACCGTCTATGAGCGCCATCGCCGCTGGTCGGCGGACGGGACCTGGGACCGGATCCTGCAGGCGGTCCAGGCTGACGCCGATCTCGCCGGCCGCGTTGGCACCGCCCCGCGTCCCGGCCTCTCCCTCGTCGGCGCCCCCGGGCGAACGGCTCCTCACGGTAGGCATTGCGTGGAGAGGGCCGAACGGGGAGGCATCGCCCACGCCCTAGGTGTCGGTGGTGCTGTTTAGGGTGGCCGCAAGATCACGGCGCCGTGCGGTGCTGCGTAGGAGGCAGGGGGCGGATTGTCATGGGCTGGTGGAACAAGGAGCCTGATAATCGGCGGCAGTGGGTGCTGGATCCGTTGGCTGGGGTTGGTCCCTTGCGGTTCGGTATGAGTCCCCACGAAGTCGAGGCGGCCCTGGACGGGGCGAGGGCCCCAGTGATCCAGGGTTCGATGGAGTCACGACGCTGGGAGAAGTACAGCGACGAGTGCGTGACCGCGATCTACGGACCGGAGCAGCGGCTGGTCGCGGTGGCGATCGACGGGCTGGGCGGGCCGCAGGTGCGGGTCGGGGATGTCGAGCTGATAGCCCGGGCACCGTCCGAAGTCCGGGCGGACATCGGTGAACTGGCGCACCGGCAGGGCGCGGAGGTGCGGGTGAACTGGAGCGGTGACCCGGAGATCGAGGCCTGGGGTGTGTCGATGGGCACCGTGCAGGAGTGGGTCCGGCACGCCGAGGGGTATCTGGAGCGGTCGGACAGGGTGATCAGCGGGGCGCTGCTGGTTGCGTCGGAGCTGGCCGGGGATCCGTACGGGGCCGGCCCAGTGGTTGCCTGGCGGGATGTCCGCGAGAAGCCGGCCAATCCCGGGGCGTGGCCGGTGCGGCCCGTGGGGGGCCGGCCGCGCTGGGAGTGGACACCGCTCCAGAGCGTGGGGCCGCTCCGGTTCGGGATGAACCCGCTGCAGGTGGCTGCCGCGCTGGGCGGCGAAACACCGGCAGCCCGTCAGGGTCACTTCCCCTACGCCGTCTACCGGAGATCCGGGCACTGGTATCTGAGGGAGGACGAGTTCGCCGAAACTGGGTTGACCGCGCACTACTGGTACCCGGGCGGTGTCCCCACTCTGGGGGCCGTGACTGTGCACGGACGTACCGGCCCCCAGATCCCCTACGACGGCCTCGACCTGATCGGCGGGAGTGTAGTTGCCATCGACGGTGCGCTGATGCAGCGTGCGGAGAACGACGAAATGGGCCTGGTCATCGGATGCGGAGGCGACATGGGGCCGGCCGAGCTCAACATGTACGTGCGGGCCACCCGAGCCGGTGATGCCGTCGTCAGCGAAGCACGCTTCTGCGCGGCCGAATGGGAAGATCACGGCTGATGTCGACTGGCAGTCCGCTTCACGTGCGCGCAGTGGCTGGCCGACATCGACCGCCGTGCAGTGCGGAACCCACCGTCTCCACCTCGGCGACGGCTGCGCCGTGGGCACCCTCCTTGCCGCCCGTGCTCGAGGCCGGGGCCCTATGCGTCCGTGCGGTCAGAGCCGACGGGCGTCCGCTGACGGCCGCGGGCCGACGGTAGGCCGACGCAGGACCACCGCAACGGCCCGCTCGGCCCAGTCCGCGCTGTAGAACTCTTTGAAGGCCCCGTAGTCGACGGAGACGGCCGGGGCGGCCTCACTGTCGGCCGGCGGGGTGACCACGACGACCAGGTCGTCGACGAGCGGCTCGCCACTGACGTCCTGCGGGACATCCACCTTCACGCCCCAGCTGCCGGCCGGGTCGGCAGCGACGGCGGGGACGTCCGACGCCGGGGTCTCGGCCGGGACATCCACCGCGATGGGTACCACCGCGTCCGCCTCGGTGACGGCGACCATGTCCCCCGCACCGAGGGCGTCCTGGACGGTCGAGGTCGCCGCGTCATCGACCGGTGTCTGCGGCTCGACCGCCTCGTAGTCAGCGTCGGGAACGTCCGCTTTCGCCGCCCAGGGCGAGGGCACACAGAGTGGCGGCCAGCCTCCCTGCGCGGAACCTGTTCGGTGGGCGGTGGGTTCTACTGGATCTCACGATGCTTCCCCATTGGCGCGGATCTGGCTGCTCTACAGCGTGGGTTGCGGGTGGACCAGACGGACCGAGTGGGTTTCGCGTCGTCCTTGTGGCTCGGACCTGACAGCCTGGGTTCGGGTCGACGTGTCGGCTATAGCCCGACAAGGGGGAGCGCGCTTCCGCACGGGTGGTCGCGTACGGAAGCCCGATCCGCATGCAGCCCGTGGCGTTGCGCGCTCCCCGCTCGTCTCCGCACGTCTCGCGCCGCTCCAAGCGGCTGGTCGGCCGCGAACCCGCCTTCTGACCCACAAGCTCGGCCAATCAGTCACATGTTCACAATTTTGCGCGCGGTGCGGAGAGAACGGCTTCTCCAGACCTCCCGGTCGGACCCTCGGCCCGGTGTAGTTGAAGGGCGCGACTGCGACAGCGGGCCTGCAGCAGCAAGGCCCGCCGCATACGGCCGTGAACTCCACCCCGCGCGGAACGTCGCCCGGATGGGGTGCCTCCCTCCCCGTCCCGACGGGCCAGGAACGCTCGCGGTGGAACCCCGCTGGAGTGAATCCGAAAGCGGCCGGTCGCGGGGTCCGTGGTCGCGCGGCCCCTTCAGAAGCACCCGAGCCACGAGCGAGAAGGTGACATGAACTTACTGGAGAGTCCCGACTTCGCGCTGATCGACGACATGGAGGACGTACGCGTCCTGCGGGGCGGTGAGGTGACGGTCATTCAGATCAACCGTCCCGACCGCCTCAACGCCTTCACCAGCGACACCATCGATCATTTGAACACAGCGGTGAACACGGCCCGTTCCGACCGTGCCACCGGGGCGGTCGTCCTCACCGGAGCGGGAGAACGGGCCTTCTGCGCGGGAGGCGACCAGAAAGTCCGTGCCCGGGAGGGCGACTACGGATCCGGGGCTTCCGGGGCATTGGCCACCGAGGAGCTGTACCGGAACATCCGGGCCTGTCCCAAACCCGTGATCGCGGCGGTGAACGGCTACGCCTTCGGCGGGGGGCACGTCATGCAGCTGGTGTGCGACCTGACCGTCGCGGGCAGCAAGGCTGTGTTCGCCCAACCGGGCCCGCAGGTGGGATCGTTCGACGCCGGTTACGGCTCCGCTTTCCTGGCGCGCGTCGTCGGCGAGAAGCGGGCGCGGCAGATGCTGCTCCTCGCGGACCGCGTCGACGCACCCACCGCTCTCGCCTGGGGTCTGGTCAACGCGGTCGTCGAGCCCAGCGCGGTGGTGGCCACCGCGATCGAGTGGGCACGGAGGTGCTGCGCCCTCTCCCCCACCGCGCTGGGGGTGCTCAAGCACTCACTGAACGCCGACACCGAGCACATCGCGGGGCTGGGCCGGGCGTGCTTCGACGCCCTGAGCCTCTTCGGGCACACGCCGGAAGCCCGGGAGGGGTACACCGCATTCGCAGAGAAGCGGGTGCCCGACTTCAGCCGGTTCCGCACCGGAGTGGCGGTCGGCGACCGTGGGTAGCGCGGGACATGACGACGGCTTCGGAGGACTGTACGCCCGGGGCCGGGAGACGTTCGCAGGACTGCTCCCGAACGGGGGAGAACGCCTCGACGCGATCTTCGCGCTCTCCCCCGAGCTGGCCCGCGTCGCCGTGGGCACCGTGTACGGGCACCTCCACCATCGCAGGGCCCTCGACGCACGGGCCCGTGAGATCGCGGCCCTCGCAGCAATCGTCTCCTCGGGGGTGTGCGGAACACCGCTGGTCGTCCACACCCGCTCGGCCCTCGCCGCCGGAGTCGCCCCGGCGGAGATCGTCGAAGTTGTTCTGGAGTGCGCCGCGTTCGCCGGCTTCCCGAGGGCGGTGAGCGCGCTGCCGACCGTCGAGAAGGTCTTCACCGAGGCCGACATCGCCTCCCCGCCGCAGCCGTCGCCCAGAGAGGTCGTCCTGGAAGCGCTGGACACCGCGCGACGCCGGGCATCCAACGGGGAGAGTTCGCCGGAGGACGGGGCGTTCGCTGCGGCGCTGCGGCCGGGGACCGGCACGGCGGTGTACACGCTCGCCCCGGACCGGGCCCTCGTCCTGTGCACGCCGCCGGGCCCGGCGAAGGGCGGTGGCGACGCCCTGGACATCCGTGTCGCCGACGGTCGCGTGGTCGCGACGACCGTGCTCACCGAGAGCACCTACGCGGCCGGTCAGGCCGGTGCCGGAGGCACCGCCGGAACGGCGCGTCACACCCTGGTGCGGTTCCTGCGCGACCTCGACTCGGTGCGCCACGGACCGGCCGCCGAGTTCGTGCTCGGCGGGCCCGAACTGCTGGACGAAACGGCTCCTCTCCTCGAGCCGCTGGCGACCGGTGTCCACCCGCGGGTGTACGGGCTCGGTGAGGAGTGCGCCGCGGCGGTCTTCGAGGGCCCCGGCCCGTCCGGCCCGGTGGTCGCGCTCGCCTTCTGCGAGGGGGGCCAAGTCCTCGGCCTGCGGGTGGTGGCGGGCGACCGCGCGGGCACGGGCCCCGGACCGGGCCCTTACGACCGCTGACAGCGAACGAAAGGAACCACGCATGCCGCTGTACTCCTTCGAAGGGCGCTTCCCCGAGATATCGCCGACCGCCTTCGTCCATCCCGACAGTGTGCTGACCGGCGACGTCCGGGTAGGCGGCCACTGCTACCTGGGCCCGGGGGCGAGTCTGCGGGGCGACTTCGGCCGGGTCGTCGTGGGCGAGGGGGCGAACATCCAGGACAACTGCGTGCTGCACTGCTTCCCCGGACGCGAGGTGCGTGTCGGCGAGGACGGACACGTCGGGCACGGCGCGGTCCTGCACGGCTGCCGCCTGGGCCAGGGCGTCCTGGTCGGCATGAATGCCGTCGTCATGGACGACGCCGAACTGGGCGCGGGGGCGGTCCTCGGCGCCGGCTGCATGGTGCCGGCCGGCATGGTCGTCCCCGAACGACACCTCGCCGTCGGGGTGCCCGCCAGAATCGTACGGGAGCTCACCCCGGACGAGCTGGAGTGGAAAGCCAGGGGCACGGCCACCTACCAGGAACTCGCCGCCCGCTGCTTGACGGGGATCACGGCCGTCCACCCGGAATCCGGTCGCCTGCCCGGCGCAGGACCGGCCGACGACGCCGGATGGAAGCACGTGCCCCTGCACGACCACCGGGCAGGAACCTACGCACCCCGGGGCACCGGCACGCCGCCACCGCTCGACGACACGGGCCCGAACCGCGGTTGAACCGCCGATTCCCGGCCGCGGCCGTTTCACCACCACAGCACCACGGAGCTCACCATGGCCGACCAGCCCTCACCCTCTGGGCACCACCGCAGACGAAAACTCATCGACGACATGGACGCCCGCCTCATCCGGCTCATCAACGAGCGCCGGACGGTCTCGGAGGAAATACAGAACGAACGTCTCGCCGAGGGCGGAACGCGCACGGACACCGGGCGGGAGATGTACGTCATCAGCCGCTACCACGAGGCGTTCGGTCCGCCGGGCAGGGACATCGCGCTCAGCCTCCTGCGCCTGTCGCGGGGTGAGCTTCTGCCGGTGGGCAGGCCCTCGGCGCCGGACGCGTTCCTCGGTCCCACCGACAGCTACAGCGGCGTCGCCCACCGGCAGTTCGCCGGCTCCGGCGGCCCCGTGCTCCTCCTCGACAGCGCCACCGACGTGCTGGACGCCGTGCGGCGGGGACGGGCGGCATCGGGGACCGTACCGGTGCACAACACCACGGCGGGCCCGGTCGCCGAGGTGATGGACGCCCTCGCACTCGGTGCTCCGCTGAGCGTCACCGGTGAACGGCGCCTTCCCGTGACCCTGGTCCTGGCCACCGTGCGGCCAGGACCGCCCGACGCCGTACGCACGGTGCACACCCACCCCCACGCGTTCGCGCAGTGCGCCTCCTGGTTCGCCGCCCGCCTGCCGGGAGTCCGGTGCACCGCCGCCCCGTCCACCGCCGCGGGCGCGGAGGCCGTGGCCCGGGAAGGGGACGCGTCGCTGGCCGCCCTGTGCTCTCCGGCGACAGCCAAGCGCCTGGGGCTGCATCCGCTGGCCGACAACCTGACCGGAACGCCCCCCGCGGTCACCCGGTTCCTCCGGGTCGTTCGTGCCGCGCCATCTCGTCCGCCCACCGGCCGTGACCTGACTACACTCGTCGTGCCCGCCTCCCGCATCCCTCTGCTCACCGTCGTCCGCTCACTCGCGGTGTCGGGCGTGCACGTCCAGGACCTGCACCCGGGCGGGCACCATCCAGACGGGTACCTGTGGATGGACGTCGCCGGACACCGGGACCAGGCGCCCCTGGGTGAAGCCCTCGACCGACTCCGGCGGGAGAGCGATCGCGTCCGGATCCTCGGCTCGTACCCAGAGGCATCCGTGCGGGCCGTTTCCGGAGAAAACCTTTGAAGTCCTCCTCACGTTTGCGGGAAGCCGAATGTTCCGGTCCAACCGGGCCGTCGGATGCCGAGGTCACCTCAAACACCCTGGGACACAGGTTTTCTTCCAGAAGGAGAGGCCGTGCCTCGCACGCCCAACGAGCAGCTGCACGCCCTCGTGCGGCGCAGCGGCTGGAGCCATTCCCAACTGGCCCGCGCCATCCGGCTGGTGGCAGCCGAACACGAGAGACCGGTCCTGTGCGACCACACTTCGGTGTCGCGCTGGCTCGCCGGGACCCAACCCCGGCCCCCCGCGTCCACCTTCCTGCTCGAAACGCTGTCGCGGAAGCTGGGCCGCCAGATCACGGCCCAGGAGGCCGGACTCACCCGTGCCCCAGCAGCCCCGCTCACCCTGTCCTGGCAGGATGACCCGCTGCACCGCCTCGGGCTGCTCGTCGAGCTCGAACTCGACCCGTCCCGTGTCCACCTGCTGGAAGCCGGCACGTACCGCCTCAGCGCCCTGTCACTGCCCGACCTCCGGGGGCCGCTCGGCCCATCCAGGACGGCCCCGGGCCCGGCTACCGGCCGCGTCGGTAGCGCGGAGGTAACCCAGCTCCTCTCGATGACACAGCTGTTCGCCGCCAGTATCGCCCAGCACGGAGGGCAGGCGATCAGGCCGGCCCTGGCCGCCTACCTGGCACACGCCGTCACCGCCTGGCTGAGCGCCCCCGCATCCGACACCGCCCATCGTCAGCTTCTCGCGAGCGCTGCCCAGTTGACGTTATTGCTCGCCGACGCCTGCATCGACGCCGACGGGCACGCCGCGACGCAGCACTACCAGCAGCTGTCCGCACGCCTGGCCGCCGACTCGGGCGACCACGCGACCGTGGCCATCGCGCTGCGAGCGATGGCAACGCACGCGTCCAGCCTCGGCCACCGGGGCCCCGCTGTCCTGCACCTCACCCAGCGGGCCGTCGAGCACGCCCACCACGCCCCGCCGGCCGTCCGCAGCTACGCATACGCGCATCTCGCGGTCGTGCAGGCCCACCACGACGGCCGCGCCGCGCTGGACGCGCTCGCCCGGGCCGAACGGTTCCACCCCGACGGGGCCGACGCCCCTCCCGGCCCCTTCACCAGCTACCCGGAGGGCGCACTGCACTACCAGCGCGCGCAGACGCTCGACACGCTGAAGGACACACCCGGCGCCTTACGTGCCCTGCACGCCTCACTCCGTGCGCGCGTGCCGGGCGAACACCGCGCGGCACTGCTCACCCACGTGCGCCTCGCCGAGATCCTCCTCTTGCACGGCCATCTCGAACAGGCCCTCGCGCAGTGGCAGGTCTTCGTCGACGGGTACCCCACCCTCCGGTCCCCCCGAACGCACCGCCTGCTGGTTTCCATGCAGGGGAAGTTGCGCCCGCACGGCCGGCACCCGCAAGCACGGGCCCTCCTCGCTCACGCCGAAGCGCTCCTGCGCTGAGGCGGACACCGGCGGACCGGAAAGGAGGGGGCCGCGTCCCGCCCCGGCCCGGACTGCCGGCCCGGGAGGAGGGAAGGCCATCGAATAGTTGAACGGATCTTGCATGACCATCACCATGCGGGGATCGGGGCTTCACGGCACCGCGACACCACGGCCGGCTCTGCCAGGTCCCCTCGTCAGGCCCAAGGCCGAGACGGGATCACGCACCGGCCGGGCCCTCGGGCACCCGCACGAGGTATCACCGGAGGGCGCCATGACGCCCTCACTCTGCTGATGGACCGCCAGAAACGGTCCCGTTGTCGGCGTCCCGGGCCGGCCGGAGAGGGCCCTGTGGGAGTCAGTCCCCGGCAAGTGGCGAGGGCGGCTTGGGGAAGCCTCCGAGCCCGATCTCGGGGACGGTGATCCCTCCGTCGACGAAGAGGGCGTGCCCGCTCACGTAGGAGGCCGCCGGTGACGCGAGGAAGAGCGTGGCGCCCGCGATCTCGTCCGTGGTGGCCCAACGTCCCAGCGGGACGTGGCTGGTGAGCCAGTCGGACAGTGCGTCGGACCCGGTGGCGAAGGCGGTCATGTCCGTGCGGGTCCAGCCCGGACAGACGGCGTTGACGCGGACGCCCTGCCTCGCCCAGCCGACGGCGAGACTGCGGACGAGCGAAAGCTGGGCGGCCTTGGCAGCTCCGTACGCCTCCAGCGCCGGCAGGGATGCCACCCCTGCGATCGACGACATGAGAATCAGGCTTCCCCGTCCGGAGGCGACCAGGTGGTCGTGGGCGGCACCGGCGAGTGTCGCGGTGGCGCTGAGGTTGACCGCGATGACGCTGTTCCAGTCCTCCGGGTCCGCGCGGTGCAGCGGCTCCAGAAGCACCGCGCCATCGTCGTCGTGCGGGAGCATACCGGCGTTCAGGACGACGACGTCGAGTCCGCCCAGCCCGGCCGCGGCCCGCTCCACCAGTCCGGTGGCGACCTCTGGAAGCGCGAGGTCGCCGTCGAGGGCGACGGCTTTCCTCCCGCGCTCCTCGACGGCCGCCACGGTGGACCGGAGGGCTGGGAGGGTGCGGGCCGCGACGGCAACGTCGCAGCCCGCCTCCGCCAATGCCTCGGCGACCGCCTTCCCGATACCCCGGGAGGCGCCGGTGACCAACGCTCGGCCGCCGTCAAGGCGGAACCGGTCCATCACACTCATCGGTGTTCCTCTCCGACGGGCGGGAGCCGCATGGACGGATCCCGCCCGTCCGGTGCGTGGTGTCCCGCCGCAGACCGGACGGGGCACGCGCGGCGGGGGTGTCCAGACGCCACTGAACCAAGCCGGGCGGAGTTCGGGGGGTGGGACGGGACCGCGACTTCGGGGCACCGGGAGCGACTTCGTGCATTCGTGAACTCGCGGCGCGAGGCTGCCGCCAGGACATCTCCGGTCCGGAGGTCGGGCCGAAGCGCCGCCCGTCCCCCGACCGGGCGGCACCTTTCCTGGTTCGCCTCCTCCCGGGCGGTGAGTGGGTACGGTCGGGCTGTCCCCGTCGCCCACCCCGACCGAGGAGTCACATGGAAGGCGAACAGAACCACTCACTTGTCGTCCGGGCCCGCCGTCTCTCGGAGGATCTGCTGGCCCCCGCCGCCCAGCGCGTCGACAGGGACGGTCTTCCCACCGCCCACCTGGACGCGCTGCGCGCCTCCGGGCTGCTGGGGGCGAGCGCTCCGCAGGCGTACGGGGGCGCCGGAGTCCCCGACGGGGTCGCGCGGGACATCCAGGAGACCCTGGCCACCGGCTGCTGCACGACCTGGTTCGTGCAGGCCCAGCACCAGGCCCCGCTGCGGCTGCTCGCCGCGTCGGACGGTCCGGCGAAGGAGCGGCTGCTTCCGGAACTGGCGAGCGGAAGGCTGCTGGCAGGCGTCGCCTACGCCCACGTCCGCTCGTTCCCTCGGGTCCCGGTACGGGCCACCGCCGAACGGGGCGGCTGGCGGTTCGACGGCACGGTCCCCTGGTACACCGGCTGGGGGCTGAACGACGTGATGCTGCTGGCCGGGGTCAACACCGACGACGAGGTGGTCCTCGCGTTCGCCGGAACCGGGGAAGAAGGGCTGCGCGCGTCGGCCCCCCTGCGACTGGTCGCCGTGTCCTCCTCCCGCACCGTCTCGCTCCGGCTGGACGGCCTGTGGGTGCCGCCGGAGTCCGTCGTCCTGCGAGTACCGAGGGAACGGTGGGCCGATACGGACCTGGCGCACTCCTCGAACGTCTCCCCAGCCGTCTTCGGCGTCGCCGAGGCCGCTCTGCGGGTGCTGGAGGAGACCGGTACGGAGGCGGCCGTGACCGCGCGCGGGCTGCGGGCCGGACTGGCGGAGGTCCGCCGGCGCGCCTACGCCCTGGCTGATCATCCCGCACCGGACCACGGTGTTCCCGAGCGAACCGCCCTGCGGCTGCGCGCTCTCGACCTGCTGCGCACGGTGACCACGGCGGCGGTCGTCGCGGGCGGCGGCCGTACGACGGACCTGGACCACCCGGCGCAACGGCTGGCCAGGGAGAGCCTGTTCCTGCTCGTCCAGGGGCAGACGGCACCGGTCCGTCGGGCTCACCTGGCGTATCTGGACCCGAGGTCCGGGCCTGTCGCCTCGTCCTGAGCAGTCCTCGCCCCGAACACGGAGGTGCGCACGATGCCGGAACAATGCCGGATCACCCGGCTGCAAGGCCCGGCGCCGGGCACCGAGGTGGCCGCCGCCCTGGCCGGTGTGAGGCGCTCCGACGACGTCCTCCTCGTCCACGAGGCCGTGCTGCCGAACGGGCTCTCCTTCCGCGTACGGGTTCCCGAAGCGCACGACCTGTTCGTCGACCGGGGCCGTGACGGCCTCCCGGACGACGCCCTTCTCATCCGTTCCGTGGTGGAGCAGTGCGCCTACGCGACCCTCCAGCACTCGGGGCTGCTGCGGCCCCGGGAGGTCCCGCTGAACACCTCGTCGAGCAGCCGCGTCCTGACCTGCCCGCCGCTCCGGCGCCTCCCGGGGGGACTGCTGGCGACGTGCCTCGTCGAACAGCTCCGGACCAGCCGGACGGAGCGCACCCGGCGCGTGGTCGCCTCCTGCGTCCTCCGGTCGCCGGACGGACAGGTGGTGGCGGACGGCGAGACCGGTGCGGGGGTCATGGAGAGCGCTCTCTACCGGAGCTGGAGGGGCGCCGGGGTCCTCCGGGCCGGGCACCTGCCGCCTGTTGCGGTCGAGCCCAGTGCCTGGGCGGGACAGGTCAGATCCCGGCCGGAGAACCAAGTTCTGGCGCAGGTCGAGCGGGAGGACGGGGGCGGCGCCCATGCCGTGTTACGCGTGGCCGGGCCGCATCCCTACCTGCTGCCCGCGTCCGCGGACCACGTGACGGGACGGCTGTTCGCGGAGGCCGCCCGGCAGCTCGTGCTTGGTCCGTGCGCCCCGTACGGTGGAGTGCGCGCGCTGCACCTGTCGTTCCCCCGGCTCTGCACCCTGGACGCGTCCGTGCAGGTGCACGCCGTTCCGTGCGCCGGGACGAGTGCGTTCGCCCGATGGCGTGTCTTCTTCTCGCAGGCAGGCGTCACGGTGTGCTCCGGGCGCGTCGAGGCGGGCGTCTGAACGACGCGGCACGAGTCGTGCCGGGCGGGGGAATCGCCCTACGCCGGGGGGTTTGCCTACGGGTGCTCTGCCTCTACTTCACCGACACCCCGCTCCTCGCCGATGTGCTGCCGGAACTGCTCCGCGAGGGCATCCCTGTCCAGACGCCGGACGACGTGGCGGCCTCGGTGGTCGCATGCCTCCTGGCGTCGGAGAACGCGACCGTGTGGACGGCCGTTCCCGGCGCCCCCGCGACGCCCTACCGCTTCCGGCGGGTGCCCACTTTGCCGCTGCGGCCGGGCGGCCCGGACGCGACCTGAAGGCCGGGGCGCTGAGCCCGCGCCGGGCGCTCCTGCCCCGACTCCCCCGTGCCCGCCGGCTCCCCCGTACCCGCGGACGCACCTGAGGCCCCTTCAGCCCCGCCCCCGGTCCCCCGTACGGAGAACGCCGCCCACGTCACACCGCCGCCGTTTCCCTCCCGTCCGACCGGCATCACAAGAGTGTGGCGGCCGTGGGCCGGCCGGAGCGCCGGGACACCACGTCGGACCCGTTGTGGCTCGTCCCGCGGCCACGCCCGGCCGGGGACCGAACAGACCCGACCGAGGAGTGCCATGGCGCACGAATCCGATTCCCGATGCCCGGTTCTGGACGTCTCGGGGCGCGCCCTGCACGCGGAGGCGGCGGCGCTACGGACCGAAGCTCCCGCCGTGCGCGTCTTGTTGCCCGGTGGCGTCGTAGCCCGCGGTGACCTCTGCGACCGTGCAGACCATTCACAAGGGCACACGGTCGCGTGAAGCGCACGGCATCCATCGACCTGGATTGCTGGCCGACCAGATATCACAGTGCTCCACTGAGAAGTACACACTGCAGTGCGGGGTGTTGCACCGTGCGGAGGACAGGGCTGCTGACGTGTGAGCGCACGGCGCCGCCACGGCGGCTGAGTCCTTGGGCGCTCCGCGCCCGAAGGCCCGTTCCGAAGGCCATGTTTCCGTGGTGATGGAGGTTGTTGTGCATGGTTCTGCGAACAGGCTCACCTCTGTTCCACTGATGCAGTTGAGCGCCGGGTTCCATCCTTTTAAATCCTGGGCCTGAGCTGCCGAGTTGAGCCTGTTCACCCGACTGACTGGCGGGAAGGACTACCACCTCGGACGGAGCCGGACGGCCGACGTGTTCCTGGCTCTGACTGCCGGCTGCCACCGATCCAGGTGGCGCCAGCAGGCCTGTCCGATCCGAACCCCTGCTCCGAGGTCAGGAGTCCCCCCGCTGTGTCGCCGAAGAGGACGAACAGAACGCCCTGGAAGCCGCGACGGTCCGATCAACGCCCACGATCCATAGGCGAGTCCCCACACCGTCACGAACGGCCGCGTCATCACACCGATTGATGCCCCACCAGCGCACTTCAACAAGATCGTGTTACGAGCTCCATGCGAGAGGGGGACGGATCGCCTGCCACGGACCAGTTCACGGCCCCCCTGGGTCTTCGCCACGGACCCTGCTTCATGAGCCCGAGTGACGCGCCGAGACAGCGGAAGCCGCAATTCCGGATCAACCAGAGGAGCGATGGATCGTGCGTATTTCACATAGATCGGCCGGACGACGGCATGGACTTGCCGTGGCCGGAACGACGCTCGGTCTTTCCATGGTCGGGTTGCTCGTCACTCCCGCGTCGGCAGGAGCGGCCTCCACGGACATCACGTGCCTGACCGGTTCACGCAACACCATCTACTCTCCGCCGCTTACATACACTCCCACCGCCACCTCTCTCGCCATCAGCGAGCACTTCAGCTGCGTTTCCCTGCTCAGCGGAGTAAGCAGTGGATCTGCCACCTTCTCGGCATCGGCGCCGTCGACCAGCTGCCTGGCCTCGGTACAGAGCCCGTTGACCTCGATTTCCGTGACGTATAACTGGAACAACGCAAGCTCCAGCACGGTGACCTTCGCCAGCAGCACCGCGTTGCGGGCCGCGGACGGAACGGTGACCGTCACCAGCATCGGCACCGTAACCGCCGGCCTCGGATCAGGCGGGCTCGCCACCAAGGTCACCGTAGAGCCGAACCTCAACCTCACCGCATGCCTCAACGGAGGACTCAGTGAGACGAACAGCGTCGTCAACAGTTTGATCATCGCGCCCGTCTGAACCAACTCGGGCGCACCGCCATCCGTTCCCGGGGCGGGCGCGTGGCCGGTACGCCGAACTGGTCCACCCTGCCCGCCAACGTGCGGCGACGGGCTGCCACCCCGCTTCGGAATCCCATCAGGTCGCGGCGCGGCTTTGCCCGTGAAGGGCACGGAAGCCACAGTCGGTCCACGCGTCATACGCGTGGCGTCTCCGCTCCCGGGATACCTCCTCGCCAAAAGGATTCCTACTCCAAGCCAGAGAGACTCCGAACGGACCGTCCAACGGCCGTAACCGCCCGGAAGAGTTCGGACTGATCGACACCTTCAGTTGGCAGGGCGCGTCCGCCTGGCCCGTATACCGCGGGGCCCCGTACCCAGCACACAGAGAAATTTCCGTCGCGGCGTCATGTTCCCACGTTCGTTTGCCAATTCCCTGACCGTTCACTTCTCCGTTCCGGAGAATGAACAGGAGATCACCGTGTGAGAAATGAGCCGTCAGAGCAGGAAAGGGAGCGTCGAGACGCTACGTGCCGCCAGTGGAAGACCGGACTCCTGCACGGGTGTCCGCCTGTGCGACACCCATAGGATCGACGCATTTTCAGTCGATTCACCGCAGCCCGGTCACCGGCACAGCGTGAACGCATCATGCTCCCGCCAGGGTTAATTGTCACCAACGAGAGATAGGATTAGCGCCAACTCCAGGCCCGGAACGTCAATCAGGTCAGCAGAGGTGCCACGAATCCCACACCGGGCCGACACGTGATCAATTCTCATGCGGACCTCTGAAGGGGAAGCAATCATGAAGAAATCACTCCGCGCGTTTCTCACCCCGATCCTCACCGTCGGTCTTCTCATCGCTGGATTCGCCGCCGCACCCGCGGCCAGCGCCACACCCGTCGACATCACCTGCGCCGTGGGCAGTCAAACGGCTTCCTACAGCCCTCCGCTGACCAACACCACCCAGCCCACTCTGGCGAGTGTCACGGAGAACTACAGCTGTATCTCGCTGACCACCGGGGTCTCCAGTGGGGCGACCAGCGCGGTCTTCCCCGAGGACGCGGGCTGTCTGCTCGTCGCTCAGCCGGCCCACACCGCGGTGACCACGTACACGTGGAACACGTCCCAGACTTCCACCATCACCTTCACCCTCAGCAACGTTGTGCGGGCGCTCAACGGCACGACGACGGTGACCTCGCTCGGCTCGGTCACCGCGGGGCTGGGCCAAGGAAGTCTCGCGACGCGGGTGATCGTCCTTCCCGCACTGAGCCTGACGGCCTGTTCGTCCACAGGGGTTGCCTCCCAGACCGGAGTGGCGACCCTCACCGTCACCCTCTGACGGTGACGGAAGCAGCATTGCGCAACATCGGGCACGGCCCGTGGAAAGCCCACGGACCGTGCCCGATCGTGACCCGCGGCTCAGCCGGGGTCACGTGCGGGAGGGAGTGAGGCGGATCAGTCCGAGCAGTGGCTCCAGGTCGAGCAGGCTGTCCAGAACGTGGTCCGCACCTCCGTACCGCAGTGCCGCGCGGCCGTGCGCCCCGGTGGCCACGCCGACCGCGATCGCCCCGCCGTCGCGGGCAGCTCCCATGTCCTCGGGCGTGTCGCCGATGACGACTGGGGTGGCCCAGCTTCCCGTCGCTCGGGGGAAAGCGCTCTCGGCGCGCTCCCTCGCCAGACGCACGAGCCGGACCCGCTCGGCTGCCTCGTCGCCGAAGGCCCCGGCCGCCAAGCACAGTCGCCGGTCCAGGCCGAATGCCGATAGTTTCGCCAGGGCGGTGGACCTGGAGTTGCCGGTCACTACGCTCGGGACAGCCCCAGCCAGGCGCTCTACGGCGGCCAGTGCCCCGTCGGCTCCCGGCATCAGAGTGCCGTGCCGCTCCGTGTGGACCCGGACCAGATCTGCCCGGGCGCCCAGGGCTCGCAGGAAGTCCGGGCCGTGCCGGTGCGGGTCCCTGACACCGTTGCGCCGCAGGAGTTCGGGGACGACGGCCGCTTCGCACCGGCCCGCCATGAGGACTTGTTCGCGCAGAGGACGCCCGAAGAGGTCCTGGAAGGCGTCGGCGAAGGCCAGACGCGTCGCGCCGGCGGCGTCGAGGAGGGTGTAGTCGATGTCCCACAGGACGAGCCGGTGTCGTGGTCGCACGGTCACCAGCCCCTGGGCAGCGGCGCACCCTCGGCGTAGCCGGCCGCGGACTGCAGGCCGATGACCGCGCGCTCGCCGAGCTCGGAGAGAGAGGTGACCCCCGCGTACGTGCATCCGCTGCGGAGCCCGGCGGCGATGCGGTCGATGACGTCTTCGAGGCCGGCTTCCTCCGGGTTCACCCGGAGTCGGCTACTGCTGAGCCCTTCGTCGAAGTACGCGGCCAGCTCGCGGTCGATCGGAGCCATGGAGGAGGAGCGGTCGGCCACTGCCTTGCGCGACGCGATCCCGAAGCACTCCTTGTACGCCTCGCCGTCCGCGTCGCGCCTCAGTGGCGGCGGGCTTTCGAGGGTCCGTGCGAACCAGGAGCCCACCATGACCGACGAGGCCCCGGCGGCCAGGGCGAGGACGACGTCGCGTGGATGGCGAATTCCACCGTCGGACCAGACGGTGCATCCGTATTCCTTTGCGGCCCGCGCGCACTCCTGGACAGCGGTGAACTGGGGACGGCCCACCCCAGTCATCATCCGCGTGGTGCACATCGCCCCACCGCCGAGTCCGACCTTCACCACGTCTGCTCCCGCCTCGATCAGGCCCTGTGTGGCCTCCCCGGTGACCGCGACTCCTGCGACGAGGACACGGTCGCCGATGCGCTCACGCAGGCGGGCCACCGTGTCCCGGGCCGGGCCCTGTGCCGCGTGCGGTGTGTGCAGGACGACCACGTCGGCGCCGTGTTCGATGCAGCGTCCGGCGCGTTCCACCGCGTCCCCGGTCATCCCGACGGCGACTGCCGTCAGCAGCTTGCCCCGGGCATCCAGCGCGGGGGCGAACACGAGGGAGCGCACTGTTCCGCGGCGTGTGGCGATGGTCCCGGGATGTCCCGGCCGCTGGACCAGGGCGTGGTCGGCACCGCGCTCGTCGAGGAACGCGAAGGCCTCCCGCGCGGAGACTTCCACGCTGAGCACAGGGGGCTCGACAACCAGATCGCCCATCCTTTCGTGTCCTCCCGCGCTTCGGAGCCGACCGGCGAGAACGGTGCCGACCTGGTTGCCCGCAGCGTCGGTCACGACGACGCACCCGTGGCCGTGCGCGTCGGCGAGGTGGCGCACGTCACCGGCGCGGGCATCGGCGACCGTCACCGGTGCGGACTGCCAGAGGGGGTGCGCGGACTTCACGGCGCTGAGGCATCGCCGGACTTCGTGTTCCGGCAGATCGTAGGAGAGGACCGCCAGGCCTCCGCGCCGGGCCAAGGTTTCCGCGGTGCGCCGCCCGGTGACCGACAACATGTCGGATGCGACGAGGGGCAGCCTGGTCGGCAGGGGGTCAGTGGGGGTGATGTCCACGGTGTGGCGCGAGCCCCCGACGTAATCCTGGGGCAGCAGAAAGACGTCCGAGAAAGTGAGTTCGTACGAAGGTTCAACGCCGCTCACGAAGTGCATGTGGATTCCTTCACAAGTCCGGGGGTGATGGTCGCCGGCGGCAGGGACGGCGGGGCCGTTCCCATCGTCAGCCTCAGTTGAGATGGGGGAAGGATGATGCCGAGAGCCCTGTTACGCTCCGTTACGCCACTGGTGGCCGCGCAGTCTGAGGGTCGGGAACACTCCGGTCTGGTTGACGATTAGTCGGCGAACGGGTCCCGAGGCGACCGTGCCGATGGTCGTAGCGACGGTCTGCCCGACCGGGCGCGTCACGACGAAGGTGAAGGTGATCCCCTCGCGCGCGCCTTGGTCCCTGTCCAGCCTGGCGGTAGTGGTGGCCGCCGGTGGCGTGATGGGCAGGCAACCGGCCTCGACGACCTGGTCGAAGCTGAGATGTGTCAAGTCCAGCGCACCGCCTTCGACGCAGCGGCAGGGGGCGCTCATTGAGATGTGTGCGGACGGCCGCGACGGCGACGACGGACGGGCATGGGTCCTCCCTTCGGGGTACGGGCGTGGGGTCCTCCCCACCGGTCGCTGGGCTCGTGCACGGACGTGCCTTCCGGCCGGACAACCACGTTGCGGACGAAGCGGTGAAAGAGTGGCCGCCGACGGCGACTCAACATGGAGGAACCGCATTTCTGGCCGACAGACGGATGAGCGGAGGTGCGACGGGGCCGACCAGTCGACAAATCCCGCTAACCACTAAGAGCCTGACGTCCTTGGGCGGGTGCGCCCGGGCGGTGACTTCATACGCCCGCCGCATCATCGCTCCGACGGCAGCACCTTCCCTCCGGTCGGGAAACGGCGAGCGCTCCGGTCTCGCAAAGTCTGGTCCCCGGGCGGGCCAGGACGTGCGGCACGGCTGTCGAACGGTAGTCGCAGAAATGGAGAGGACGTGGAGAAAGATCCCGTCGCCTCAAGTCCACGGGGCTCGCAACTTGCTCATCGGATTCTATTCGTAGGCATCGTGACACACCAGGGTTCGAATGGGCCATAAATACCAGAGCCGATCCTAGAGCCAGTAGAGCCCACCATCCGACGGCGTGCGCCAGAATCGAAGAAGGTACACACGCCCCTTCCTGCGGCACCGTCAACCTCATCTCCCTCTCCGGGAACACGACTCCCAGATTCCAATGACAGAAGGGACTCCACCGTGAGCACCGTCGGCCCGAACTGCCCCTCTCTGTCAGGAATTTAAATATCTCACTACGTAGCCATGTACACACCGCAGGAGATTAGTCAGGATAAGCACAGAGGCAGAAGCTCGCACCGAATGAAGGCAGAGGCACCCGTGCCAACGCCGCACGCAAGATTGTGTGCAGTGAGCCGCTCAACGCCCCATGGTCGTCGATTGCTTGGCGCACTTCCCCGGAGGACAGTCATGACACTTTTCCGTCGCCTCGCCGCGCCGCTCGCGCTGAGTCTCGCATCGCTCGGGGCGCTCGTAACTTCCAGCGGTTCGGCCCAAGCCGCCGATCCCCTCACCATCGTCTGCACAACCTCAGCCACCCAGCACTACAGCCCCGGCCTCACCCTCGTTTCCCGTCCGACACACATCACGACGAGCGCCACCTACAACTGCACGGGCGGCGGTTCGGTCAACTCGGCGCAGCTCAGCTTCGACTACACGGTGGACGCTGGCTGCCTGCCCACGTCGTCACCGGTGACCACGGGAGTCAGCATCCTGGACTGGAACGAAGGGGCCGACTCTGAAATCACCTCCACCTTCGTGGTCACCCGGCCGGCGGGCCAGACCGTGGGCACGTCCATCGGCACGGTGACGGCCGGTCAGTTCAATGGCTACATCTTCAACCTCGTCGGTACGTACCCCGCGCTGAATCTCCTCGCCTGTGCAACCTCGGAGGGGGTCACCGCCAGCCAGGGGCTGCTGGTCCTGACGCTCACCCAGCCCTTCTGAACGTGCAGAAAGGCGCATCCGTTGCCGGTCACGCGCGGTCGAGTGCCGCGCGGCCGGCGGACTGCGGCACGAAGCTCTCACCGCCCGCAGGGCTGATGGAGCCAAGACCACGCAGAGAGGCCCGCGCGACTGCCAGGGCGGTCAGAGCAGGCTGCTGAACTCCGCTGTGACGATGCCGGAACGGGATGTCAGACCGGTGGGGCTCCCGTAGGCGGTCAGCTCCGAATTAGCGAAGACAGTGGCGACGGGGATGTCGTCGCCACGGTAGAGGCCTGGTGACAGTGCCGGTGAGGGTCAGAACGGTGGTTCCGGAGGTACCGGGGCTCAGAGAGGTCGTGGAGTCGTACGTGCTGGCCGCGCAGGGGCCGCCGCCGACCGTCGTCCAGGCGATGGTGCAGCTGCCGGAGGTTGGCGACTGCAGCAGCACGCAGCTCAGGGTTCCCGTACCGCCGCCAGTGATGGTGCCGCGGAGGAGCAGGGGCATGGTGAGGTCGGTACTGACTCAGTCCATGGAGATGGATCCTTGGACTTTCACCATGGCCGCGGTGTCGGTCAGACCCGGCTCAGGTGGTGGTGTTGCCGCCGGCGCACGTAGCGTCGAGCGCTGATGGGAATGCTGCCCCCGCCGGGGCGGCGGCGAGGGGAACGGGGACGAGGACGAGTAGAAACAGCGGCGCTCTGCGACCACGGAGTGTCCTCCGGATACGTTTCACGGGTGTTCGTCGGCCGTGGCTCAGAGAATGGTCAGGACTCCGGTGCCCTGCGTGCTGGTGAGGCCTGCCGTCGTCTGGCAGGCCGTAAGGTCAGCGAGCGCCGCCACGACCTGGGTGGCGGAGTGGCCCGCGAATTTCCCCTGCGTGATGCTTCCGCTGAAAGTGTTGACCAGTTGACCGTTCACCGCGTTGACGACGCGGGTGAAGCCGAAGGTACTGGTGGTGCCGTCCTGCCAGGTGAAGACCCTCGACCCGGCTCCTCCGGAGAGCAGTTGGGTGCAGGCGAGCGGGACGATCGCGTGCTCCGAGTAGGTTCCGGACGTCGCTCCCGGATCGGTGGAGATGCAGACCCCCAGCAGGCCCTGGACATCGACCTGGACGGTGGCCGACTGGTTACGTACTCCCGGGTTGTAGGTAGTGGTCGTGCTGCCGAGGGCACACGTGGCGAGGGCGGTGTCAGCGACAGCCCCCGACGGCGACATGAACGGCAGGGCGGCGGTGAGTGCGGCAAGAGCGGCAAGGCGGATGCTCGTCGCCTTCCGGGGACGGCTGATCGTTGGACGCACGGCAAAGCTCCTTCGTGGGTGGGGAATGTGGCTTCGGCTCGCTCCTTCGGCCCGCCGCAGCGGGCGAAGGACCCTCGCACCGGGGCCGGTGCTGGCGAGTGGGGCCCGGGCAGCACGCGGACCGCTGATTGTCAGGTGATGATGAGCGTCGTGACGCCCGCTTGGCTACGCAGTCCCAGCGTGCTCTCGCACGCCAGGACGTCGAGGGCCGGCTCCACGACCGTGAGGACGGCGGATCGGCCACTGAACACCCCTGCGGAGACCGGACCAGTGAGGGTGAGCACGGTCTGCCCGTTGATGATGGTCACCGTGCGGGTGAAGGACAGCGTGCTCGTCTGTCCGTCGCTCCAGAGGAACGTCTGGGTGGTCATGGAGGTGCCGAGCAGATCGAGGCAGTCCAGGGTGAGGCTGACGGTCCCCCCGCTCGTGCCACCGGTGATCCCGGGCTGGGCCAGGGACACGCACACTCCTAGGGCGAGGTCGTAGGTGACCGACACCGTCCGGGGCGTCAGCGTGACCCCCGGGGAGAAGGACACGTTCTGGTTGCCCGCCGGGCAGGCCAGGTCTGCGACCAGCGCACGCGATGCGGGTGCGGCTTGTGCGGTAGGGATGGCGAACAGTCCCGTTCCCAGGGCGGCGAGAGCGCACAGCGCGCTGACCGCCCTTCCGGCTCGGGGCCTCATCGGTGGCTGGTGGATTCGGCTGGATCTCATGGGGCCTCCGTGGCGCGGCTCTGGTTCTGGCACGTCGCCAGCATCGGTCCTGACCGGGCCGGCGGATTCTGTGCCGAACCGATGCGGCTGGGTCTGCCAGCGTGGAACCCCATGGTCGCGTCGGCCATAGTCCGGCAGGAGGGCGTGCACACTCGGGCGGGTGGTCGCACTCCGATCTGGGTTCGCGCGCCCTTCGCGGCAGTTCGTGCGCCCCCGGGTCAACCCCTTTTCTGGCTGCCCATCAGCCGTGAGGGCCCGTCATGGGCCCCGCACGCCCGGCTCAGACGCCGAGTCACATGTTCACAAACTTGCACGCGGTGCGGAGAGGTCCCCTGCTCCTCCGGGTCTCCCGCCCGGGCCACAGCCCGTCGTAGAGGAAGCAACAGGCGGCTACGGAGGGGACCGCCGCGTCGCGGGTGGCCTCTACCCCGCGCCGGGGTCTCCCGCCCGCGGCTCTACGGCTAGCCGTTCCCTGTCCAGCCCTCAGCGGTACGGATTCACGAGGGACGCGGCGTCCGCACCGACCCCCGGCTCGGACGGCGGATCCGTACGGCATACCCAACTCACAATCGAGAAGGTGACATGAACTCACTGGACAGCCCCGACTTCGCGCAGATGGACGACGACGGCTCCGACGGCCTGTACGGCCGGGGAGCGGGTACCGGGAGGGCGCGAACGCCCCGATGAGATCTTCGCGCTCTCGCCCAGCCTGGCCCACGTCGCTGTCCGGCCGCCGCGTCGGTCAGCATCGTGGCAGGGCCTCACCGCCGTGTCCGCTGCGGTGACGACGCACCGGTTCGCCACGTGCGCCACCGTGCTCGCCGGTCCGTCGTTCCTGGAGTGGGTGAGACATCGACGGGCAGCATGGTGTGAGGACGGGGCGGAAGCAGGCATCCGGCTACTCGGCGGCGGCAGCCGACACTGCGCCCAGCCCTGGAATGGTGCTATCAGACACATCAGTTCGGTGTCTGGCTGTGCGTCGGCGCTCCCGGGACCAAAGCGGACCACAATGACGGGTGGCTGCCGCCAGGGCGGCCGGCGCCGGGGCGGCGGGAAGAAAGGCGAGCGGGGCGAGGGCCACCCCGCAACAGGCTGCCCTGCTGCGCGCACGGGTCATGTGCCGTAGTGTCCTGTCCTCATGATGCGCGGGTGACATCGTTCCCTTTCAATGAACCCTCCGCGAAGAACCAACCAGAACAGGACACGCTCGCCCGACCCGCGCGAGCGGTGGCAGGCTGAGTTCCGACCACCCCGCAGCTGTCCTTCTGCGGAGTCGGCCTGGACGCGGCACACGACGAAGTGAGACTGGAATGGGGTTACGTCAACAGCGCTCCTACACCCCACTCAGCTGCGTCGACGACGCGGACCCGTCAATGAGCCAGAGGGTGTTGCATCACGACAGGGTCTGCGCACCACGGTGTGGGAGATCCTCCGGCCTTGAGTCGCGGGAGAACGGCCCCCTCTCGCCGACCCACCGTTAGAAAGCCAACTCGACGCGCCTGCTCCGCCGTTCGCCATCGGCTACGGCCCGAAGAAGGCCTCGACAGCAACGCCCTCAACCATTGCCGGCTCCGTCGGTGCATTCGGGCCGCGCCAACAGGAGGGACGAACGACTGAGCGGGTAACCCGGTGGCCGGTCACGGCGTGGTGAGCCGCACGGGGACGTCGAGCCGTCCATTGAGCATGAGCGAGGGGAAGTACGGGAGCTCGTCGTCGAGCACCGCGAGCCGGATACCGGGAAACCGTTCGAAGAGCGCAGGCAGGGCCGTCGTGGCTTCCAGGCGGGCCAGTGGCGCACCGACGCACACGTGCGGACCGTGCCCGAAGCTGCTGTGTCCACCGCGCGGGCGACGAGAGATGTCGAACGTGTCCGCGTGCTCTCCGTAGCGTTCGGGATCACGGCCCATCGCCAGGTAGTTGACAAGCAGCGGGTCCCCGCGCCCCACCTCTGCGTCACCGATCAGGACCGACTGCGTGGCATAGCGGGCGAAGAACGAAGCGACGGGAGCGTCATAGCGCAGTAGCTCCTCCACGGCTCCCGCCCACAGTGCTGGGTCTCTTTCGAGCATGCGACGCTGGTCGGGGTGGGCGAGCAGGGCGCGAAGCCCGTGGACGAGCACATGCACAGTGGTCTCGTGCCCGGCCCCGATCACCACCAGCAGAGTGCCGATCAGCTCCTCGTCGGTGTACGGTTCGCCCTGGGCGGCGTGGAGCAGTCCACTGACGAGATCGTCCCCCGCCCTGGCCCGGCGGCGGGCGATCAATTCGATGATCAGCTCCCGGATGCCGAGGGTCGCGGCCAACTTGCGGTCCGGCGGGGCTGCTTCACTGAAGAAGTCCTCGAAAAGCGTACGCAGCCTCTCGTACCATGCGGGCGGGATGCCCAGCAGCGTGCCAATGACCCTCATGGGAACCGGGAAGGCGAAGAGGGCGCTGTAGTCGACGATCCCGCCGGGGTCGCCGGCAGTCGCTTCGGCGAGTCGGTCCAGCTGTTGCCCGACAATGGCGGCCACCGGACCACGCATGGCCTCCACCCGGGCCGGAGTGAGGGCTCGCGCGAGCGGTCCTCGGAGCCTGCGGTGCTCCAGGCCGTCCACCGTGATCATGCTCCGGGGCGTGTCAACTACGGCCCGAAGGGGCCAGTCTTCTGGAACCTCTCCGCGCTGCCAGGCGTGCCACGTGGTGATGTCTTTCACGAAGCGACCGTCCACCAGCAAGGCGCGCCCCAAGGCATCGGACGTCACCACCCATGCCGCCAGACCGCCCGGGAGCTCGACCGGCACCAGGGGCCCGACGGCCCGGAGCCGTTCGGCCTGGCGGTGCAGGTCTCCGTCGGAGGAGTCGATACGCAGAGCGGGACGCGCGAGAGACAGGTTCACGGGACTCCGATCACCGGGAAAGGCTGCCGACCGGCCAGCCGAGCCGAGGAACTGCTCCAGCGCGGGGACGAAGTCCCCGGACGACAGGCCGTGCAGGTAGAGCAGCGGCAGCACCTCACTGACCTTGGGCGATTTGCGGCACCACGGCGGCAGCATCTTTGAGGAGAACCGCATCCGCTCGCCGGTGGCCGCGTCCACCCGCCTGTCGTTCACGCGGGGCGCGGTGACCTCGACGGAGCCTGCGGCGGTGGTCACGGCGCGGGTCCGGTGATTGCCGTTTCGAACCACCAGGCGGCGCCCAGCCCCGTCGGTCTCGGCGGCCAGCTCGACATGTATTGGTCGACTTCGGCTTTCAGCGCAGCGGCGAGCATCCGCCGGGCGCCCTCGACGTCCAGACAGTCACCGGTCCATGGCGTCGGCCGATCACTTGTTTCGGAGGAGGACACGGCCACGTCGCCGTCGGACCCGTTCGCGGCGCGGGGTGCAGAGAACGGGCCCGACCCACCCCGAGCGGACCGGAAGCAACCCTCACTTTCCGACATGGACAGTCGTAGAGTTGCTTCGAGTTCAGTTCGCTTTCCAGTACGCGACGACCTCAGCCATGGCTTGGCCCAGATCCGAGTTGGGAGTTCCAGCCGCCTGAGGGCAACGTGGCCGGCCCCGGTTGTCGATCGCGTCTACCCATCCGTTGCCGACCGACTGGTATGCCGCCACGCACACTTCCGCTCGCAGGACGCATCGTGCGAGCGTCGTGCTTCCGAGACAGAGCTCGGTGGTGAACAGCTCGGCCTGATTGATGGTGATGACGTGCTGAGCGGCGTCGTAGTCCCAGGCGATCGCCTGGGGCTGAGGCTGCACTACCGCAGTTGATGGAGTGGCGCTGAGAACGGCTGCGGCGGTACACGCCAAGAGCACGGTAGTGGATCGCACAAATTTTCCGGCCACGAAGTCCTCCTTGTTTGGAGATTTCTGGTCTCAGGAATTTTGCATCCTAGCCCGCTACGCATCCAAGAATTCTCTACTCAGTTCACCCGCACGAGGTATTACACCCCGTTAAACATCTATGCAGTTCCCGGGAGTTCGTCCAGTCGTGACTGAGAGCGAAAGATTGTCCTGATACCCAATGATCAAAAACTTAATGGGTTCGGTGCGGCGGGAGTGCCCCGTGCACCCGTCGGTCGGGCTCACGGGGCCGCCTTCGGCGGGGACGTGTCGGGGCAGTGGGAACGGGGATGACGGTCATCGTGGCGAAGCGCGGGCAGGAGGACGCCGGGGCACCGTTAGGGGTGCCGAAGGAAGCAGATCCGCGTGCTCGTCCCATGCGTCACCTCCAGGCATTGCACCTGTCCCGCGGCTGCCGCCGCCCTGCGACCGGCCGGCAACGGCCGTTCGGAGCTGTTGGTCAGCCGGACGTGGAATCGGGAGCAGCAGATCGGTGAGGAGACCGTCGACCTGACGAGCTGCGCCGTCCCCCTCCGTCCCGCCTCGTCTGCGCCAGGGCGTGCTGTGGCGTCGGGCGCTTCGGAGAACGGGTGGGCGAACAGGCGGGGGCGCGGCAGACGGTGCTGTACGAAGGCGCGCAGCGAGAGGTCCAGGTCCAGGTCGTTTCCGACCCGCTCGCGGAACTCGGTGGATGTCCCGGACCGGTTCTGTTCCGGCAGCCACAGGCGATTGCTGAGCGCCGGTGCCCGGTGTCCCGTCCGGTTTACGGCGGCCCGGTGGTGCAGGTCGTGGGTGTGGTTCTCGAAGTCCGAGCCTCCCGAGGTTTTCCATTCGCTCGATCTCCTCCCAGGAAAGGTAGTAGGGGCCGCGTTGGGCGACATTGGCCGGTGATCAGGAAAGCGGCGGCCTGTGTGCGGAACTTGGCCAGGATGCGGTCGGCGTGCCCCCAGAGACCGTGTGCGCCTTCGTCGAAGGTGAGGAAGACGGTGCGGGGCGCGGGCGTGCTGCCGGTCCTGAGGAGCTCCAGAAACTCCGCGCTGTACACACTGCGGCAGCCGGCGCGCGCCAGTGCAGCAGAGTGGTCCTTGAAGGCTTGCGGGGTGACCGTGTACCGGCTGCGCGGACCGCGTGCGCGCCCATTCGTCGATCTCTGCTCGGCCCCGCCATGGCAGGAACTTCGCGATTGTTAAGATTCGGCCATGGCGAAAACACACGTTGTGTCCGTACTGGCTTTCGAGGGAATGGCGCCCTTCGAGCTGGGCGTGGTGGTGGAGGTTTTCGGCCTGTCCCGGCCCGAGCTGGGGGAGCTTCCGTGGTACGAGCTCCGGGTGTGTGCCGAGGAACCTGGCAGGGATCTGAGGGCGGTCGGCGGATTTACGTTGCGCGCCGAGCACGGACTCGACGCGTTGACCGGGGCGGACACGGTGATCGTGCCGGGGGTGGCCAAGGCGGGGGCGGAGGTCTCGCCTGCTCTGGTGGAGGCCCTGCAGCGGGCCCATGCTCGGGGGGCGCGCCTGGTATCGATCTGCTCCGGGGCGTTCGCACTGGCCGCGACTGGCCTGCTGGAGGGGCGACGCGCGGCCACCCACTGGCGCTACGCCCGCGCGCTTGCCGAACGGCACCCCGGGATCGAGGTCGACCCCGACGTGCTGTACGTCGACAACGGCGATGTTCTGACCAGCGCGGGCAGTGCGGCTGGTATCGACCTGTGCCTCTACCTGGTGCGGGCTGATCACGGTGCGGCCGTGGCCAACACGGTGGCGCGCCGTTTCGTCGTTCCGCCACACCGCGAGGGCGGCCAGGCCCAGTTCATCGAGGCGGCGGTGGGAGAGATCGGCCCCGAGGACGACGGGGTCACTCAGAGCATGGACTGGGCGCTGCGCCATCTGAACACGTCGTTGTCCGTGCCCGCCCTGGCCCGGGCCGCGCGTATGTCGGAACGCTCGTACCTGCGGCACTTCACCCGCCGTAACGGCGTGAGCCCCATGCGGTGGATCATCGCTCAGCGAATAGCCGCGAGCCTGCCCCTGCTCGAGTCCGGTGAGGGCACCGTGGAGGAGGTCGCCGCCGCGGTCGGCTTCGACAGCACCGGGACGTACCGGCACCACTTCACCCGTCAGATGCGTACGACGCCAACGGCCTACCGCAAGACATTCACCCGTGTCCCGAGCGGATGCGACGGTCGGCCTGTGTGACCTGCACGGCTGGCGGAATCCTGACGACCTTAGGCGTTTACGCCACTCGTGGGACGAGCCCCGGGGGCAGAGGATGGAGCTATCGCCTGCCGGGGAGACCCGGCACGGCCCATCGGCTCTCATCCCCGACCAGTAAGAACGTGAGGCATCTCGTGTCCACCACCCCTTCCGCCGAAATCACCAGTGCCGTGCTGAGCGTGCCCGCTGCCGCCCCGGCCGAGAGCGCGGCTCACTTCGCCGCCCGCCTCGTATTCGAGGCGGATGTTTCCGACGTCCACGCCGATCTGGCATCCGGCGCACCCGGGATCGTGGTGGTCGACACCCGCAGCGATGCCGCCTGGGACCAAGGCCACATCCCCGGCGCCCTCCACCTTCCCACCGCACGGATAGCCGACCTGGCACCGCAGCTGATCGATCCGACCCAGACTGTGGTCACCTATTGCTGGGGCCCCGGCTGCAACGGCGCGACCCGCGCGGCGCTGGCCTTCGCCCGCCTCGGCTACCGGGTGAAGGAAATGCTCGGAGGCTTCGAGTACTGGGCACGCGAAGGCTTCGCCTACGACTCCGCCGCCGGCTCGGAGCAGCGTCCCGTCGACGATCTGACCGCGCCGCGTTCGGGAATTGCCTGCGCATGCTGACGGACACCGCGCGGCCGGATGGGCTCATCCGTCCGGCCACCGAGGCCGACCTGCCGGCAATAGCCGACCTGTGCGCAGCACACGCTGCCTTCGAACGCGCCGGAGACGTGCCCGCAGATCTCGCGGGCCGGCTGAAGCCCGTTTTGTTCTCGGCGCATCCGAGAGCTTGGTGTCTCGTGGTGGACCACGGAGACGAACTGATCGGTTACGCAACCTGCTCACGGGAGTTCTCCACCTGGCAGGCAACCGACTACGTCCACCTTGACTGTCTGTTTGTCACCGAACAGTACCGAGGGGAGGGCTGGGGGAACGCCCTGCTGAGAGCTGTGCGGAACGCGGCAGCAACCCGCGGCGCGGCACAAGTCCAGTGGCAGACGCCCGACTGGAACACCGACGCCATCCGCTTCTACCGCCGGATGGGTGCCCGAGCCCAACCCAAAGTCAGGTTCCACCTTCCCACCGGCATCCCAGAAGGTTTCTCATACGACAGCCGGTAGCTGTCGGCAGCAGGGGTATCGGAGCCGTGATCTGTGAGTGACTTGCGGCCGATGGCCACAACATCGCCGTAGGGTGCCGGGCGGACGGCTCGGACGCCGAGAGGATCGCCACCACCGTCCTTGCCACCGGACGTGAATGCCTGACTGTCCGGTTGGACACGAGGGACGAGAACGACGTCTGCCGTCTTTTCCCGGTCGGCTGCATTCCGTCACTACGGTCGCCCACCGATAGGGAGGGCCCTCGCCAGCACCTTCGTCATTGTGTTCTCAGGCGCCTTCAGCCACCCGGCGCCTGCCCCGTCACTTGATACAGGAGCCGGTCGGGAGACAGAACCCGGCTAACGAGCTCGTGCACGATAAGGATCGTTGCTGCATCAGTGCAGGTCAGCGGATCGGGCGTCTCGGCGGCACAAGTCGCTGACCTGCACTGATACCTATCATGCACGAGCTCGTAAGTAGTGTTTCGTCAGGTTCTGCGTCTGGTTCGGTTGCGGGCAAGGGTTGGTTGCAGGTGGTGCAGGTTCCGGTCCAGCTCTTCAGCAGGCCCTGGAGGGTGCCCAGGATCTGGTAAAGGGTCAGGTCGGCGGGGGGACTTTTGAGTCGAGCCGCCTGAGCCTGAGGAATGCTGGGCGGCAGTGACGGGGGTGACGTGGTGGTGCCAGCCGCGCCAGGTGTGGCCCTCAGAGTGGTCCAGGCCGAGGCCATGATTGAGCTCCGATAGTCGTGTTCGATGCGTCGGCGCATCTTCGCCCACCGCACCAACTCGGCAAGGGGAGTCTCGGGCGGCAGGTTCGAATTCCAGAAGCCCGCCGGCCCCTCCTCGCCCGGCTCCGCCTGCGCGGCAGCCATGGACTGCTTGCCCCCCCGAAGGGCCAGGACCGCGATCCGTGAGGGCATCGTGCCTTTACTGCCCTGTCGCCAGGTCGCCTCAGCGAAGTGGTCGGCAGCAGCAGCCTCGCCAGCGTGGACAGTAAGTGCTCGCGGCGCCGCCCGGTAGCGGGCAAGCGTCGGTGGGCCCAGTCCTCCGTGATCCGGCTGGTGGGAGCCCCCTTCATCCAGCGCGGTTCATGGTCTCTCCTCAGCGTCGGTCACCGTCCGGCAGGCAGTCCTGCTCCGTGACCATGCCGGGACTGTCCGCTGCGCAGAGGCGCGCCGTCCGTAGCGACGCCGCGGGCCACGGCCAAGTACTTGAAGGGGCGGTCGTCGAGCAGGAAGGTTCGCGGATGGCCGATCGCGTGGTAGCGATCGCGGGCCAGCAAGTGATCACGCTGCAGGCCGGGTTCTTCAGAAGGGCGTGGGCAACACCAGCGTGGTGTTACGTCCAGGATCACCACGTTGCCGGGGAGCACCAGCCCGGCGACGTGCCACAGCAACCTTCCGCTTGCCGTCCGGCGCCACGGCCTGCCGGGCGTCGTGGTCCACGACTGCCCGCGAAACGCACAAGCGCAGGCACAAGGCTCCATTCGCAAGGCCGTGAGAGTCCCGCCGCACGGTGTCCTCGGAGATCCATCGATCGGAGGCGACGTCACTGGCGGCAGTCATGCTTCGCCGGGCTGGCGGACTCAATAGTGGTCACGCTGTCCGACAGTGAGAATCCTCATTCATTCCTGTTGTTGCACGTTTTTGCATGTACCGTTGGGTCTCATGAACGACAAGCCCATGCTCATCCTCATCGCAGGCCCTTACCGCTCAGGCACCGACGGCGACCCGCAGGCCATGGCCGCCAACCTTGAGCGCCTCGAAGCCGCCGCCTGGCCCATTTTTGCCGCCGGCCACCTCCCCGTCATCGGAGAGTGGATCGCCCTGCCCGTCTTGCACTCGGTCGGCGCGGGCCCCACCGACGCCCTCGCTGACCAGGTGCTCTACCCCACTGCCGAACGCCTGCTGGCACGCTGCGACGCCGTCCTGCGCCTGCCCGGCGACTCTGCCGGAGCCGACCAGGATGTCGCCATCGCACGCCGCCGGGGCCTGCCCGTCTACTTCGAGGTCGACCAGATCCCAACCCTCAACCAGCAGGAAGACGAGTGACCCTCAACCGTGCGGCTGCGACCGTCCCCCGCTGAAGCCAACCGCTGCACCAACTCTTAGAGAGAACGGTCGGGGTCCCCTCCCTGGCGGGAGGGGACCCCGTTCCGACATAGATCGGTGATGCGGGCGGGAGAGCTGTCCAGCACGCACCATTGCCGGGAGGTTCGACCCGCCTCCGTCCGTCACCTGACGATGAGCGTCCGAAAGAACAGTTCGGTGCTGTCGCCGCGGACGCCCACCGCGCCAGGGTCGGCAAGGCGGTCTGGGGCGGTGTCCTCGGCCGCGAGTGCCAGCCGGCCCGCTACCCGCAGGCGGAGGCTGACCGAACCGAATGCCGTGCTTTTCGCCCGCGCTGCGACGTGGTGCCATGCCCCGCATTCGAAGAGTGGGGACGGCCTGTGCGAGCGTGGTGCAGACACCTCGTCGCCAGCTGGTGTCGGCGCCTTGCGTTTGATGGTCACCATGCCGTCGCGGCGGCCGAAGCTGAAGGCGTACAGCTCCTGAGGGCTCGGGCAGCGAAGCCACAGGTGGCCTCCGTCCCAGTCGGTGGCGGGCGTCCGCGCGGTGCTGCCGGTGGCTGCAGCGTGAACAGACCGCTGGTCGTGACGTCGGCGAAGTCCGTGCGCGCCGTCACTACCCGCAGAACAGTTGAGCCAGTGCGTCGCTGCGACGCTGGGTCTGGGGAGAGACCGTCAGGGATTCCGCTCCATCCGCAAAGCCTTGGTGCGCGAACAAGAAGCCGCGGGGGACCGTCCAATCTTCGTGGACGCGGACATCCGGTCCCTCTGGGTGACGCTAGGCGTAGTCGTCGGTGACCAGGCCGTCGAGTGGAAAGACAGACGTAGTCGCGGGGCGCTGATACCGATACCGAGGACGGCGGCCCCCGCCTCACACAGGGCAAAGAGCGGTGAGACGGCCAACATAGCCGAGCCCGACAATGGCAACGGCCTGCCCTGCGAGACCGGAAGGCGAGCCCGCTTCTGCCCCGAGCCTCAGCTCGGGACCGTCCGCCTTGGCGAGCATGGCCGGGGCGTGCGGGAAGCGTGTGCCGACGACGATTCCGCCGGGCTCACCTGGATGCGAGGGGACGGGCGCGGATTCCATATGCGTTTCCCGGGGTGTGAGTGCCGCGAGACCACCGAGCGCCGTCTGCTTCCAGCGTGAAGAGATCGTGCACGGCCTCGGCGGCGGCGGACGGCTCCGGGGAGCGACGCACAGCCCTCGATGGCCCAGCGCACCAGGCAAAACTCCCCTGCGTGGCCGGGTGTCCTCGTGTTTCCCAAGAACTCCGTCACGCCCTGGAACCCCTCCCGCCCTTTCGCCCGAGATGCGGGCCCCTTCTCTCTGTGAAAAATGAAATGGGGAGGCAACGAAAGGCGCAACCGACTGCGGTGCCCTGGTGCAGCGCCCGGTTGCGCCACGGAGAACTCCCTCTGCCTCGCCGTATCGCGGCTGGGCTGCCCCCACGTACCAGGAAGAGGTGTGCCATGCCTGTTTGCACTACGCGCGACGGTGTCGAGATCTTCTACAAGGACTGGGGCCGGGGCCGTCCCGTCGTGTTCATCCACGGCTGGCCGCTCAACGGCGACGCCTGGCAGGATCAGCTCAAGGCAGTGGCAGACGCCGGGTTCCGTGGCATCGCGCACGACCGGCGCGGTCACGGACGCTCCACACCGGTGTACGACGGGTACGACTTCGACACGTTCGCGGACGACCTGCACGACCTGATCACCCAGCTGGACCTGCGCGATGTGACCCTGGTCGCCCACTCGATGGGCGGTGGGGAGCTGGCCCGCTACATCGGCCGCCATGGCACCGACCGCATCAAGTCCGCGGTCCTGCTCTCCGCGGTGCCGCCGCTGATGCTCCAGGGACCGGACAACCCCGAGGGTGTGCCGCAGAGCGTCTTCGACGACATCAAGAAGGGCATCCTGACCGAGCGCTCGCAGTTCTGGAAGGACACCGCCGTCGGGTTCTTCAGCGCGAATCGGGACGGCAACAAGGTCACCCAGGGCAACAAGGACGCGTTCTGGTACATGGCCATGGCGCAGACCATCGAGGGCGGTGTCGACTGCGTCGATGCCTTCGCGTCCACGGACTTCCACGAGGACCTCAAGAAGTTCGACGTTCCCACGCTGATCGTGCACGGTGACGACGACCAGGTCGTTCCGATCGACGCCACCGGCCGCAAGTCCGCGAAGATCATCCCGAACGCCACCCTCAAGGTCTACGAAGGCGGCTCCCACGGCATCGCTCTGGTACCGGGCGACAAGGAGAAGTTCAACCAGGACCTCCTGGACTTCCTCAAGAGCTGACCAGGCCAGAAAGCCCCCGCCGAGTTCCGTCGGCGGGGGCCTCCCTGACTAACGGGCGCGGAAAAACGCGGCCAGTCGGATCCCCGTCCCCGGTGCGAGCGAGGCGTACAGCCGATTCGGCTCAGAGGACCGCCGGACTTCCGCCGGACCGTCCTTCCGCAGGCCGTGGGAGGGTGCCGTGCCCGGTCCTTGTCGATGTCTTTCGAGCCCGGAACATGAAAGCAGGCGCAGGATGAGTGACATTTCTCCGGGCTTCCACGGCCGTGCGCACCGGTTCGAGGGACGTCTCCCTCCGGGGCAGTACCCCACCGAGTCGTTCCCCGTCCTCTCGGCCGGGCCTACTCCTCACGTCCGAACCGAGGACTGGTCCTTCTCCGTCACGACCGAGGGAGGGGAGTCCCGGCGCTGGGACTGGGCCGAGATGATGGCGCTCCCCCAGCAGGACGTCACCGTCGACATCCACTGCGTCACCCGGTGGTCGAAGTTCGACACCGCCTGGCGCGGGGTCTCCCTGGACACATTCCTTGCCGGTGTGGAGACGGCTGCGGACTTCGCCGTCGCCCATGGCGAGGGCGGATACACCACCAATCTGCCGTTGGAGGACCTCCAGGACGGCAAAGCGTGGCTCGTCCACACCTATGACGGGTTCGCGCTCTCCCCCGAACACGGCGGCCCAGTAAGGCTCCTGGTCCCCCATCTGTACTTCTGGAAGTCCGCGAAGTGGGTGACCGGACTCAGCCTGACCCTTGAGAACGAGCCGGGTTTCTGGGAGTCGGTCGGCTATCACGACTACGGCGACCCCTGGCGCGAGCAGCGCGGCTGGAGCGACTGACGATGAGCGCGTGGTGGCGGGCCCGTCTCGTCGGGCGCCAGGAGCAGTCCGGCACGGGCCGCACTCTGCGGTTCGACGTGCCGCGGTGGCCTGGACATCTAGCCGGACAACACGTCGACGTGCGGCTGAGCGCGGACGACGGTTACCAGGCCGTCCGCAGTTACTCCCTCGCCGCTCCCGAGCACGGCAGCGGTATCGAGCTGGGCGTGCAGGTCGTCCCCGACGGCGAGGTCTCCCCCTATCTCGCGCGGGACTTGCCGGTGGGCGCCGAGGTCGAGGTGAGGGGCCCGCTCGGCGGTTGGTTCGTGTGGCGGCCCGAGCAGGACGAGCCGGTCCTGCTGGTGGCGGGTGGCTGCGGCATCGTCCCGCTGATGGCCATGATCCGGGACCACCGCCAGGCTGGATCGACCACGCCGATGCGGCTGGTCTACTCGGTGCGCGACCCCGACCAGGTCTGGTACCGCGATGAGCTGACAGGCGCCGGTCCGGCGGCAACCCGGATCATCTACACCCGACGAGCGCCGCCCGGCTCGTCCCGGCCTCCCGGCCGGCTCACCGCCGGTGATCTGATGCCGCTCGGGACAAGCGAGGACAGCCCGGCGCTGTGCTTCGTCTGCGGGCCCACCGGTTTCGTCGAACACGCCACCGGTCTCCTGACCCGTGCGGGCTGCGACCCGGGCCGTATCCGCACCGAACGATTCGGCTGACCCGACTCCGCCGCTGCCGCGCGGCCTCCACCCACCGGGAGAACACGTGACCGCCCCCTCACCTCGCGACGGCAACGCTCTTGCCGGCCCCCTGTCCGAGATCTTCGCCGCGGACCCGACCAACGCCTGGCGCCGCTGCCCGGACTGCGGACTCACAGGGCCGCTCGCCCAACTGCGCGTCTACGGGCCGGACCCCGGACTCACCGGGCGCTGCCCCGGCTGCGACGCACTGGCCCTGCGCGTGATCGAACACCCCGCACACCTCTGGCTCCAACTGGGCGGAGGTCAGGGAGCCTTCCGCTTCCCGCGCCTTTGAAGAAACCAGTCGCAGAACCTGCGGCGCCCGCCGACGAATCGTTCGACCGGGCCGGGAACCTCCTCGGCCCCGCCGCCGTCCCCGCAACCTTGGGCGGCGAATCGTGCCTGTGCGGCCACAGCACCGACCAGCGCGCGAACACGGTCCCAGCTGAATTTTCTCCCCTGTCTCCTCGCCCGAAAGGCCCACCCGTGCACGAAGAACGCGTACCGGCGGACATGAAGTCGCTACCGAACAACACGGACCCGGCAGCCGAAGGTTGCCCCGTCCAGCAGGCTGCCGCCGATCCGATGAAGGGTGACGGGATCCGTCAGTGGTGGCCCAACCGCCTCAATCTCGAGGTCCTGCGACGGCACGAACGCTCCAGCGACCCCTACGGCGAGGGATTCGACTACGTCGAAGCGTTCGAAGCCCTCGATCTGAACGCGGTCAAACAGGACATCGCACGGACACTGACGACATCCCAGGACTGGTGGCCCGCCGACTACGGCCACTACGGTCCGTTCATCATCAGGATGGCGTGGCACCTGTCGGGCACCTACCGGGCCACCGACGGGCGCGGCGGGAACGGGGCGGGTCTGCAGCGCTTCGCTCCCGTCGGAAGCTGGCCGGACAACGTCAACCTGGACAAGGCCCGCCGACTGCTGTGGCCAGTCAAGCAGAAGTACGGACGGGCGCTGTCCTGGGCCGACCTGATGGTGCTCTCCGGCAACGTCGCACTGGAATCCATGGGCTTGGACACCGTCGGATTCGGCGGCGGCCGGGAGGAGGTCTGGGGCCCGGACGAAGCCGTCTACTGGGGCCCGGAGACGAACTGGCTCACCGACGAGCGCCATGAGGACGACGGCGAACTGTTCACCCCGCTGGCTGCCGACACCATGGGCTTGATCTACGTCAACCCCGAGGGCCCCAGGGGAAACCCGGACCCGATGGCGTCCGCCACCGACATCCGCGAGACGTTCGCCCGCATGGCGATGAACGACGAAGAGACCGTCGCCCTCTGCGCCGGAGGTCACACCTTCGGCAAGACCCACGGCGCCGCCGGAGCCGACAGCCTCGGCCCCGAACCCGAAGCCGCACCGCTCGAACAGCAGGGGCTGGGCTGGAAGAGCACCTTCAAAACGGGCAAGGGCAACGACACCACCACGAGCGGTCTGGAGGTGATCTGGACCGACACCCCCACCCGCTGGGACAACCGCTACTTCGAGATCCTGCTCGGCTACGAATGGGAACTCACCACCAGCCCCGGCGGCGCCCACCAATGGCAGCCCAAGCACGGCGCCGGCGAAGGCACCGTGCCCGACCCCCACGACCCCACGGCACGACGCACACCGGCCATGCTCACCACCGACGTCGCCATGCGCGTGGACCCCGACTACGCCCGGATCTGCCGCCGGTTCCTCGACCACCCGGACGAGTTCGCCGACGCCTTCACCCGCGCCTGGTTCAAACTCACCCACCGCGACATGGGCCCCGTCGCCCGCTACCTGGGGCGCGAAGTTCCCTCGGAGCATCTGCTGTGGCAGGACCCGCTGCCCGAGCCCGTCGACGCACCGCTCGACGAGACCTCCATCGCCGAGCTGAAGTCCACCATCCTGGCTTCAGGTCTGCCGGTCGCCGACCTCGTGTGGCTCGCCTGGGCGTCCGCTTCCACCTTCCGGCGCAGCGACAAGCGCGGCGGTGCCAACGGTGCGCGGATCCGTCTGGAACCCCAAATCAGCTGGAGCGTCAACGAGCCGTACCGGCTGAACTCCCTGCTGGCACAGCTGGAGCGAATCCGCGAGACATTCGTCTCCTCCCGCCCCGACGGTCACGGCATCTCCATGGCCGACCTCATCGTCCTCGCCGGCACAGCGGCCGTCGAGAAGGCCGCCGACGACGCCGGCCACGGGCTCCAGGTCGTCTTCACCCCGGGTCGGGTCGACGCCACTCAGGAACAAACCGAGGTGGACGGCCTCGCCCATCTGGAACCCGTCGCCGACGGCTTCCGCAACCACCTGGGCAAGGACGACACCCTTCCGGCCGAATACCGACTCGTCGACCGGGCCGATCTGCTCGGGCTCACCCCCAAGGAGATGACCGTTCTGGTGGGCGGCCTGCGCGTCCTCGGCGCCACCTACCAGAAGACGACCATGGGCGTCCTCACCGACACCCCTGGCACCCTGACCAACGACTACTTCATCAATCTGCTCGACCAACGCCTGATCTGGACACCCACCCCCCACGACCCAGAGACCTTCGTAGGCCGGGACGCCACCACCGGGGAACAACTCTGGACCGGCAGCCGCGCCGACCTGGTCTTCGGCTCCAACGCCGAACTGCGCGCCCTCGCGGAAATCTACGCCAGCGCCGACGCCAGCCAGCAGTTCGCCCACGACTTCGCCGCAGCCTGGACCAAAGTAATGGACCTGGACCGCTTCGACCTCCGACACCACAGTTCGCAGAAGCCCTGAGTCCCCGTCCCGGACGGACCGCCGAAGCGACCCGCTCTTCCATACGCATTGCAAAGGCGCGAGCCCGGCACGGCCACGGGCTCGCGCCCACCACCATTGCCCGACAGCACGAGAAGCGCACGAAACCCGTCGAAGGGTTCGCGACGGCCGCCTCGGGCGAGGACACCGACCACATACCAGGCACACACACGTAGGCGCACCGACGGCACGCTTCGGGACCGCGGACAGTCGGTTGTGTCACCCCGCCAAGCCGTGGGTGAGGGCACGCGGTCGGCCGAAGGCAATCACGCACGAGCAGAGGTGGCCACATCGAGGCTGGTGCCCCAAGTGGCTAACCCGCTGTTCGTGAACCGGTCTCTGCGTTGCGGGGCCAAGTCCAGCCGGTCTCGGCGATCCAGGCCTTCTGGTAGTCCTGGGCCACGAAGGCGGAAGGAACGAGCGGAGCGTCCACTCCGAAGGCCTCTGTCAGGGTGGGCAGGTGGGGTGCCAGGGCATGTGCCAGCGCGGTGTGGTGGGCGGTGAGTGAGGCCGCTCCCGCAGTGTCGAGGCTGCCGTGGGCTACGTACCAGGCGGCGTCGGTCAGAACCTGGTCGCAGGCGTACAGCTGGGACAGCGCGTCGATCAGGGCGGACTCAGGGGCCGGAAGCCCTTCCTGCAGGCGTCGCAGAGCTCCGGCAGCCCAGGCGGTGGCGACGGCTTCGGCGGCGTTCATCGCCTGGTACCCGCTTGCCGGGTCGGCTTGGGCGACCAATGCGCGAGCCCGGGCATCGAGCAGAAGAAGAGCTGGTGGAGAGTCCTGCGGGAGGTCGGACAGCGGCACGGTACGTGCCCCCGCGAGCGCTCGGCCGACCGCGACCCTGAGTACCTGGTTGTCGCCTTCGGCAGTGATCACCGCCTGCGTGATGCCGATGTAGTCGGTGATCATATTGGCTCGGAACATGCCCTGCGCGCCCATCCGTTCACGGCACTCCTGCAGCGTCGACAGTGCGGTGCCGGAGAGCAGAGGCTTTGCCAGCAGAGCCAGCACCGAGGCTCCTCGGAGCCGGTGTCCGTCCTCTGCGGCCTTGACCAGAGCGGCACGAGCCGTGTCAGCCAGGGCGGTGGCGGCATACAGCCGGGCAGTCGCGACGGTCAGCGGAACAGAGACGTTGTCCCTCGCGAGCATGGGAGTCCCGCCCGCGGTACGGCGCTCCGCGGCGTAGCGGACAGTCAGCCACATTCCGGCGCGGGCGGCAGCGACCGTGCCCGCCGAGAGGGCGACGCGTCCGGTCTGCAATTGCTCGATGGTGCGGTGAAACCTTTCCCGCAGCTCGGACACCTCGCTGCTCAAGTGACCGTCGGCGTCGAAGGTGGCAATGCCGCCGTTGAGCCAGCCGGATTCGGGGACCACCGCTCCGTCGAATCGGATCATCGCGTTGTCCATGGGACAGAAGCCCTTGTCCGGCATCCGCCACACCGACACGCCGGGTGCGGTTGATCCGTCAGAGTTCCGCAGCGCCAGCAGAAAGGGAAAGACACCCTCGTCCTTTCCGTCTGCGATGAGCCGGGCTGCCACCACCGTCGTCCTGGGTATCCCCTCGTCTGCGACGTTCGGCATGAACTTCACCGCGGCCGGCTCGGGGGTGTGCAGGGTGAACGCGCGTCGGGAGGCGTTCCAACGTGCCTCGGTGCGCATCTCCAGGACGTTGCTGCCGAAGCCCAGTTCCGTGAGCAGGAATACGCCGACGCGACGCGCGTCCTCCAGTTCCGCCAAGGCGGCGAGCTGGTCCGGCCCTCCGTCCCCGAGCCGGCGGACTGCTCCGATAGTCAGAGTGAAGTGACCGCTGAGGATCGGGAACAGATCCGGTGCCGCGACGGCGGACCAGTCGAACAGAGAGAAGAGCAGAGGGAGGTCGTCGGCGATCTCCGACGAGTTCCCAAGGTGGGACACCACCTCGCGGAGCTGTTCACAGGCGGCGCGGGCACGGTCTTCGAAGCTGACGCCGGAGCGCACAGACCGCACCACCGCGGCCACTGCGGTCCGGGCCCGCATGGCCTGGGGCAGCGCTCCGCCGAAGATGTGGTCCCGCAGTGTTCGTGCCAGCGTCGAGTTCGCATCTCCGGGCACGTGGCTTGGCAGGGCGGGTACGTGAGAGTCGATCAGGTGCTGGTTCATGAGCGTTCGTCTCTGGAAGGCCGACCGGGGGCCGGAATTTTCAGCACCGGGGCAGAAGTGGGCGCATAGGCCGAATATGGCTGCCGCCGTGCTCTCCGCTCCAGAGGAGCACAGGGACTCCCGTGATCGCCATATTCAGATAAAAGATCACTCGACATGCCATATGATCCTTTAGGCGGCATGTGGTGAGGTGCATTGCCCTTCACCAGTTATTTCCTGTGTTTCCTCCGCTTGGATGCGCGGAGATTTCCGTAGACGCGATCCGGGGGAATGCGTACGGCTGTTACGCCTACGACGACAGGCGAGGACCCCAGGCAACAGATCCAGCATCCGGGTGGAGGGGGTAGAGCAAGTCCGGACGGCCGGGCCTTCGCGCCGTTGCGGATGAGGTCCGGCGGCCAGAGTGCCGGATGGTCCCGAGATCGCCCGATCCGGCACCGTCACCGCCGGAGAGGCATGGATCCGCACCTCGTGTGCTTCCTGTTCCTGGCCTGGTCGCTGTGTTCCGAGGTGTTCCTGCCGCTCGACCTGGCCGCTCGGACGCCTATGCCGAACAAGCCGTAGCGACCGGGCAGAACGTCACCCCGACGCTATGGTGCGGCCCGTTGACAGCAGGCCGCCGACCGGCGGGACCACTTGGGGAAGTGGGAACATCATCGAAAGAACGCGCGGATCTGTCTGATTCGATTCCGCCGCCGGACACCTGGTACGAGCTGCGGATGCACCTCTCGATGCGGTGCGCGATCTACCCGTGGCCCTGACATAGCGCATGCCCGCCGCTCTTGCCCAGACGACATCAGCGGTCGGCGGAGACGCGACCGTGGCCACGCCAAGATCGGCAGAGTCGGTGAATGTGCTATGGCCACCCTCACAGGCTGGTTGCTTACGCAGAACCTCCGCTGCAGCACCGTCGGGTGGCCGACGTCGTTCGAGCCAGCCTCGCACTCACCCCCTGATCAAAATGGAATTGACTCAATGCCAGAGCCGCGGCGGTCCGATGCTCCGATCGCGCCGCCGTCATATGGGCTAATCACCTAAAATCCCTCTTTCGCCTGCTTGCATGAGGTCTCTTCTGGATCTTCACAAAGGGGAACTTATGCGTATGCCTGGGAAGGGCCTTGCCGCGCCGAGCAGCCGTGTTGGAAGGCGCCGGTCCGTCGGCGTCGCGCTGGCAGGTGGGGTCGTCCTCGCCGCGGTGCTGGGGGCTGCTGCCCCAGCAACGGTCCCGCCACCGGTGCCCGGCAGTTCCGTCGTCACGGTGAAGACGGGCGGTGACCGGGTCGCGGACTCGGTCGTCGGCCCGTTGGCCGGTGTGAGGCTGGCCCTGTACGCCTCGGACAATGCCGTCACACCGATCGCCGCGGCGTGGGCCCGGTGCACGTCCGACGCGGACGGCGACTGCAGCTTCGTCGTACCTGATACGGATGACGGCGGTGCCAACGAGGGCGCCCGCTACTACGTCGGTCAACCCGAGGACGGTGTCCCCGCCGGCTGGTACACCAACACTTCTCTCAGGACCGGGGCGGGCAGCGGGTCCGGCTCGGTCCAGTCGCCGTACCGGTTCCTGACGCCGGCCCTCGAAGAGGGGCAGACCTACTCCTCCACCAGCGACTTCATGTTCAGCACCGACTATGCCTCCAGCCCGTACGTCGCCTCCGGCGGCATCTGGCAGCAGTCCCGGACCAACCCGGAACTCCCCGAGCAATGCGGTCTGGACGTCGCCCTCGTTCTGGATCTCTCCGCATCCGTGGGAAGCGCGCTGCCCGATCTGAAGGCGGCGGCAGACGGGTTCACCGACGCGCTGGCCCAGACCCCTTCCCGGATGGCGCTCTTCTCCTTCGACCGCGGCTCACCGAGCACCGGCACGGCGAACTACCCCGAGCTGATGCCGGTTTCCACGCAGTCCGGCGCCGACGCCTTCAAGGACCTCTACGCCGACTGGGCCCTGGGCTCGGGTACCAACTGGGACCAGGGGCTGTACGCGGTGGCCAAGGCCGAACCACGCTACGACGCGGTCGTCGTCCTCACCGACGGCAACCCCACCTACTGGAACAACCCCCGCCAGGGCGACGGTTCGCACACCCACTTCGCCGACGTCGAGGGCGGGATCTTCTCCGCCAACGCGGTCAAGGCCAAGGGCTCCCGCGTCGTCGCCGTGGGCGTCGGCCGAGGCGTTGAGGGAGTGTCCGGACTGAACCTCCGGGCCATCTCGGGCCCGGAAGCCTTCGACGGGACCAACCCGCTCACCGCCGACTACTACCAGACGGCCGACTTCGCCGGCGCCGGCGAGGCCCTGACCGAACTCGCGCTCAGCAACTGCGCCGGAACACTCTCGGTCGTCAAGCAGATCGTTCCCGAGGACACCACCGGTGAAGACATCACCGGAGCCACCCCCGCGGGCGAGGGCTGGGAGTTCACGGCGACCACCACGACTCCCGGCATCGGCGGTCTGCCCGACACCCAGGAGACCACCGCCGACCGCACCGGCGCCGTCTCCTTCGATCCCACCTACCCGGCCGGTACCGACTCCGCGGACATCGCCGTGACCGAGGCTCAACGGCCGGGCTACGACCTGGTCACCCAGGGCGGACTCAACGCCGTCTGCACCGATCTCGACACCGGCGAACCGGTCCAGGTCACCAACACCGGAACGGCCGCCAACCCGGGCTTCGGCGTAGACGTCCCCCGGCTCTCGGCGGTCAGCTGCACCATGTACAACCGGCCCCAGCAGGACGAGGAAGCCGAGATCACCGTCGAGAAGCAATGGCTCATCGACGGTAGGACGTACACCCAGGACGGCCGCCCGAACGGCTACGACGCGGATCTCACCCTGACCGGCCCCGGCACCGGCGGTCCCACCTTCCAGGAGTGGGGCGAGGAGCGCGACGGCTACACCCTCGGCGACACCGCGACGATCGCCGAGACCGTCACCGTCCCCGACACCTGCACAGTGGACAGCAGTCGGATCGTCTCGGCCAACGGCAGCACGGCCGACGAAACCCTGCCGTACCAGGCCCAGCTCACCGAGAACGAGAACACGTTCACCGTACGCAACACCGTGAGCTGCGAAGGCGAGGACGAGTCCAGGCTGACCCTGGTGAAACGCGTCGTCAACCAGCACGGCGGGACCGCGGAACCCGGCGACTGGACCCTGACCGCCAACGGCCCCGAAAACCTCTCGGGCACCAGCGGCAGCGAGGCCGTCACCAACGTGGCGGTTGCCCCCGGCCGCTACACCCTCGGCGAGACCGACGGTCCCGAGGGCTACCGGTCGGCAGGCTGGGAATGCGAGGACTCCGAAGGCGAGAACGTAGCGGTCACCGACGACCAGGTCGCCCTCGCCGCGGGCGACACGGTCACCTGCACCCTCACCAATAGGGAACGCGGCACCGGTCCGTCGCCTTCCCCCCACCCCACGGATGAATACGGCTACGGCCCTGGTGACGACAGATACGGATACGGCAACAGCGAGCACTGACAAGGGCCGATCCGGCAACAGCGGCCATCGACGGCGGCGGCTGCGGGTCCGGCGCACGGACAGCAGCAGCTCACTCGCACCGACTACGCACGATTCGAAGGATGGGAGCCCAGGCAAGGAGATGCTTGTGTAGTCGCCGCCCCCGGATGTAAGCCGGGGGCGGTCCGCCACCTCGCTGTCGACGGAGAGGTGACAGGGGCCTCGATCGCACTCCGGAGCAGAGCCGGCCAGGCTGTCCCCCGTCGAGGGACCCAAGGTTGCGGCGGTTGCGGCCCCAATCCGCCGGAACGGGGATCGTCGCCTTGATACCGCATCTGCACAGGTAGGAGAGATTCTTGTGGGAGTCGTAGGCCTTGTCGGCTCGGACCCGGTTCGGGCGCCTGGGTGTCCTGCCGAGCACCAGCCGGGGAACTCGGATCGTTTCCAGGACCGGCTCGAAATGCGGAGAGTCGCCGAACCCCCCGTTCGTCCAGGGATGACGCTGGAGTCAGTGAGGTGACCACACGCACCGTGCCCGTGGCGGCGACGACATCGGGAATCCCGGCGGCTGCTCCGACGAGCCAGATGTTCCACCCGCCACATCGGCATGCGTAGACCCGGCATCGGCGCCGAGCCAGGTCGCTCGTGCCAATGCCGGGTCTACGTCCCGACCGCCTTCGTGAGGACGCTCAAGGGGGCCGAGTGGTTCAGGAGGTGATCTCCAGGACCACTGTGCCGTACGTACTGGCGACGGTGCCCAGCCCGAGAGTGCACAGAGTGATGTCTGCTGAGGGCTGGACGATGGTCATCAGGACGGTGTCACCTGCGAACAGCCCGGAGGAGACAGTGCCGGTGTAGGTATTCACGATGGTCGCGCCGACCAGCGAGACGGTCCGGTTCAACGACAGAGTGCTGGTGGCACTGGTGTTCCAGGTGACGGTGATGGTCGCGGTGCCTGCGGTGAGGAGGCTCAGGCAGCTGCGCGACGCGGGCGGGGCGCTGATGGTCGCGGTGCCTGAGGTCACGGCCGGGGTCGACGCGGAGACGCAGGGGCCCAGCTGGAGGTTCGACGTCACCCCGACGGTCTGCGGAGCAAGAGTCAGAGGGGGTGTGAAGACCGTCGTGTTGCTGCTGGGCGGAGTGCAGGTGGCGTCTAAGGTACCTGCCGCACGGGCGCTTGCCGGCCCTGCAGCTGCCAGCAAGCTGACGAGGAGGAAGAGCAGTGCCGTCACCCCTGTGAGCACGGCACGAGGCCCGCCTCTGCTGGAAGAACCGAGGTGTTGCGCCATAATAGGTCCTTTCGATAGGCCCTGAGGGGCATATTCGTGGGAGGATAGCTGGTACACAGCTTGGCCTGAATCCGGTGGTAGCCCTTCGGACAGGAAAGATGGCCTCTGTGCGCTTCTCACTTTCTGGCGGGGGTGCGGTGCTGTCAATCGGGTGCGCAAGAGCATGAGAAGCGCACGTTTCACACGGGAACGCTGCGTCACGCCCCTCCGTGCGCCCCGGCGACAGCGACTGAGGATTAACCCGTTATGTCGCCATGCGGATGTGACGGTCAGTCCAGGCTCGGCGAGGTAACCGTCGATGAGGTTGGTGCGGTACTGGATGTGCCGTAGACCGCTCCGGACTGTGCGAATGAGATGTTCTGGCGTGGAGAAGGCGACGTTGGTGAGCCAGCCGCGACGCAGGAGGGACCAGATGCTTTTGACGGGGTTGAGGTCGCGGGCGTAGGGCGGCAGGTGGAGGATGGTCAGCCAGTCACGGGAATCGGCGAGCTCCCTAACGACCTCGTGCGTGGTTAGCGGTGACGATGGCCTCGCTGTCTCGTCAGGCCGTTCGTGGTGGGGACACAGGCACGTGGGCTGATCATGTCGAAACGTCGGGTCACGGGCCTCTCCGCGACTGTGATTGCCGATCTGGTCGCGGAGTTGGGTCCGGTCTGGCAGGCCCGCAGGGATGCTGAACTGCTGGACCGACCGCGTCGGCGAGCGGTCGGGGCGGGTGCGAAGTACAAACTGGTCTTCATCGACCGGCTGCTTGCCACACTCGTGCATCTCAGGCACGGCGTCACCCACGACGTGCTGGCCTGCTGGTTCCAGGTGGACCGGTCGACCATCACCCGTGCGGTCGGCGAGATCCGGCCCCTGCTCGCCAACCGGGGCTGCCGTATCGAGGGCGGTCTGCGACTTCGCACGCTGGCCGATATCATCGCCTATCCCAACCTTGGCTATCCGGCACCTCCCTCACGTCCCTCACGCAGCCCTCTGCCAGGTCGCTCTAGTGGGAGCTCCGCATCTCACCGAGTTGTCCCGCCTGTGCCACCGACCGGGCTGGCATCTCCGGATAGACGTGCTGAGCTGATATCTGCGTTCACCCCGGGTGCCTTACCCCTTCCGCACGCGCAGAAGTAAGCCGACCGGGCTTGAGGACCGGTATCGGTTGTCCTCTCCGTGCGAGCGCAGGTGAGTCTCTTCGAGCAGGCGCGCGGCCCGGGCAACCTCGTCCCCCTGAGCAGCGGAACAAAATAGCGCGGGATCGCCGGTTAGCCAAACCGGCGATAGCGGGCACCATTAAGCATCCACCGCCACGTCCTGCCCGCACGTCGAAAGGTACTTGCCGACGATCACTCGCTACGCGCAAACGCGGACACATGAATCTCCTGCAAAACCGCCACCCCATAGTGTGAACATAGCGATCTTCGCAAGCCTCCGGAAGGACCCATTGCATAGTCAGATAACCGATTCCACAGGAAGCCCGCACAGTCTCTCTCGAATTCGCGCTACCTGGAGCGGAAGATGTCTCGAAGGCGCTTGGCTTCTCAAGGTCGAAGGGATACGCGCTGGTTCGCTGCGGCGGATTCCCGTGTCGCGTCATTAGGGTTGGCCGTTCCACTCGGGTCATCACGGCTTCGCTGCTACGCGTACTGGAGAGCGGCGAACCTGAATACAATAATCCTCCCGAAAAGGATTCGATAGACCGTCGCCCGCTCCAAGTGGGAGATCACCGAGAAAGGAAGCTCTCTGTAGCAGAGTGAGCAGCCGACCATTCAACGCTTCCAGCTCCAGCATCACTGGAGGCGGCGCCCCGCGGCCTGCCGCAGCGGGAGCAACTACGCGTCCTCCCTGAGGTCGACGCCGCCGCCTCCAGCACCGCGCCCTACGTCTCTCCAGGAAGCCCCACCGGGTCTCGCCCGGTGGGGCTTCTGCGCGGCTCGGCTCTCACACAGCTCTCACGGACCGGGCGGACGCCCTCGGACCACAAGGCCCTGACCTGGAACTACGCGACTCCACTGCACCAACTGGACCCCGCTGGACGGCCTTTACAACATGTGCCAGGTGGTCCCCAGGGAGGGTCCGATCACCAGGACCGGGGCGTCCTCCGGACCGTCGAAGCGGTATTGCAGGGTGTTCGTTGGTGTCTCGCTCACCCGCCCGACCCTCTCATCTCTCGCTATCTCTCACTGAACCGGGTCGGCCCTACCGGCTGCGCGACCGTTACGTACGAGGGCCTGCCCACGGGCCACGGGCAGCCCACACAACTCGGGCTGGTTCCGCGGAACCTCATCTCCGACGCGATGAAGTTCCGCAAGCCCGAAACCGCGCCCGTCCTCCACATCGGCGCGCGACAGGTACCCGATCCGCACCACGGCGACAGCGAGGAGCCACGGCGCACGTCCTGTCCCCCGGGCATCCGGCGAGGCGCCCGGCGCGGTCCAGATGGTGGGTCTTCCAGCCGAACAGGGTGACGGGGGCGAGTCGGGCAGTCGCTCGTCCGTGTAAGGGGCCGTCGCTTCGCCGGTCAGGCCGCGTTGGAGTGAGGGGACGAGGGCGGGTTCAGCCGAAGGTCCCGCTCGCGATCCGACCGGACGTGCGGGTGCGCGGCGCGGGCTGCGGCTTCAGGAGCCAGGGCCGGGTGGGGCCCCATGTCGGTGCGCCGCGCCCGGATCTCGTACTGCGGCCGCGGGGCATTAGGGACGAACGTGGCTGCAGCACACGGCAGTTCGGTGGCGCCTTGTGGGTGCCCGGTACCGGTCAGGCAAAGGAACTTCTCTCTCCCGAATGCCGAGAGGTGCCCCGGGCACCCGCACAGCTGGTGATCGTCGCGGCGCGATGGGCGCGGTGACGCCGTGATCGTGGCGATGGGCGGGGCGAAGAACTGTGGGCGAGACACGCGAAGGACATCAGTCGGTGAGATCCGAGGCGGGCGTGGGCGGTCCGGGGGTGCCGGAGGTAGTGGACAGTCCCGCACGGCGAGCGCAGCCGACGGGCGCGGTGGCGCGCTGGTTGCTGCGGCATCAGGTGCAGCCAGTGGGGCCGGCGGCCGGTGACGATCATGCCGAGTCGCAGGCCTGGTGGAAGGTCATGTGCCTGACGGGTGTCGACTACTTCTCCAGCCTCGCCTACGTCCCCGCGATCGCGGCACTCGCCGCTGGGGCGGTCTCGCCCCTGGCCACCCTGCTGATCGTCGCGCTGACGCTGCTGGGGATGCTCCCGATGTACCGACGGGTCGCCAAGGAGAGCCCGAACGGCGCCGGTTCGGTCGCCATGCTGGAGGACCTGCTGCCGTTCTGGTGGGGCAAACTCTTCGTCCTCGTCCTGCTCGGGTTCGTCGCCACGTCCTGGATCATCACGATCACCCTGTCCACGGCGGACGCCTCGGTGCATGTTGTGGAGAACCCGTTCTTCCCCGCCGCTCTCCACGGCCACGAGGTCATCCTGACGGTGGTGCTGCTCCTGGTCCTGGGAGCCGTGTTCCTGATCGGGTTCAACGAGGCGGTCAGCGTCGCCATCCCCCTGGTCGCCGTCTTCCTGGCGCTCAACGCCGTCGTGATCGCCTTCGGGCTGGCCGACGTCTTCACGACCCCCGGGGCTCTCTCCGCCTGGACCAGCGCGCTCGCCGACGGCGGAGGCGGCCTCGGTGACCTCGCCCGCCCGGCTCTGCTCGCCTTCCCCTTGCTCGTCCTCGGCCTGTCCGGGTTCGAGACCGGGGTGAGCATGATGCCGCTGATAGCCGCCGAGGGAACCGGCACACAGCAGCGGCTGCGCGACCGAATCCGCAACGCCCGCCTGCTCATGACCACGGCCGCCGTGGTCATGAGCGTCTACCTGCTGGCTTCCAGCTTCGTCACCACCGTCCTCATCCCGCACAAGGAGTTCGAGCCCGGGGGCGCTGCCAACGGCCGTGCCCTGGCCTACCTGGCCCACGAACACGTCGGAGAGGTCTTCGGCACCGTCTACGACATCAGCACCATCCTCATCCTCTGGTTCGCCGGCGCCTCCGCCATGGCAGGACTGATCAACATCGTCCCCCGCTACCTCCCCGACTACGGCATGGCCCCCGAATGGGGGCGCGCGGTACGCCCCGTCGTCCTGGTCTACACCGCCCTGTGCATCGTCATCACGATCGCCTTCGGCGCCGACGTCGACGCCCAGGCCGGCGCCTACGCCACCGGGATCCTCGCCATGATGGTCTCCGGGGCCTTCGCCGTCACCGTCTCCGTCGCCCGCCACCGCCGACGTACCCCCGCGGTCGGTTTCGCGCTGCTCACCGCGGTCCTGCTCTACGCGCTGATCGCCAACGTCGTCGACAAGCCGAACGGCATCGCCATCTCCGGCTTCTTCATCGCCGGCATCATCGCCGTATCGCTGGTCTCCCGCGTCTCCCGGACCACCGAACTCCGCGCCGACCGCATCGTCTTCGACGACACCGCCCGCCGGTTCATCGCCGACACCCTTGCCCACGACCAGTCCATCAACATCATCGCCAACCGCCGTCAGACCGGCGACGCGGCCGAGTACGCGGCCAAGGAACGCGAGCAGCGCGTCACCAACCCCGTACCCGGCCCGGCCGATGTGATCTTCCTGGAGATCGACGTGGTCGACCCCTCCGACTTCAGTGAGACCCTCACCGTCCACGGCACCGAAGTCGACGGCTACCGCGTCCTGCGCGCCGAGGCCCCGGCCGCCCCCAACGCCATCGCCGCGATCCTCCTCGCCCTGCGCGACGCCACAGGCGTCCGCCCGCACTGCTACTTCGCCTGGGCCGAGGGCAGCCCGCTGCGCCACATGTTCCGCTACTTCCTCCTGGGCCGCGGTGACACCGCCCCCGTCACCCGCGAGATCATCCGCAGCAACGAACCCGAACCGGACCTGCGCCCCGGCATCCACGTCGGAGGATGAACTCCGTGCTTCGGAGGGGGAGGACAGCCGGAGTCAGGGACGACCGCTTGGGAGGGGGTGGCCCGATGGCCTGCCATCACCCGGCCTTCCGCAGCACACGGTGTATCGAGCCTGCCTCCCCGCGGTCGGCGAAGGCGGCCTGGATCACTCGTCGCGGATGCCGAAGACCGGGAGGCCCGGCCTCTCACGACGCTGATCCCCACGGACGGGCGGCGCACCTTCCGGCAGGACAGCGCAGCAAGACGTCTGCCCCTCACCCACCCGCTCCGATCAGCGGAACCCTACGAGGCGGCACGGCGCAGCGCGGAGCGGCACGGTGGCTCACGGCCTCCCTCGGCCGACCGCCAACCGTCAGGCTCTCCTCGTCCTGGCTCATCTGCGATGCGGTGACACCCACGCCCGGCTCGCCGCCGGACTCGGTATCGGCGTCGCAACCCTGTACCGCCGCATACGCGAGGCCGCCGACGCGCCGGCCGCCCTCGCACCTACCCTGGCCCAGGCGATGAACATCGCCCGGACCAAGGCGTTCGTGCTCCTGGACGGCACCCTGCCGCCTACCTGCAGATCACGCTGGGGCTCACGTAGTTCCTCTGCGCGTGGGCCGCGTACCGGCAAGTAGGTCGTGGTCGGCCTGTCCTCCTCGCCGTGGGCACCGCGTCGCGGGCGAGGCACCCGCTCTGACCGGCGGGGTGTCCCGGGTCCCGTCTTCCCGGACCCGGGACACCCCGTGCCTGTGCGTACCGCGGTGCGCTCACGGCTTCGAGGGCCACCGTCAGACGGTCGCCGCCAGCGGCCGGTCGTGGAAGCCGTCGAGTCCGGCGGGGTGCTGCCTCAGACCGGCCGGGGTCAGCCAGTCGAAGGCGTCGTGAACCGCGGGTCCCAGGCCCAGCCCTTCGGTGATCTGCTCCCGCAGGCGGTTGGAGGTGAAGGCGCCGATCACGTTCATCTGTGCGTCCCTGTAATGGCGTTCGACCTCGTGGCCGCTGGTCACTCCGAAGGCCCCGTGGATCTGCACCGCGCGTCCCGCCACCTGGACGGCCATCTCGGTGGAGTACACCTTCAGCATGCCGATCAGCTGCCGGGCGGACCTGCCTGCCGCGCGTTCTTCGGCGGCGCGGCGGGCGAGTATCCAGCCGGCGTCGATCTGCGCGCGGGACTCGGCCAGTTGGGCCTGTACGCCCTCCATGTGCGCCAGGGAGCGGCCGAACGAGACCCGTTCGTGGGCGTGACGGACCGAGGCGGACAGTGCGGACTCGGCGGTGGCGAGGGCGGCGACCGACACGAGGAGCCATCCCCAGGTCATCCCCTCGGCGAGTTCGTCGAACGGGACGGGCACGACGTCCTCCTGGGCGACCGGCACGTCGGAGAGGACGAGGCCGCCCCAGGGCATGCCCCGCAGCCCCATGTGCGCCGTCTCGTAGCGGTGGACGCCCGGCTGATGCAGATCGACGAAGGCCAGGCACCACTCCGGGCCGGTGTCGCCGCTCTGCCTTTCCCTGCGGGACAGCGCCACGGCCACATCGGCGGTGGGCGCGTTCGTGATACGGGACTTCTCCCCCCGGATGACGAAGCCGCCCGCGGACCCCCCGTCGGGGCGCACGGTGGTGCGGTACGTGCCGGCGTCGCTGCCCGCCGCCGGCTCCACGATGGCGAAGCAGGCCGTCTTCACGCCCGACAGCAGGGACCGGAGCAGCTTCTCGTGGTGGCGGAGGTCGCCGTAGGTGGAGATGAGTTTGGCGCAGAGCAGTGCGGACACGGTCGCCGACCAGTAGGTGCCGGAGCAGGCGCGAGCGAGTGCCTGCATCGCGTCGATCTGGGCGGCTCCGCCGGCGCCGGTCCCGCCGTGCTCCGGCGGGTGGAAGAGGCGCAGGTATCCGCTGTCGACGATCTCTCTCCAGTTCTCGGGGGGTATGTGGCCCGTGGCGTCGGTCTCCGGGGCGCGGGCGGTGATGCCGGGAAAGCTCAGCGCGGTGCGGTAGGGGTTGTGTTCGGTGTTCATCGCGATGACTCCTCGTTCCTAGCCGATTCCGAGCAGGTGGGCGGCGATGACGGGGTGGAGGACCGCGGGCCCGCCGCCCGCCTCCGAGAAGAACAGGGCGTCCCGGAAGGCGCGTTCGGCCAGGCGGTCGCCGGTGGGGGTGAGCGGACCGGTGAGGCGGGCGGCCGCCTCGGTGACCGCGCGGGCGGAGGAGGCGACGAACAGCCGTGCCGCCGCGGCCTGCGGGAGGGTCGGCCGGCCGCCGGCGTCGAACAGGCCGGCGGTGCGGCGGAGCAGTCCTTCGGCCAGTTCACTGCGGGTGGCCAGGTCGGCCAGCGCGAATCTCGTGCTCTGGGAGTGGACCAGGGGGCGGCCGAAGAGGGACCGGTCGCGGGACGCGCCGATGGCGTCCCGTGCCAGCGCGCGCATGACGCCGAGCCACGGGGCGCTGGTGAAGACCCAGTCGAGGACGGCCAGCAGGGGTTCCACTTCGGCGGACGCCTCGCCGACGGTGCCCAGGACGGCGTCGCCGGGGACGGGGCAGTCGTCCAGGACCAGCCGGCCCCAGGAGCAGGTGCGCATGGCCGCGGGGCCGCCGTCGTGGAGCAGCAGCCCCGGTGTCGTGCGGTCCACGACGAACGCGGTCCTGCCGCCGTTCTCGTGGGCGGCGACGACGAGGAAGTGGTGGGCGTGCGGTGCGCCCGCGACGAGGTCGAGTTCGCCGGTGAGGACCCAGCCGTCCTGGCCGGGGGTGCCGCGTCGCGCGGTGACCGCGGGGGCCACCGAGGCGCCTTGCGTCTGGTGGAGGGAGAGTGCGCCGAACCACTCCCCCGAGGCCATCCGGGGCAGGTACCGCTCGCGTTGCTCCGGGGTGCCGAAGGCCCGCAGCGGCACCGTCACCAGGACCGCGTGGACGGTGACCGCGAGGGCGAGTCCGGGGTCCCGGGAGCCTTCGGCGAGACCTTCGAGGAGTTCGCAGGTGTCGGCGGCGGACAGTCCGCGGCCGCCCAGATCCCGTGGGACCAGGGGTCCCATGAGGCCGCCGCCGTGGCGTGCGTCGGCGAGGCGGGTGAAGAGGGCCGCGTCCCAGCGGCGTTCGTCGTCGCGGGCCGCCGTGGTCGGCCACGCGACGCGGCCGGCGAGTTCGCGGCTCTCGTCGAGCAGTGAGGTCCCGGCTGTGCCGTCGTCGGCACGAAGGGCGGCCGGGGATTGCAAGAGCGCCATCAGATCTCCCCTGTTCTTCGCTTGGCCGCGCGACTGACTTTTACGATTTCCTGTTTCATCGCCCGTCGTCGCGCCGCCGAGAAATAGCGGGAACAACATGTCAAGTGCATTCGCTTCGCACACTCTAGCGAGGAATTCCCGTCGGACGGCGGGCGCCCTTTCATAACGCGTCCGAAAATTGTCCTACGTCAGTGGGTGTGACGTGACATGACGGTTCCTGACCTCGTTCTGACATCCAGGCCGTTGTCTGTCGCCCCATGTGCGAGCAGGATGTAGCTCAGCACTCCGCACCCGACCCCACTGCTCCGAAGGGCATGCGGGGATCTCGCAGGCCCCCATTTCCGGATCAGTGCGGAGCCGGTCGGGAAATCAATTCGGAAAACGCCGAGAGAGGAATGCCATGCCTTTCGATACCGGAGAGGAAAGCCTGCCGGGGCTTCCCCGCATATCCGACGCGACCCTACGGGACTCAGCGCACATGGCGGGGGTCGAATTCGGCCCCAAGGATGCCGCGGCCATCGCGGAACGGCTGGTGAGGACCGGTGTCGAGCTGGTCGAGGTGGGCATGGTGTCCGGCCCGGACTCCAAGGACGCCGATCTCGTCCTCGCCACCCATGAGGCCATCGGCCCGGAGCGCAGCATGACGCTCGTCGTCGTACGGGACCGGCGGCAGGTTGCCCGGGCCCTGGACGAGGCGGAGCGGCTCGGTGTGCGCCACATCATGTACTCCATCCCCACCTCCGAACAGCACGCGCAGTTGAAACTGGACTCGCCGAGCCTCAAGTTCCTCCAGGTGCTGGCCGGTTCGGCGATCTCCCAGGCCAAGGAGCGTGGCTTCCACGTGACTTTCAGCGGCGAGGACGGCGCCCGCACCCCCAAGGAGCGGCTCGTCCCGTACGTGACCTCGGGGTTCGAGGCCGGCGCCGACCGGTTCCGCCTGGCGGAGACCGTCGCCTGTCTGTCGCCTTGGCGGATGCAGTCCGTGATCGGCGATCTGACCGCCATCGACGGTTCCGAGATCGAGATCCACTCGCACAACATGCTGGGCATGGCGGTGGCCAACTCCCTCGCCGCCGTCCGGGCCGGTGCCCAGTGGGTTTCCGCGACCGTCGGGGGGATCGGCGAGCGTGGCGGCAACGCTCCGCTGGCCGAACTCCTCACCTCTTTGCGGGTGATGCACGGTGACACCCGCTTCGACCTGACGCACCTGACGGAGCTCTCGCGGCTGGCGCTGAAGGGTGCCGGTCTGGGCGACGCCTTCCAGTCGGGCCCGACCGCCCCGCACGCCTTCGCGTACGAACTCCCCGGCCAGCTCAGCTTCCCCGAGGCGTACGAGACGTTGCCCGCGGAACTCGTCGGCAACCGGCGCGAGTTGCGGGTCCGCACCCGGCTGACGACGGCTCTGGTCGCGTGGGCGCTCGAAGGGTCCGGCGTCCGGACCGATGTGGGCGCCTTCACCGCGTGGCTGAGCGAGCGCCAGGCCGGCGCCGGCGGCCCGCTGCTGGACCGGGACGCCGTCCGCAAGGCAGCCGTCGACTTCCAGGCCGTCGACTTCCAGGCCGTCGTCTGACAGCCATCCCGCGGGCCTCCGGGCCCCGGCCCCCCTTTTTTCCGCTCCCTCCTTCGAAACCGGAGTCGTCCATGAGCACCGCAACCCTGACCGGCACCTGCCCCGAGTGCGAGACCGACCTGACTGTTCCACCGCTCGTGCAGGGCGAGACGCTGTCCTGCCCCGAGTGCATGCTGACCCTGCGGGTCGAGGACATCGAGGACGGCGTCCTGACCCTGCAGATGGTGGAGGTCAAGCTCCGCGACTGGGGCCAGTGAGATGGCCGGCAGCATCGCCGTCGTCGCGGACCGGATCGGCTGGGAGGAACGCCGGCTGATCGAGGCGGCCCCGGAGTCCGGTCTGCGGATCGACTGGGTCAACGACGAGTCCCTCTGCCTGGGCGCGGCGCACGCCGTCTCCTCCCTGGAGGGGTACGACGCGCTCCTGATCCGCAGCCGCAGTTACACCCGCGGCGGGCTGATCGCCACCATGGCCGAGGCGAACGGGCTCAGGGTCCTCAACTCGGCCGCCTCCATCCACGCCTGCGAGAACAAGCTCGTGCTGCGCGCCGTGCTGCGCGCGGCCGGGATACCCGTCCCCGACTTCCGTCTCGCCCTGTCCCGCAAGGACTATGAGCGGGCGTTGACGGAACTGGGCACGCCCGTGGTGCTCAAACCCGTGTACGGAGGGATGGGCAAACGCGTCACCCTGGTGCGCGACCCCGACCTCGCGCACTCCGTGTACGACTACGTCGAGGACCTCGGACACGCCTTCGAGCAGGCCTGCCTGGTCGAGCCGTACCTGGGGGGCGGGTCGATCCGCTGCCTGGTCGTCGGCCGGGAGATCGTGGCGGCCGCCGAGTTCGAGAGCGCGGGCGCCGACTGGCGCAGCAACGCGGCGCTGGGCAACCGGAGCCGGTCCCTGACCGACGACCCCGAGGTCCGCAAGACGGTCGAGGGGGTCGTGGACCGTCTGGGCGCCGGCATCTACGGGGTGGACCTCTTCAGGACCGCGACGGGCCCCGTCGTCAACGAGGTCAATCACGCCCCCGCATGGCGGGGCGTGGCGTCCACGACGAGCACGGACATCTCGTCGGCCGTGCTCGGATATCTGCGGGAGACAGTCGGATGATACGTGTGGGAATCGTCGGTGCCTCGGGGCTGGCCGGAGGCGAACTCATCCGGCTGGTCAGCCAGCACCCCGATCTCGAACTGACCTTCCTGGGCGGGAGTTCCAGCGCAGGCCGGCGCCCGGCGGAGCTCCACCCCGGGCTCCGCCTCGACCTCGGTCTCGTCGTCGAACCGGTGGAGGCGGACCGGGTGGCCGAACGGTGCGACGTGGTGTTCCTCGCCACGCCCGCGCCGGCGTCCGCCCGGCTCGCCGCGGAGCTCGCCGATCGTGTGGCGTGCGTGATCGACCTCAGCGGTGCCTTCCGCATCAGCGGCCGGGACCTGCACGAGCGCTGGTACCCGAAGGCCGAACGCTCCGAGGAGTTGGCGGCGCGCTTCGTGTACGGCGTGCCGGAGCTCGTCGGCGACGCGCTCGAGGGCGCCGCGCTGATCTCCGTACCCGGCTGCTACGCGACGGCCATCACGCTCGGGCTGGCGCCCCTCACCCTCGGGCTGGGTCTGCGCCTGAAGACCGTCGTCGTGGACGGGAAGAGCGGTTCCAGCGGTGGGGGTCTGCAGTTGCGGACCGCGGACCTGCACCCCCTGCGGAACGGTGCCATCGCTCCGTACGCCCCGACCGGTCATCGTCACGCCGCCGAGGTGGCCGAGTTCCTCGGCAGGCACGGGCCGGGCGGGATCGACTCGCTGAGCATGTCGGCCTACGGCGTCTCGCACGTGCGCGGGCTGCTCGTCAGCTGCTACGTGTTCACCGACGACGAGGTGGATCTGCGGGAGCTGCAGCGGGCGTACGCCCGGTTCTACCGGGGCCGTTCCTTCGTCCGGGTGCGCCGGAACGACGAGACGCTGATCCCCATGCCCGATCCCCAGGCGGCGCTGGGGTCCAACTACTGCGACGTGACCGTCCTGCACGATCCGGACGGTGGCCGCATCGTCGTCCTGGCGGCACTGGACAACCTGGTCAAGGGTGCGGCGGGCCAGGCCGTGCAGGCGCTCAACCTGCGGTACGGGCTGCCCGAGAGGACGGGGCTGACGATGCAGCCCCTGATGCCGGCATGAGCGCGGACACGACGTCGCCCGTCGTGGTCAAGCTCGGCGGGAGCTGCCTGGAGGACCTCGACGGTACGTGGTGGGACGATCTCGCCCGGCACGCCGAGCGCCGCCCGCTGGTCCTGGTGCACGGCTGGTCCAAGCCCCTCAAGAGGCTCCACCCGCGCTACTCGGAGTCCTCGGCGGTCCTTCGTGACCGGTACGGCAACCAGAGCCGGTGGACCACACCGGAGGTCATCGCGGACATCAGGACCGTCAGCGCTCAGCTCGCCGAGGACGTCTTCGGACGGCTGGAGCGCCGTGGCATCACGGCGGAGCGGTTGGTGGGCAGCGAAGGCCTGGTCAGCGCCGGGGAGGGCGAGCGCTGGTGGTGGCGGGAGAAGCAGCTCGTCGAGCTCGACAACCTGGTCGGGCCGATCACCGGGGTGGACCCGGCGCACCTGAAGAACCTGGTGCCCGGCCACGCCAGCCTGGTCACCCCGCTGGCGCGGAACGCGGCGGGCCAGGAGGTCAACACCGACGCCGACCGAGCCGCCGCAGCGGTGGCCGGGGCGATCGGTGCGGCCGACCTCGTCCTGGTCACCGATGTCACGCACCTGCTGATCGACGACCGGCCGGTGCACCGGATCACCGCCGCGGCTGCGGCCGAGTTCCGGGACAAGGGCGCTACGGGCGGTATGCGCAAGAAGCTCCGGGCCGCGGAGGAGGCGCTGGAGCGGGGGGCAGAGCGGGTCGTCATCGGCAGCGCGCCCCTCTCCGACCTCCTCGCGGCACGCACCGGCACCGTCATCACGCGAAACTAGAGGACCCCTGTGACGAAATCCCGAGTACTCGTGGTCAACAACGGAACCCTGTCGCTGAAGCAGCTGCGCAAGCGCTTCGAGGACCTGGGCTCGGACACGGACGCCGTGGACGCTGCCTCCGTGCCCGCCCGTCTCGACGGCCGGTACCAGGCGATCGCGCTGAGCGGCACGAAGGTGCGGGCCTACGACAGTGATTACTACAGACCGCTGATCGACCTGGTCATGAACAGTGACGTTCCGGTCCTCGGGATCTGCGGAGGCATGCAGATCCTGGCCGTCGCGGCCGGCGGCAGCCTCGTGGAGGGCCCGCAGCGGGTGGGGGGGTACGAGGCGCGGATCGACGAGGAGGAGCCCCTCTTCGCCTACGTCAAGCCCACGGTGACGGTCTTCCACCGTCACACCCTCTACCTGCGGGAGGCCCCGCCGGGCTTCCGCTCCATCGGCCGCTCCGAACTCGCCCCCGTGGAGTTTCTGCGCTCCGACGACGGCCGGATCCTCGGTTCCCAGGCGCATCTGGAGTTCCGGCCCGACGGCCTGGAGATCATGCGCGGCTTCGCCCAGCTCTACCGGTGAGCGCCCCACGCGCGTGACCGGTCCCCTCAGTACCCCACACATCGGAAGGACGTATCCATGAATGCTCCTGGAGAACCGCAGGCCCCCGCGTTCGTCACCCGCTTGCACGGCAGCGGCGGCAGCCTCAAGGGATGGGTCGTCGTCGACTCGCTGGTCGACGGGCTCGCGATGGGCGGCACCCGGATGACCGCCGGCGTGACCGAGGAGGAGGTGGCCGGGCTGGCCCGCGACATGACCGACAAGTTCACCCTGGCGGGCCTGCGCATCGGTGGCGCCAAGGCCGGCATCGTCGCCGACGGATCCGACCGCGAGGAGACCTTCCGCACCTTCGGCCGCACCGTCAAGCCGCTGCTGCACGGCGGCATCCACCTCGGCATCGACATGGGGGTCACCCCCGCCGACCGGGCCGTCTTCTTCGCCGAGGCCGGCTACGACCCCCGCTTCCGGGCGGGCGCGCCCGACATGCCCATCGACTGGCGGACCTACTACGAGCCCCTGATCGACGCCACCGGGCACGGTGTGGGGGTGGCCGCGGTCACCGCCCTGGAGGCGCGCGGCCACCAGGGTCCGGCGCGAGTCGTGATCCAGGGCTTCGGCGCGGTGGGCCGGGCCGTCGCCCGTTTCCTGGAGGCGCGCGGGCACGTCATCGTGGGTGTCGCCGACGTGCAGGGCACCATCAGCGCGGACCGGCTCCCGGTGGCCGCCCTGGTCGCCGCGACGGACGAGTTCGGGCGCATCGAGCGCTCCGGCCTGCCGCAGGACGTCACCCTGTCCGAAGGGGCGGACGCCTGGCTCGACGTCGACGCCGACCTCCTGGTCCTCGCCGCCCAGAAGCACGCGCTCACCGCGGAGAACACCCCCCGGCTCCGGGCCGGTGTGGTGGTCGAGGGTGCGAACCTCGCGTCGAACAGCACCGCCAAGGAGAAGGCAGCCGGCTCCGGGGTCACCCTGGTCCCGGGCGTCATCGCCAACATCGGCGGGGCGGCCTCCGCGGCGCTGGCCGTCACCCGGGTCGTCCCCTTCGGCCTCGCGGCGGACGCGCGCAAGGCGTGGGTCTTCGACTGGGTCGGCGATCGGGTGCGGCAGAACACGGTGGACCTGCTGGAGATCGCGGCGGGCCGGGCGGGCGACCCGCTCCCGGAGCTGCTCGCGGCCCGACGGGCGGACCGGCGGTGACCGGGGAGCACGGGGCCCCGTACCCCGGTCCGGCCGTCGCGACGTCCGGCGAGAACGCCGCGGAGTACCGCAGACGCGGGTGGTGGCGCGAGGAGACGTTCCTCGACGACCTGCGCCGCCAGGCGCGGGAGCGGCCTCACAAGCTGGCCGTCGCCGGCCGCCGGCTGCACGAGGCGCGCACCGACACCCTCGACTACTCCGAGCTCGCCCGGCTGACGGAGCGCTTCGCGGGTGCGCTGCTGGAACTCGGCGTGGAGCGAGGTGACTTCGTCGCGGTCCAGCTGCCCAACCGGTGGGAAATCGTGCCGTTGATGTTCGCCTGCATCCGGGTAGGAGCGGTCATCTGCCCCATCGCGCCGGTCTGCCGGGAGAACGACCTGCGCCACCGCCTCTCGCTGACCGGGGCGAAGGTCTGCGTCACGGTCGACGAGTGGGAGGGTTACCCCCTCGCGAAGACGCTCATCGCGCTGAAGGGCGAACTGGCCCTCGAACACGTCGTCGTGGTCGGTGGGCACGCCCCCGAGCAGGCCGTGGACTTCCACGACCACTTCGTCACCGAGCCGTGGGAGCGGGTGCGTACGCGGGAGCTGGCCGGCCGTGAACTCACCGCCGACGATCCCTTCGTGGTGCTCTTCACCTCGGGCACCACGGGCGACTCCAAGGGGGTGCTGCACAGCCAGAACACCATCCACTCGGCGGTGCGCGGCTACGTGGACACCTTCCTGCTGCGCGACGACCTCGTCGCCGCGCTGACCACGCCCCTGATCCACTACTCGGGCTTCGGCCAGGGCATCCTCGCCGGGGTCATGCTGGGCGGCACCGTCGTCTTCCAGGACATCCAGGACAACAGCCTCCTGCCCGACCTGATCGAGCGGTACGGGGCGACGCTCCTGTACGGGCCGCCGCCCACCCTCACCGAGGTCGCCGAGTCCCAGCGCGTCGACCCGCGGAACGTGTCGTCGCTGCGGCACGTCGTCACCGGTGCCGCGCCCGTCCTCCAGCAGCTGGTGGACGAGTTGCGGCAGACCTTCGGCGCCCAGACGTACTCGGTCTGGGGGATGTCGGAGTTCGGCCCGGTGACCATCACGCGGCTGGACTACAACCAGGACTGGGCGGCGCACAGCCACGGGCGTCCGATCGACTCCATGGAGATCCGCATCGACGCCTGCCACGATCCGGACAAGCGTGCACCGGTGGGCCGGCTGCGGGTGCGCGGCGCGTCCCGGGCGCTCGGCTACTACAAGCGGGCCGACGCGTTCGATGCCGAAATGAACGCGGAGGGCTGGTTCGACACCGGTGACGTGGCCCGCGAGGACGGGCGCGGCGGCATCCGGCTGCTGGGGCGGGCGAAGGACGCCATCCTGCGGGACGGGATCGTCGTCCCGATGGCCGAGCTCGAGGCCATCATCGCCCGGCACCCCAAGGTGACCGAGGCTGCCGTGGTCGGCCCCGCCGGCCGCCTGGACGACCTGATCCTGGCGGTGGTCGTGCCGCGGGGCGACGCTCCGCCCTCCCTGGAGGAGGTCCGCGCCCATCTGGCGGACGCCGGCCAGGAGGCGCGGTTCCTCCCCGACCGGCTGGAGGTGCTCGCGGCCCTGCCCAAGACGCTCACCGGCAAGGTCCGGAAGATCGAACTGCGGGAGCGGTACGCCGGCCACGAGCCGGTCCCGGCCGGCGCCGCACGGTAGGGCAACCAGTCCGCAGTCCCCCTCGCCCGAAGGAGAGAGCATGTCTGATCGCGCGCCGGTGGCCATGTCGGCCACCCTCGCCGCCGACGAGGAGCTGACGCGCCGCCGGGCGGCCGGGGAGCAGGTCCTGTCCCTGGCCGGCGGTGAGATCGGCCTGCCCGTCCTGCCGGTCCTGGCGGAGCGGCTCGCCGCGGCGGCCGGCCGCAACGCCTACGGTCCGGTGACCGGGGACCGGGCGATGCGGGCCGCGGCGGCCGGGTACTGGGGCCGCCGCGGTCTGCCGACCGACCCCGACCTGGTGGTCTGCGGGCCCGGGAGCAAGCCGCTGCTGTTCGCCCTGATGCTGGCGGTCGGCGGTGACGTGGTGGTGCCGGTGCCGAGCTGGGTGAGTTACGGGGCGCAGGCGGCGCTGGCCGGGGGGCGGGCTCTGCCGGTGGCAGTCCGCCCCGGTGAGGGCGGGGTGCCCGATCCCGACGCGCTGGTCCGGGCCGTGTTGCGGGCACGGGCCGCCGGCCGGGACCCGCGGTGCGTGGTGGTCACCCTGCCCGACAACCCGAGCGGCACGGTCGCCCCGGCGGCCACCGTGCGCCGGCTGGCCGAGGCCGCCCGGGAGCTGGACCTGGTCGTCGTCTCCGACGAGATCTACTGCGACCTGGTCTTCGACCCCGCCGACCGGGCGGTCTCCCCGGCGGTCTTCGCACCGGAGAGGACGGTGGTGACCACCGGGCTCACCAAGAACCTGGCCCTCGGCGGGTGGCGGACGGGCGTCGCCCGCCTGCCCGACAGCGGCCTCGGACGCGCGCTGCACGCGGGACTGGCCGGCGTCGCCAGCCAGATCTGGTCGAGCACCGTGGCTCCGGTGCAGACGGCCGCGGCCTACGCCTTCGAGGAGCCGCCCGAGGTCGTCGCCCGCGTCGCCGCGAGCCTGCGGCTGCACGAGGTCGTCGTCCGCGCGGTGGCCCGGCAGTTCACTGCCGCCGGCGCCGACCTGCCGCCGGTGCGGGCCACCTGCTACCTCTACCCCGACTTCGAACCCCTGCGGCAGCGTCTGGCCCGCGTGCACGGTGTGCGAGGCAGCGAAGACCTGGCCCAGCTGCTCTCGCGCCGGTACGGGGTGGGGGTGCTGCCTGCCACGGCCTTCGGCGAACCGGAGCGCCCGCTGCGGATCCGGGCCGCCACCAGCCGGCTGTACGGCGAGAGCGACGCCGAACGCGACATCACGCTGACCGCCGCCGACCCGTTGCGCCTGCCGTGGGTCAGTGCCTCCCTCGACCGCGTCGCCGAAGTCCTCGGCGACCTCGCCGGCCGCCCCGTACCGGACGCGGCCGCCCTGTCCCACTGAACGCGCCGCCCGGCGCGTTCCCCCGACACGGTCCCGCGCGGACGCCGGGTCCGAACGACCTTCTGGAGGTCAGCGACAGTCATGTCCGTCATCTTCGAGTGCGAGTACAAAGGCCGGCGGTACGCGGGGCTGGGCATGCCCGCGGACGGCGCATTCCACGAGTTGTACGCGGTGGAGGAGGGGCAGTTGCGAGACGCCCTCGTCGCCGGGTCCGGCCCGGCAGACGTCGCGAAGGCCCTCAGGGCCGGCGGGGAGACCCTGTCGGTCGCCGTGGGGGATTCCGAACTCCGTTTCCTGCCACCTCTGTTGCCCACGTCGACGAACAACTCTCTGATCAACGGCTTCATGGGGACGCACCGTTCCAAGTTCGACCGCGCCCCGGAACCCGACGAGGTGTTCGCCGCGCCGAACTACTACATCAAGGGCTTCGGGTCCTGGTTGCGCATGCCGGACGAGCCCCTCGTCACCCCGGCCGACCCCGTCTGGCTGTTGGAGGAGCCGGAAGTCGTACTGGTCTACGTCAACGACGAGGAGGGGACCCCGCACTACGCGGGCTACACGTTCGGCAACGACCTCAACGACATCGGGCTCCACCTGGAGAAGCCGTGGGCGTGGACCCCCTACGCCAAGCTGTGCGAGACCTCCATCACCCCCTGGCTCTTCCTGGAGGACCCCCCGGAGAAGGTGACCGGCCGGGTCGTCATCGAGCGCGACGGGGCCGAGGCGTGGGAGGGGCCGTTCTCCTGCGGCGCGGACTCCATCTTCCAGCGGTTCGGCGACATGGTGCAGTACCTGTTCTCCTACCCGGCGCTCCGCCGTCCGGGCCTGGTCAACTACCTGTTCCTGGGAGCGGACAAGGCCACCTACCACGACGGTTTCCGGATCGAGGACGGTGACCGCATGGTCATCGACGTGACCAGCCACGGGGTCTCGCTGCCCAACGTCGTCCGCTTCGGCCCTCAGTCCCTCTCGGCCGTCCGCTTCGGCCCTCAGGCCGCCTCGGTCACCGAATCCGCCCTCCCGTAGCGGTGCGCCGGCACCCCGGCGGAGGGCTGCTGGTCCCGGCGCACCGCCTCCAGGTAGCCGACGATGGCCTCGTGGCTGCGGAGCAGGCACCGGATGCGGTGCGCCATGCTGTCGCGTTCGCGCTCCAGGGTGGCGATCGTCTCGGCCGTGGCGCCGGAGATGTGGATGGCCGCAGGGTCATCGATGCAGGGGAGGACCTGCTTGATGACCCGCGTGGGCAAGCCGGAATCGAGCAGGCCCCTGATCTGCAGGACCCGGTCCACGCACCCCTCGGCGTAGTCCCGGTACCCGTTCGACGCCCGCCCGGGCACCAGCAGTTCCTGTTCCTCGTAGTACCGCAGCATTCGGCGCGGCGTTCCCGTGCGCTCCGAGAGCTCACCGATCCGCATCTGGATCCACCCCGTTCCCCGTCCACTTGACATTCACACCAGTGTGAAGGTTTGAGGATACATTCATGTCAGCTTCTCAAACAGAGCTCCCCGGCACGTCCCTGCCCGCGGAGAGTCGCAAGCTCCCCATGTCCCCGCTCCTGGCCCTGTCGACGGCGGCCTTCATGGGAATCCTGACGGAGGCCCTTCCCGCCGGGGTGCTCCCCGAAATGGCCCGGGACCTCTCGGTCAGCGAGTCCGCGATGGGCCAGTCCCTCACGATCTACGCGATCGCCACCGGCCTCTCGGCCATCCCCCTGTCCGTCACCACGGCGGCGTGGGCCCGCAAGAAGCTGCTGCTCCTGGCGGTCATGGCCTTCGCCATCGCCAACACGGTCACGGCACTGTCGTCCAGCTACTCCCTGACGATGGTGTTCCGCCTGATCGCGGGCGTCGCCGCAGCGGCCGTCTGGGCCGAACTCGTCGGCTACGCGCGGCGGCTGGCTCCGCCCCATCTGCAGGGCAGGGCCATCGCCATCACCATGGCCGGCGTCCCGCTCGCCCTGTCGCTCGGCATCCCGCTGGGCACCTTCCTCGGCGGCCTGTTCGGCTGGCGGATGACCTTCGGGCTGGTGACCCTGGTCTCCGTGGCCCTGCTGGGCTGGATCCTCGCCTCGGTCCCCGACGCCCCCGGCAAGCGGCCGGAAGCCCGTGAGCCGATCCTGAAGGCGCTGGCGCTCCCCGGCGTCGCGGCGGTGCTGTTCGTGGTCGCGGCCTACGTGCTCGCCCACAACATCCTGTACACGTACATCGCCACCTTCCTCGACGAGAACGACATGGGCGACTCCCGTGACGTGGTGCTGCTCGTCTTCGGCATCGCCTCCGTGGTGAGCATCCTGATCACCGGCGCCCTGGTGGACCGCAGGCTGCGCCAACTGACGGTCATCAGCAGCGCCCTGTTCCTCACCGCCGCAGTCCTCCTGGCCCTGCTCGCCGGCAACATCGTCGTGGTCTACGGCGCGATGGTGCTCTGGGGCCTGGGCTGGGGCGGTGTCACAACCCTCCTCCAGACCGCCGTCACCGACGCGGGAGGCGAACGGGGACAGGCCCTGCTGGTCACCACGTGGAACTCCTTCATGGCCGGCGGCGGAGCCGTCGGCGGCCTCCTCCTGGGCGGTATCGGCCCCGACTCCTTCGCCTGGAGCGTCCTGGCACTCATGGCGCCCGTGCTGATCGTGGTGGTCCTGGCCCGCAAGCACGCGTTCCCCGCGAAGCGGCCGGACATGGTCGACGCGGCCTAGGCCGAGTGTCGAAAGTCCCGCCCGTCCGGCGGCGCCCGGCGCGCACGCTCGCCACGTTGTCGGGGTCGCCCCGATGCATCCAGTATCGGGGCGCCCCTCCGCCTTGCGATCGCACACACCGGAAGCCGCCGGGCCCGCCCTCCGGGCGGACGGCGCCACTTTCGACACACGCACTGGCAGACCGCTGAAGATCCCGCTCCGGCCGTCCCGATCACCCCGGCCCACCCGTGAACACCAGCCACCACGAGGCGGTGCGGACCGGGTGTGATCGCAAGATCTTCGAGACACTCCCGGTTCGCCCTTTCGAAGTCCCCTGCGACGGGGAGGGCCAGGCACGCCCGTCCCCCCACGGCGGACGATGCCCCTTCGACGGCACTCCCCGGACCCCCCGCCACCGTGCCTCGCGGCCCCGCCCGACCGGGCGGGGCACGCCCGGACCCGGTGTCCGAACTCCGACAGCCGGCTCCCCCCACACCCCCCAGCCGGTTTTCGGAGCGGGGGAAGACTCCGTGCCCCGCAGAGCTCCTCTGCGGGGCACGGAGTCTTCCACGCGGTCACGGCCGGGCCCGCCGATGCCGCCGGGCCGACCGCGCGGGCGTCCGACGGCCCGCCGCCGGTGCGCGGCGGCCGGTGCGCGGCGGCGAAAGATTCCTCCCGGTACGCCGACGGATCCGGGCCGGCGGGTACTGGAGCCTCCTCCGGCAGCGGGACCTGCCGCTTCGTCATGCCGCCGGGTCGGGCGTCGAGCCCTCCCCGGCGACAGGCGGTGCGCCCGCCGCGGCGGCGGCTGCCCGATCCTCGGCCCCGGCGATGAGGCGAGCGCCGCGCTCGGCGCACAGGTCGAGCTTGCCCAGGACCGGGGGGACGGCGATGCTGGGCATCACGTGGCGCAGCAGCACGGAGATTCGCTGCGGCAGGTCCGCGTACCCCGCCAGGACCTGCGACATGTGCTGGAGGCCCGCGAAGGAGCCGACGAACAGCTCGGCGGTGGCGGCGAGGTCGACGTGCGCGAGCAGTTCCCCACGCCGCCCGGCCTCTTCGAGGATCGCGAGGTTGGCCTCCGTCCAGGTACGGAACGCACTACTCCGGTCGAGCTCGGCCGCTTGCTGGTCCAGGCTGAGCCGGACACTGGCGCGCACGAGGCGGTCCGTGTGGAGCCGTTCGGCGAGCACCAGGCCCGAGTCCACTATCTCCTGCAGCTTCACGTTCTGCGGCAGGAGTGCGTCCTCGGCGCCGCGCTGCTGCTCGTCGAGGATGATCTGGGCAAGCTCCTCCTTGCCGCTGAAGTGGAAGTACACCGCTCCCTTCGTCATGCCGGCCGCCGCGGCGATCTCGCTGACGGTCGTCGCCCGGTAACCCTCCCGTTCGAAGACCTCCGCCGCCGCCTCCAGCACCCGGCGTCGGGTACGTACCGATCGATCCTGTTTAGCCACGTTGCTCCCTGCGGGTACTGCCGAGGCATTTTAAAGACTGAACCGTACGAATTTAACAGCCCGCACACGACGGGGGCCCGTCGGCGGCCCCGCACCGGCTGACGAAGTGCGCCAGCGACGGGGAAAAACGGCCGAAAAGCCCCGTACGAAATGGCTTCTACCTGCACTTACTTCTAAGGATCCGGAGGAGAGCTGGCCACTTTCCACGGGCCATTGCAAAACATACTCCGGCGTACGTATCTTGTCGGCGCGGACTGCGTGGGGCAGTTCGCCACATACGTAGGAGAGTGCAGCGTGTCGGACACGTATGCCCTGGTAGAGGGCGCGAGATCCGGGGTGCCGATGGAACTCGTCCACCGGGCGAGACCGCAGGACGTCGTACCCACGGGATGGGAACGCAGAGCGGAGAACCGGTTTCTCGTGAGCGGAAGGTGGCCCGAGGACCACGACTTCTTCGCACCGGCGGACGGCCTGCACGACGCCCTGCTGCTGGTGGAGTCCATGCGGCAGAGCACGATACTGATCGGTCACGGCGCCTACGGCGTGCCGTTGGATCATCACTTCCTGATGTGGGCGCTGGACTTCACCTGCGACCCGTCGCACCTGCGTGCCACCGGCAGTCACGAGGTGGAGATCGAGGTCTCCCTCTCCGGGACGACGTGGCGGGCGGGACACCTCTCCACGATGGACAGCCGCGTCACGGTCCGCAGGGAGGGGGGAACGGCCGGCGTCGGCGTCAGCAACATCAGGATCCTGAACCCGCGGACCTACGCGCGGCTGCGCGGCGGGCGGACGGATGCCGCGGGGATGCTTCCCCCCGAGTCCGGCGTCCCCCCGCACACCGTGGGACGGACCCGGCCCGAGGACGTGCTCCTGGCCCCCGCCTCCCGGAGTGGCCAGTGGCAGCTGCGTGTGGACACGGGACACACCACCCTTTATCAGGGAACCAAGGACCACATCCCGGGGATGGTGCTCATCGAGGCGGCCAGACAGGCGGCGTACACCCTCATGGGCCCCGCCGCGTTCCACCCCGCAGCGGCGACCAACTCCTTCGGCCGCTACGCCGAGTTCGGCGAACCGATATGGATCGAGGCGCACCCCGGACAGCGGAGGAACACGGTCGTTGTCACCGGGCGCCAGGAAGGTGAGGAAGTCTTCAGGTCCTCGGTGACCGCCCCCGAGGGCGGAGCGGTCCGTTGATCCTCGTCACCGGCGCCACCGGCGTCACCGGCGCGCTCGTGGCCCGCCGGCTGGCCGCGCATCGGGTGCCTGTGCGCCTGATGGCCAGGGACCCCCGCCAGATCGACGCGGACATTCCGCGGGCCGAGACCGTCACGGCCGACTATGCCGACCCCCGTACCCTCGGGCGCGCGCTGCGCGGGGTGCACGCGGCGTTCCTCGTGACGAACCATCCGACCGCCCCGCACGACGCGCACTTCCTCAGGGCGGCGACCGCTGAAGGCGTCGGGCACGTGGTGAAGCTCTCCGCCGCGGCGGTCGACGACGACATCGACGACCTCCTCACCCGACGCCAGCGTGAGATCGAGGAGGTGGTACGCGGTGCGGCGCTCTCCTGGACGCTGCTGAGGCCCCGGGCCCTCATGTCGAACACACTGGCCTGGGCGGCCGGCCTGCGCGCGGAAGGGAGGGTCGACGCCCTGTACGGGGACGCCCCGAACACACCGGTCGATCCGCGTGACGTCGCCTCGGTAGCGGTACGCGCACTGACCCGGCCGGAACACCGGGGCAAGACCTACACCCTGGTAGGACCCCAGGCCCTGACGGCCAGGCAACAGACCACAATTTTAGGTGAGCTGCTCGGTTCACCGGTGGACTTCCGGGAACGGACCAGGCAGGAAGAGGCGGCGGTGCTCGCCCGGCGCCACCCGCCCCACGTGGTCGGGGCGCTGCTCCAGCGGGCCGATCTCCAGGCAGCAGGGAACAAGCGGCGAACCGGCGACGACCTGGAGCGGCTGACGGGACGCCGTCCGCGCTCCTACCACGACTGGGCGTCGGACCACCTGCACCTCTTCGGCGGTGGCGACCGGGACAGCACGGCGGAACCGGACCGCGCGAACAAGCGGCATACCACTGCACACCCGCCCGCCCCCAACCGCGTGGCAGCCCGGACCAACTGACGGCTCCCCCTTTTTCGTCAGACAAGCCGCGGGACACGGAACCTCATGAACGACCCGCACAACCCCTGTTTTGTCATGCACCGCGTAAAAATCGGAGGCATCCCCGGCCCTCCCGCGGCACCGCCCACGTCCCCCGTGCGCCCTCCACCCCCGTGGAGGGCGCATCGCCGTTTGCGCGCGGACGGCGGTCCCCGTTCCCCGGAATGAAGCGCTCCGTTCCCGGGCATGAAGGACGCTCTCCGCCCGCGGGGGACGGGCACGGCGGGAGGGATGCGGATTCACGGGCTCGGCCCCGACGGAGCCCACGCGGAGCGCAGATCCCGTCCGGGCCGGCGGTGGCCGGCCCGGACGGGCGCGAGCCTCAGGCGTGGAGCAGTACGGGGAGCCGGAGGTGGCCGTTCGAGATGAACGACGGCAGCGGCGCCAGTGGCTTCTCCGGCTCCGCGAGACGCAGATCGGGGAACCGTCGGAAGAGAGCTTCGAGGGCGACGACGGCCTCCATCCTGGCCAGTGGGGCGCCCAGGCAGTGGTGCACCCCGTGGCCGAAGGTGAGGTGGGTCCGGCGCGTGGCCCGGGTCACGTCGAACGCGTCCGCGTTCTGGCCATGGACCTCGGGGTCGCGTCCCGCCCCCGCCGGCGAGACGAGTATCGCGTCCCCGGCGGCGATTACCACACCGCCCACCTCGATGTCCTCGACCGCGTACCGCAAAGGGACGTGGAAACCGGGAGGATCGCACCGCAGGGTCTCCTCGACGACATCGCCCCAGGTCGCGACGCCGTCACGGACCAGCGCGAGCTGCTCGGGATGCCGCAACAGATTGTGCACGGCGTGGTCGAGGAGGTTCACCGTCGTCTCGTAGCCCGCGGAAATGATGAGCAGGACGGTGTCCACCAGCTCCTCCTGGGTGAGTCCCCCCTCCACCTCCTCGTCCCGCGCGGCGATCAGACAGGTGATCAGATCCTCGCCCGGCGTGGCCCGCCGTAAGTCGACCAGAGCGTTCAGCGCCGCGTAGAGCTCGCCGACGTTCTGCTCCACGGTCCCGGGCGCCACGTCCGTGAGAAAGGTGAGGCCGATCGTGTCCTGGAGCCGGCGGCGCGCCTCCTCCGGAATGCCGAGCAGGTCGCAGATGACCTGCACGGGCAGAACAGCGGCGAAACCCTCCCTCATATCCACCGCCTCGCCGTCCGGGGCGGCGGCGAGTTTCTCCAGCAGCAGGCCGGTGAACTCCTCGACTCTCGGTCTGAGTTCACCGATCCTCCGCGCGGTGAACGCCTTCGCGGTGAGCTTCCTCAGGCGCTTGTGATCCTCGCCGTACGCGGTGATCATGCTGCGCACCGAGACCCAGAGGGAAAGGGGCCAGCCGGCAGGGACCTCACCGTTGATCCAGACCGGCCAGTGCTGCTCCGCGTCCTTCGAGACCCGCGGGTCCGCCATCAACTGCTTGATCTCCTGATGGCCCGTGATCGACCAGACCACGATGCCGCCGGGCAGCACGACCGGAGCGACCGGGCCGTCCCGGCGTATGCGCGCGATCTCCGCGTGCGGATCCGCACCGAGGGCGTCGATCCGGACGAGACCGGGGGAAATGACTGCGGACTGGACTTTCACCGGTGACCCTGCTCTCCGTAGAAGGATGACAAAGCGAAAACGGCCTCCGGCCCGCCCATTCTCACGGGAGAGCGCCGACCATGTTCCGAGGCACAGCAGACTCCATTTATCGACCACCGTCAACAGGGCCCGCATTCCACCCGGCATTACTCAATGAAAAAAACAGGTAAAGCCATTTCAAGCAGAAGAGCGAGCAGCCGGAACCCCTTCCCCCACACAATGGAGAACGCTCCCGCACGACAGCGGAGCGCGGGAAACAACGCCTCGATCCCGCGCCTTCACCCTCCCCGCACCGCTCCGCTCCACCCCCTCGCCCCGGCGCATCTCGCTCACCGGGCAGCCCACCGGGAAAACCGGATCCGCAACCGCGCACGGAGCTTCGACACGGATCCCGACGGCTGCGCCCGGCCGGCGAAGCCCCGCCCCGGAGTCCGGCGGCAGGCCTGACGCGGCAGCGCGTCTCGTACGCCTCGGAATGCTGAGCCGGCCGGGCAGTCCGTACGCGAAGGCGCGCCCTTCAGCGCCAGAAGCCAGAGCTCCGCCAGGTGCGCCAGGCGCGTCAGGCGCGTCAGGCGCGTCAGGCCGAAGCCGGAGTCACCGTGCACCGCCCGCGGAGAGGTGAGGAGTTCGACCGACACCCGACCCGGAGGGGACGACTGCGGGAGCGGCCGGCCCGTCGTGCCTCCGCCTTCAGCGGGGTCCGATCTGGAACCCGACTCCGCGGACGGTGAGGATCCAGTCACCCGACCCCAGCTTGTTCCGCAGGCTGCATACGTGGGTGTCCAGCGTGCGCCGGGACCAGGAACCGGCCCAGACCTCCTGCATCAACAGCTTCCGGGGCACCACATCCCCCCGATGCGTGGCAAGGAGGTGGAGGAGGTCGAACTCCTTCGGGGTCAGGTCGAGCGGCTGACCACCCAGGGTCGCCCTGCGCCTCTCCGTATCGATCCGGAGTCCACCGCACGCCGTGACACGACCGCCCGGCCCGCCGGGAAGAGGAGCATGCGGCTTGAAGCGCCGCATGACCGCTTCCATACGCGCCATCAGTTCCTGCAGTCCGTAGGGCTTCGCCAGGTAGTCGTCGGCGCCGGCACGAAGACCGAGCACCCGGTCCAGTTCGCTGTCACGCGAGGTCACCGCAATCACCGGGATGTCATCCACCTGACGAATACTCCGGCAGACCTCCAGACCATCCAGATCCGGGAGGTCCAGATCCAGGAGGATCAGATCGGCCTCCCCGTACGCGCCCAGAGCGGCCGTCCCGGTCACAGCCCCCGCGGCCCGGTGTCCATGACGGCGCAGGGCCCGCATGAGGGGGTCCGCCTGTGCAGGATCACTCTCCACCACCAGGACACGCCAGCCCCTGGCCCCCTCGGCACCCCGCACCGGCGGCTCCAGGTTCGGCACCATCGGAGCTCCGCCCGGGCCTCCACCTACCTCGCCCGGGCGTCCGCGCACGTCGCCCCGCCCTCCAGGCGCGTCGGGAACACGGCTTGCAAGTAGGTCTGTGGTGCCAGCCATGGCTTCGTTTCCCCTCATATGGATCCCCACGCAACCCGTCACCAGATTATAAGACGCCGAAGAATGTTTCTGTCAACGGCGTACACCCGAACAAAAAGGTACGTTTTGCACGCTTATCGCCCCAGGATCGGCGAGCATTTCCCCCTTTCACCTCATAACGACTTCCAGCCAGCGTGGCTAGAAATCCAATACAAATGACAGATAAGGAACATAGGGCCCAGCGGACTGGCATCAAATGATTCTTCTTAGTACTGATGTCTCCATGTTGTCGTCACCATCGATGGATGATCCCGAGCAGCCGCACTCCCGCCGCGCCGGAAAGGCGAGACAGGAACGCTCCGTCCGCACCCGAACAGCCCTCGTGCGCGCCGCGGCCGAACAGTTCGAAAGGAACGGCTACGAGCGGACGCGCCTCAACGAAGTGACCAGCGCCGCGGGCGTGACCAGCGGAGCTCTCCACTTCCACTTCCCCAACAAACAGGACCTGGCCGACGCCGTCGAGGAAACAGCCCTCCACCACCTGTACCAGGCGGTCGAAAAGAACCGCCCCACGGACACCAGCGCCCTGCAGACACTGATCGACACGACCCACGCCCTCGCCCGCACACTCCACCACGACGTCATCACCAGAGCCGGCCTACGCCTCAACGGCGACGCCACCAACCGCACCTGCCTCAACCTCCACCACACCTGGCAGACCTACGTCCAGCACACCCTCACCCGCGCCGCCGCCCAAGGAGCCCTCACCCAACACACCACACCCTGGGAACTCGCCCAGACCATCACCGCAACAACCATCGGCCACGAGACCCTCGCCCGAACCAACAGGAACTGGCTCACCCACCACGCCATCACCAACCTCTGGCACCACCTCCTCCACGGCACCGTCACACCAACCACCCTCACCCAACTCCACCTCAATGGCACCCATCCCTCCGATAACCAGCCATAACCACCTGCCTTCTCCGATCAGTCATCCGCCGTCGAATGCGGTGATCCCGTCCGCACTGCGTGGGGCGAGGCGGTGGGTGATGAGGACGACGGTGCGGCCCGCGTCGGCCTCCACCCCCTGGGCACGGGCCCGCCGCAGGACCTCGAACGCCATCGCACTGACCGTGTGCCAGTCGCCGCCGTGGCACCAGCGGCAGGTTCGGGCGCCGCCGCGCGGCAGGGCCTGACGCTTCCAGCGCCGCCACAACCGCACCCCGGCCGGCATGCGGCCCGGCTCGCGGAACGGCTCCGGCCGGCCGAAGCGGGCCACCGCGAACTCCTCGCACACCGGATCCGTTACGGAGGGGCGCGGCACGTAGCCGGCACCGCGGTCGGCCGCGACGGGTACGCCAACCGAGTCCCGCAGCCCCTCGTGCGTGATCGCCGTCCGGCTCGGGCCCTCGGGCCGGTTGGCCGCAGCCGCGACCTCCGCCGGCCCCTCTCCGCGCGCGGAGAGGACGCGCTCGCGCAAGGAGGAAGGGAGCCTGCCTGGGCTGCTCAGCGGCCTTCCTCAACAGGCTGGTGCCGCGGGACGTCTCACCTATTGATGCCGTGACGTGCGGCATCACTGGTGCAGGTGAGTGCCGATCTGTCGCTGCGACCGGTTCCTGACGGCTTGCGGGATCCGGTCCCCCAACGGTTGCCGTCAAGTTCCCTCCGCAGGGCGGCGGGGCCGCTCCGTGTGATGAGCGGGCGGTGTTCACCGCGGTCGTGTACGTGCTGACCAGCGGGTGCGCGTGACGGCATCTTCCAGAGACGTTCGGTGTGTCCCCTGCGACGGCTCACCACAGATCCACGGTGTGGACCGAGGCGGGCCTGTGGCACCGGCCGCACCGCGCCGTCCTGGACGAACTGGGCACCCGGGCGAACCGGAATGGAGTCCGGTGATCGCCGACGCGACGAGCGTGCGAGCCAGAAGGGGGGCTCGGGGGCGGGAGGCTGTCCGACGGTCCGTTCGGGCGGGTGCGGTGCTCCGCACCCGCCCGAACCGAATGATCGGCTGTCACGAAGAGGGAATGTTCCACTTCTGGTTGGAGCCGTTGTTGCAGTCCCAGATGTCGAGTTGAGTGCCATTGGTCGTGTCGAGTGCGGGGATGTCGAGGCAGCGGCCCGACTGTGGGTTGACGAGCGTCCCGTTGCTGACGTTCCACTGCTGGTTCGCCGCACCGGTGCAGGTCCACAGGTTCACGAGGGAACCGTTGGCGGTGCCGTTGCCGACCACGTCGAGGCAGAGCCCGCCGGTCCTGACGGAGCCGTTGCCCACGGTCCACTGCTGGGCGGAGGATCCGTTGCAGTCCCAGATGTCCACGACGGCACCCGCGGTCGTGGAAGCGGTGAAGTCGTCCAGACACTTGTCGCCGTTGAGGACCGAGCTGATCCGACCGGTCCCGCCGGCAGCCGGACCGCCCGTGCCGGGAGTGATGGAGAGGTTGTCGAACTGGTCGGTGCGGTAACCCTGGATACCCAGGCCTGCCTGGCCGGTCTGGAAGGACCCGTCGATGACCGAGCCGAACTGGTTGCCGTCCAGGGCGGCGGTGATCTGCGAGCCCTGGAAGGTGAGCGACAGGGTATGCCACCTGCCCGTTCCGAGGGCGGTGGTGGTGCCGGTGGCCAGGGTGTGGTTCGAGCCGTCGGTCAGCATCTTCTCGATCCACCACTGTCCGGTGTCCCGGATGCGGAGGTAGTACGCGTTCATGTGTGACTGCGGGCGCAGCTGGGTGTTGGCCCGGCCCAGGAGCTCGCTCGTGCCCGCGCTGCGCAGGAATACGTCCGAACTGACGGTGTAGTTGGACCAGCTGGGATCTCCGAGCAAGGTGTATGAGTCGGAGTCGTCCTGCCACTCGATCGGTTTGACCGGGGCCATCTGCTGCACGCACTTGCCGGCCCGTCCGGCCGCACAGGGCTGAACCTCGAACGACCCCTGCATGTCCGACAGATACCTCGCCTGGGCGTTGTTGCCGTAGCTGTCGAAGTTGTCGCTGTACGGAAGCGCGAGCGGGTGCGCGGCGGGAGCCGTCGCGGAGCCCTTGCCCTGACCACCGAGAGTGCTGACCGTGTAGACGTAGCCAGGCTGCATCGTCAGGGAGTACGAGCCGTTGACCGGCGTGATGTCCTGGGTGTGGATGAAGGACTTCGCGTTGCCGGGATTGTTGACGTTGGTCGCCCACACGTGCACCGTGCCGGTCGACAGACCGCCCCTGACCGTGAAGTTCGCCGTCTGCGAGTCGGTGGACGTCGTCGTCTCCAGAATGGTGGAGTAGTCGGAACCGGTGTTCGACTTGATGGTGACGTACGTACCGTTGTTCTCATTGCCGCCCAGGTATCCCGAGGCCGTGTCGACGAACCTCCACCCGGGCCTGGTGAACTGGGTGACCTGGGCGGTGGCCCAGGTGCTCGCGCCGATCCGGTAGTTGCCCGACCAGGGCGAGTTCGCGGTGGCGAGGCCGACCGTGTTGTAGGGAAGGTTCGGGTAGATCGACGCGATCAGCGGCCAGTTGAAGTAGCTGGTCATTTTCGCGTCGGTGTAGCCGCGGGTGATCGCGCGGATCAGCGCCGGCGCGCCGGTGTTCATGTCCTGTGAGCCGTTCTCGCTGTCCCACAGCGGCTTGCCGTTGTTCTTCGCCGCGGTGCTGCTGGAGCAGGTCCTGGCATCGCCTCCGTCGCCCCCGTTGCAGGAGTAGTGCGCGCCGATGATCGAGACGGCGTCGTTGAATGCCTGGTTGTTCGCCATGTCGTCGGCGACGCCCCAGCCGCTGTCGTCCGCGACGAGCTGGACACCGGAGTACCCGGCGCTGTTCAGTGCCGCGCGAAGCCGCACGAACCAGTTGGCGTCGTGGCCGCGTTCGTTCCAGCCGCCCAGGTACTTGATGTCCAGGCCGTGCTGGTGCGCGCAACCGAGCCACGAGACCAGGTAGTCGATCGTGTCGGTCGACCAGAAACCACCGTTGATCCAGCCCGGGGCGGCCCAGGCGAGACCGTACAGACCGATGTCGGGGTTGCGTGCCCTGGCCTGTTCGGCGAGCCAGAACTCGTATCCGGCGTCGCAGTTGACCACGCCTCTGGAGTGTTCGATCGATGGTTCGGATCCGTCGGTTGAATTGGCGTCGCCGCCGATCTCCAGCTTCAGCAGCTGGAGGTTGGCGCCGTATCCGGGCTTGAACAGGTAGTCGAGAATCTGCGATTGCTGCTCCGGCGGATAGTCGGTCAGCAGACGGGAGTTGCCTCCGCCGCCGCTGATCGCACCGATTCCGTCGAACGTGCGTCCGCTCTGCGTGCCGTCCACGCTGATGGACGTGGATGCCGCCTCAGCGGGCACGGTGGTCGCCGCCAGCACGCCCGCGAGCAGAGCCAGCACCCATAACGGGGTGAGCCTCCAGAGATGTCTCATCGTTCGTTCCTTCACGAGAGGGAAAGGGGCCCCGTCCGACATGGCGTTCGGTGAGGACCGGTCCGCCGGTCGATCGGCAGACGTGGGGTGGGACACGGCTCGGTACCCGCGCCGTGCGACCTTCGCTCGTCTGATCCTGCTTTCGGTCGTAGGAGACGGCGCGTGCCGCGGCGGCGCGATCGACGGACGCTTGTCCGTCAGGTCTTCGGCCGCCCCTCGGCGCGCTGCCGGTCCGCCGGCGCCGGTCCGTGGTCGGCTCGCACCGCTGGGGTGATGCGCGTCAGTTGAAAGTCCACTGCTGCTGGGCTGCCCCGTTGCAGTCCCAGATCTGCAACGGGGTGCCGTCCGTGCTGCCGGCACCGGGAACGTCCAGGCAGCGACCCGAGCCGGGATTGGTCAGCGCCTTCGTGGTGGCGTTGTAGGTCCACTTCTGGTTGGCGCCGCCGTTGCAGTCCCACAGGCCGATCAAAGTGCCGTTGGCTGTGCTGCCGGGGATGTCCAGGCATTTGCCGAGGACCACCAGCGAGCCGTCGCCGGCCAGGCTGATCCGCTGGGCCGCCGTCCCGTTGCAGGTCCAGATCTGGATCCTGTTGCCGTTCGTGGTCGAGCCGCTGTCGTCGTCGACGCACTTGCCGGCGATTCCGGACCTGACCGGTCCCGGCACCGGCAGCGACCACTGCTGCTGGACGGCACCGTTGCAGTCCCAGACGTTCAGCTGGATTCCGTCGGCCGTGCCGGCTCCGGGCACGTCGAGGCAACGGCCGGACAGCGGGTTGACCAGCGCTCTGGTGGCGGAGTTGTAGGTCCACTTCTGGTTGCTGCCGCCGTTGCAGTCCCACAGGCCGACGAGCGTGCCGTTCGGGGCGGCCACGTTTCCCGTGACGTCCAGGCACTTGCCCAGCACCCTCAGGGTGCCGTCGTCGGCCACTGTGATCTCCTGTGCGGCCGAACCGTTGCAGGTCCATGTCTGGATCTTGGTGCCGTTGGCCGTGGAGCCCGAGCTGTCGTCCACGCACTTGCCGGCGAGTCCGGACCGGATCGGCCCGATACCGGCGCTGGTGCCGGGGCCGGGGGGCTTGGCGCCGCCGTCGCCGTTGTAGGAGGGGGGCGCGGAGGAGGCGGCGGTGGCCCATCCGGTGTTGGCCGCCGTTCCCAGGGTGAGGTTGAGCGTGCCGCCGTTGATGACGGTGTCGGCGGGGAGGTAGGCGTTGTTCCAGTTGTTGCCGTTGAAGGTCGCGCTCTGGACGTACGGGGCGTCGGTCTTGGCCTGGGGGGCGTTGACGACGAGTTTGGCACCGCCTGCCAGGGTGACGGTGACGTTGGTGAACAGTGGGCTGCCCAGTGCGAGGTCCGCCGTGCCGGGGGTGACGGGGTAGAAGCCCATCGCGGAGAACACGTACCAGGCGCTCATGGTGCCGAGGTCGTCGTTGCCGACCCCCCAGTTCGCCGGGTCGTTGGGCCACAGCTGGTTCTGGACGTCGCGCACGATCCTCTGCGTCTTCCAGGGCTGCCCGATGTAGTCGTACTCCCAGGGCAGTTCGATGGACGGTTCGTTGCCGAGGTCGGCGTGGGAGCCGTCGGCGCCCTTGAAGGTGGACAGGACGCTGTCGAGGTAGGTGGCGAGTTTGGCGTTGCCGCCCATGGCGTCGGCCAGACCGCGGACGTTGTGCGGGACCGCCCCGGTGTACTGCCAGGACGTGCCTTCCACGAACTGGTCGCTGCTGGTCGGTGTGAACCCCGCTCGCCACTGGCCGTTGCTGAGCTTGGGCTGCATGAACCCGCTGCCGGCGTTGAAGACGTTCTTCCAGTCCTGCGCCCGGTTGGCGAACTGCTTCTGCGAAGTGGTGTCGCCCAACGCCCCGAGGAACGCGGACGTCGCGAAGTCCTGCGCGCTGTACTCCAGCAGCGTGGCCACCGATCCGTAGAAGTCCCTCGGATACGTGCCGTCCGAGGGCAGGTATCCGTACCGGGTCTGCAGGTCCAGGCCCATCCGGATCGGGTTGGTCGTCGTCCCCTGCTTGATGACCGCGTTCCTCGCGGCCCCGGTGTCGAAGTTCCGCGCGCCGAACGCGTAGTAATCAGCGAGGATCGCGGGCCCCGGGTCACCGTTCATCACCTGGGTCTCGGCGGAGTTCAAGGACCACTTGGGGAGAAATCCCGCCTGTGCGAAGTCGTTCACCAGCGACTGTGCGCTGTCGCCGGCCTCCCCCGGTGCCACCAGGGCGTGCAGTTGGGCCTGGGTCCGATAGATGTCCCACCCGGAGTACGTCCCGTACTGGGCCTTCTGGTTCCCCGACACGGTATGGACCTGGTGGTCGAAGCCCCAGTAGCGGCCGTCGGTGTCGCTCAGCAGGTTCGGGTGCAGCAGCGACCGGTAGAGCGAGGTGTAGAACACCTTCTGCTGATCAGGTGTACCTCCCGAGACGGACACCCGGTTCAGCACGTCGTTCCAGGCGCTGTGCGCCGCGTTGCGGGTGACGTTGAAGTCCCAGCCCGCGTTCTCCGCCACGCGGTTGGCTTTTGCCCCGTCGATCGACACGTACGACAGACCCACTTTGGCCTGCACCGTACGGTTGCCGGTGGTGTTGAACGTGACGGAGTTTCCCCCGTTGAAGCTCCCGTTCCCGGTCATCGGCTGGTCGAAGACCATGCTGAAGTACGCCGTGTACGACGGCGCCGACGCACAGAAGAGTCCCGCGTCGACCGAACCGGAGACCTCGGTGCTGCTGACCCTGTTGAAGTGCAGGTTCGTCGCCTTGTCCGCGCTCAGCTTGAATACCAGGTTCGCCTGGGTGGTCGCGGGGAACGTGAACCGCGCCATCCCGGAGCGGGGCGTCGTCGTCAACTCGGTATTGACCCCGTTGTTCAGATTCACCGAGTACGCGCCCGCACTGGCCGTCTCGTTGCCGTGCGAGAAGCCGACGTTCGCGGCCCCGTCGACGTTTCCGACGGTCGGGAGCACCGGGATGTCACCCATGGCACCGCACCCGGGACCGGAGATGTGGTTCAGGCTGAATCCTGTGACAACGTTGTCAGACCATGCGTAGTTGCCCCCCGGCGGACGCGAAGGCGTATCCGGGCTCCAGGACACCATGCCGAACGGGCGGTCCGCACCGGGGAACACGTTTCCCTCGTGCGAGGTCCCCAGAAACGGATTCACCAGAGACGCTGGATCGGCCACGGCGGCAGCGGCCACAGGGGCCGCCTGGGCAGCGGCACTGGGTGCGGCCAGACCCAGAAGCATCACCGAGACCGCCAGTGGAATACGCCATCGTTTCATCATTGCGGCTCCGAGGGGGGTGGCCGACACCGTCGCGGCATCGGCGAGGGGGGCGAGCGAGGCTTAGCAAAGGGGAGAAACGGAGCCTCTGTCAACGCCACGGACCGAAGCCGACGAAAGACCCAACCAGTCATCGGAGCAACGTGGTTGAGACACACCTGCCCCACCTGCGCGACAAGCGAGCGGAATCTTCACCCGGCTACGCCTGAGCCCTGAGCACTCGCGCTCCCGCCCTCAGCCACTCCCACCAGCGCGGCACGACGCCCCGGCCGCACGACCCGGCTCAACTCGATCGCACCGACCGCGCTGCACGCCGCGGGCACGCACGGGCAGGGAGCCGCGAGGCCAGGGCCGAGCATTCCTCCGACCACAAGTCTGAACCATTGACGCCCCTCCCGGGCCTCGCTAACTTGCCGGGAGAGCGCTCTCCTCCGCGCTCCTCACACATGCGCCGTGGGGGCTGACACACTCCCCCATCCGTACCACACCGCCAGGCAGAATCCTCTGACAACGATGTCTCCCACTCCGTGCGCCCGGCGCGGAACTGTGCCGTACGGTCCGGGCCGCGGAGCGCTGTCGTAGGACGAGGCATATCCGGCGGGGACAGGCCGCCCTCCCAGAGGCAAGGAACCGAATCGACATGAGACTGTTCGCCACCACGCTGATCGTCGCCGCGCTGGCGGTGAGCGGCGTTGCCGGGACCGCGCTGCCGGCCGCCGCCGACGCCGCGTCCCCGGCCATCTCCGCAGGAGCGGGCGCAGCCGCCCCCACCCCGTTACGACTGATGCCGCTCGGCGACTCGATCACCTGGGGCCAGGGCAGTTCCACCGGGAACGGATACCGTGAACCGCTGCGCAGCCGACTGGTGGCCGGCGGGCACTCGACGGACTTCGTTGGCACCCTCCAGAACGGCGTCATGTCCGACCCGGACAACGAGGGACACTCCGGTTGGACGATCGACGGGATCACCTCCATCGCGGACGGGACGCTCACCCGCTCGCAACCGAATGTGGTGACGCTGGAAATCGGCACCAACGACATGAACCTCGGCAACAGCCCGTCCACCGCGGCGCCGCGCCTCGGCGCCCTGATCGACCGGATCCTGAGTGCCGCGCCCCACGCCACCGTCCTGGTCGGCACCCTGATCCTTTCCACGAGCCCGACGGTGCAGGGCAACCGGCCCGATTTCGACCGGCAGGTCCCCGGTGTCGTCCAGGCCAGGCAGGCGGCCGGCAAGCACGTCCGGCTGGTCGACCTCAACTCGCTCACCGCCGCGGACCTGGCCGACTCGCTGCATCCCAACGACTCCGGCTACCAGAAGATGGCCACCGCGTTCTACGGCGGCGTGCAGGCTGCGGACGCGGACGGCTGGATCACCCCGCCAAGCGTCATCGGCGGCCCCGTCCGATCAGGTATCGCCGGCACATGCCTGAACGCGGCCGCCGGGTCGAGTGCCAACGGCACCACCGTGGACTCGCGGAACTGCGACAACTCCGGGGGCCAGTCCTGGACGGTGTACGCGGACGGCACGATCCGCGCGCTGGGGAAGTGCCTGGACCTGACCGGCCTCGGGACGGCCAACGGCACCAAGGCGGAGATCTGGGATTGCAACGGCGGCACCAACCAGCGCTGGGAGGCGCGAAACGGCGCCCTGGTCAACCCCGCGTCCGGCCGTTGCCTCGACATCCCCGGCGGCACGGGGACCGACGGCACCCCACTCGTGCTGTGGGACTGCAACGGCGGCACGAACCAACAGTGGACGCCACCCGCACGGACGGGGCTGGTGCACACCGCGCTGCTCGGCTGGATGTGCCTGGACGCCTTCGGCGCCTCCACCGCCAACGGCACGGCCGTGGACGTGTGGGGCTGCGGTACCGCGGGCAACCAGCAGTGGAGCTACGAAGGCGGCACTCTGGCCAACAACGGCAAGTGCCTGGACGTCAACGCCGCAGGCACCGCCAACGGCACGCCCGTCCAGCTCTGGGACTGCAACGGGACCGGTGCGCAACAGTGGCGGAACACCGGCGGCACATTGGTCAACACCGCGTCCGGCAAGTGCCTCGACGTGCCCGGCGGCAGCACCGCACAGGGCACGAGGCTCGTGATCTGGGACTGCGGGAACGGCGCCAATCAGCGGTGGACGCTGCCGGCCTGACACAGGACCAGCGCTGACCGGTCCGGCCCCGGAACCAGGCCCGCGGCCCCAGTTCCTGGCGGCTGGGCCGGACGCCGACGACTCGCCGAAGCGAGCACGACGGACGGACCGCGAGGAAGAGACCCCGGACCCGGGGCGGTCGGACCATCGATCCCGAGGGGCAGAGGTGGCACAGGACCGGTGCCGCTCGTGCCGTCGGAATCGAGCGACGTGACCCGACCAGACACCCGACAACGCCTGGGAGTCCGCAGCTGCGGATACGGGTCCACCTCCTCTCTCCACGGCCTCTCGTGCCGGTGCGGACCGGTGCGGGCCGGGGCAGATTCCCCTGGCCCGCACCGGTCCGGTCGCGTTGGGCTCTGATTCAGCGGCATCGCGATGTCGACAATCTGACAACCTGCCTCGGACGAGCCGACGAGCGAGGCCTCACCGTTGAGGAAGTCCACGCGGTGGAAGCGCCGCTTTCCGCCGGTGGGCAGCGCGGCGAACCCTCTGGTGGAGCCGTCGGAGGGCTTGTAGTAGATGCCGAACCCGGCCCAGGGGCCCGCGTCGACTCCCCGGTTCCCGGTCAAAGTGAGCGTGCCGGAGTCGGCGGGAGACTGCGGCGAAATCCAGTGACGGAAGTCGGCGTCCTCGCGCGAGAGCTCTCCGGTGAGGCGGGGCAGGGCGGGGTCCTCGGGGTGGCGGCCGGCATCCGGACGAGGCCGTGGTGGCGAGCCCGTCGTAGCTCTCGAACGTCAGGCCAGAGATCGCCGGCGCCTGGCTGTCGAGGCGCTTGCGACCGCTGTCGGGATCTGAGCCGAAGTTGCCCATCCTGTACATGGCCAGGACGGGATTGGGGCCGGCCAGGCCTCCGGCACCGGCTGGGCAGTCGCTCCCGGTTAGGCCGTGGAGCCATCTTCCCATCGCGGAGTCCATAAATCGACTTCCTGCCCTCCGGGCTCCCCTCCCCCCAGGTTGACTAATTTATTCTTAGTAACTTTACTTAGTTGAGTAGATAAGCGGCACCACGGAACCAGGAAGCAGAAGGTCTCTCTTCATGTCGAAGCTCAGCATCGTCATCGCCAGCACCCGCCCCGGCCGGATCGGACTCCCGGTGGGTCAGTGGATCGACGCGTTCGCGCGGCAGCACGGCGGCTTCAGCGAGGTGGAGCTGGTGGACCTGGCGGAGGAGGGGCTGCCGTTCATGGACGAGCCGAACCACCCGCGTCTTCGCCAGTACGTGCACGACCACACGCGTCGCTGGAGCGCCAAGGTCGAGGCGTCCGACGCCTTCGTGTTCGTCATGCCCGAGTACAACTACGGCTTCAACGCCGAGCTGAAGAACGCGATCGACTACCTGCACGCCGAATGGGCCCACAAGCCGGTCGGCCTGGTCAGCTACGGTGGCGTCTCGGCCGGCACCCGTGCCGCCCAGATGATCAAGCAGGTGGTGACGACGCTCAAGATGACGCCGCTCCTCGAGGCCGTCTCCATCCCCTTCGTGCAGCAGTTCCTCAAGGACGGCCGCATCGAGGCGAACGACGTGATGGAGGCAGGCGCCAAGGCGATGCTGGACGAGCTGGTCCGGGTCAGCGACGCGCTGCTCCCGCTGCGTAAGGTCTGAGGATGAACGACGACGAGATCCATCGCGTCTGTACGCGTTTCCACCAGGCCATCGAGCTGATCGGTGCCCGGTGGACGGGCGCCATCCTGCGCGCGCTGTTCACCGGGCACCACCAGTACTCGCACATCAAGCAGGCGGTACCTGGCTTGAGTGACACGATGCTGGCCCAGCGGCTGCGCACCCTGGAGGCGGAGGATCTCGTCGTACGCAGGGTGGTGGCCGACACTCCCGTGCGCGTGGAGTACGAGCTGACCGCGAAGGGCCGGGAACTCGCACCCGTCCTGGACGCGGTGGTGTCCTGGTCGCACCGCTGGATCCCCCGCCCCGGCGAGGACGCGGTCACGCCCGGCCCGAGCACGGTGGACGGGAACTGAGACCCGCCGAAGCCCCGCGGAGTGCCCGGACGCGAGGTCCGGGCACCCTGCGAGACGGTGAGGCGGGTCGGCGTCTCAGTGACCCGCCCGCCGCCCGCTCAGGACCGGGCCCACTTCTGGTTGGCCGAGCCCGAGCAGGCCCACAGCACCAGTTGGGTCCCGTTGGCCGTGCCGTGCGCGTTGGCGTCGACGCACTTCCCGGAGGCGACCCCGACGACGGTGCCGTCCGCCCGTACCCGCCACTGCTGGCTCGCGGTGCCGTTGCAGTCGTAGATCTGCACGGCGGTCCCGTCGGCGGTGGCCCCGCCCGCGGCCTCCAGGCACTTGCTGTCGAAGACCGTGAGCTGATTGGACTTGGTGCTGGTCCACGCCTGGTTACTGCCGTTGTTGCAGTCCCACAGCGCGGGCCGGGTTCCGTTGTCCTTGCTCGCGGCCGGCACGTCGACGCACTTGCCGGACTCCTGGCCCTTCAGGACGCCGCTCGTGACACCCCTCGCCCAGGTCTGGTTACCGCCCCCGTTGCAGGTCCACAGGACGATCCCGGTTCCGTTCGCGGTGCCCGCGTCCTTCGCGTCCAGGCACTTGCCCGAGGCCACTCCTACGACGCTGCCGTCGTCCCGGACCGTCCACTGCTGGCCCGCGGTGCCGTTGCAGTCGTAGATCTGCACCACCGTGCCGTTGGCGGTGCCGCCCGCGTTCGCGTCGAGGCACTTGTCGCCGTAGACCGTGAGCTGCCTGGACGGGGTCGCCATCCAGGTCTGGTTCTCGGCGCCCGTGCAGTCCCACAGCGCGACCGGGGTGGAGTTGGTGTGCGAGGCGGCCGGGACGTCGACGCAGAGTCCGGAGTCCTTGCCCTTCAGGACGCCGCCGACGTTCCCGGGGGCGTTCGCGGTGACGGAGAGGTTGTCGAACAGGTTCGTCTGGTAGCCGACGACCCCGAAGCCGACCTGCCCTCTCTGGAACGAACTGTCGTTGACGGTACCGAGTGTCGTGCCGTCCGCCGAGGCGGTGATCCGGTCGCCCGAGAAGCCGAGCGACAGCGTGTGCCAGCTGTTCAGCCCGAGTCCGGAACGGGTGCCCGAGGCCAGGGTGGACAGGATGCCGCCGCTGGAGTTCCTGGCGATCGACCAGGCACCGGTGTTGCTGACTCTCAGCTGGTAGGCGGCCTGATGGCTCTGCGGACGGTTCTGGGTGTTCGCGCGTCCCAGCAGCGTCACCACCCCCGCCTGTTTCATGTCGACGTCTGCCTTGACGGTGTAGTCGCTCCAGGTCGGATCACCGATCAGGGTGTAGGCGTCGGAGTCGTCCTGCCAGAGGATCGGCCGGACGGGCGCCACCTGCTGCACGCACTGTCCGGAGCGGCCGTCCACGCAGGGCCGGCCCTCGTAGGCGCCCTGCATGTCGGAGAGGTACTTGGCCTGGCCGTTGGTCGCGACCCCGTCGAAGGTGTCGTTGTACGGCAGCGCGAGCTGGTGCGCGGCGGGCGCGGCCGCCGTCCCCTTGCCCTGGCCGGTGGTCGTGGTGACCGTGTAGACGTAGCCGGGCTGGAGGTTCAGGGAGTAGGTGCCGCCTGAGGCGTTGGTGTCCTGGGTGTGGACGAAAGAGGTGGCCTCGCTCGGCCCGTCGACCTTGGTGGCCCACACGTGCAGGGTCCCGGTCTTCAGCCCGCCCCGGACCGCGATGTTCACGGTCTGCGCGCCGGTGGCCGTCGTGGTCTCCAGAACCGTCGACCAGTCGCCGCCGCTCGGGGACTTCAGCGTCACGTAACTGCCGTTGTTCTCCGACCCGTCCAGGTAGCCGGAGCCGGAGTCGATGAACTTCCAGCCCGGCTTGGTGAACTGGGTGACCTGGGCGGTCGCCCACGTACTCGCGCCCACCCGGTAGTTGCCGGACCACGGGGAGCCTGCGGTCATCAGGCCGACCGTCGAGTACGGCAAGTTCTGGTAGAGAGCCGCGATGAGCGGCCAGTTGAAGTAGCTGGTCATCCGGGCGTCGGTGTAGCCGCGGGTGATGGCGCGGATCAGCGCCGGGGTTCCGCTGTCCATGTCGTTCGAGCCGCCCTCGCTCGCCCACAGCGGTTTTCCGCTGTCGCGCGCGGCCTGGCTCGACGAGCAGGTCTTCGCGATGTCGTCGTTTCCGTAGCCGCACGGGTAGTGCGCGCCGATGACCGACACGGCGTCCCGGAACGCGGGGTTCTTCGCCATGTCGTCGGCGACCTCCCACCCGCTGTCGTTCGCGACGATCTGCACCCCGGAGTAGCCGTGGTCGTTCAGCGCCTCGCGCAGTTTGACGTACCAGTCGACGTTGTGGCCGCGCTCGTTCCAGCCGCCGAGGTACTTGATGCCCAGGTTGTGCCGTTTGGCGCAGTCCAGCCAGGTGATCAGATAGTCGATCGTGTCGTCGGACCAGAAACCGCCGTTGATCCAGCCCGGCGCTGTCCACGCCAGACCGTAGAGGCCGATGTCGGGGTTGCGGGCCTTCGCCTCCTCGGCGAGCCAGAACTCGTACCCCGCGTCGCAGTTCACCTGTCCCCGGGTGTGCTGGGTCGAGGGCTCCGAGCCGTCGGTGGAGTTCGCGTCCCCGCCGATCTCCACTTTGAGCAGTTGCAGGCCGGCGCCGTAGCCCGGTTTGAACAGGTAGTCGAGGATCTGGTCGCGCTGGGCCTTCGGATAGTCGATCAGCAGCCGCGAGTTGCCGCCTCCGCCGCTGATGGCGCCGATCCCGTCGAAGGTACGGCCGCCCCCGGCGCCGTCCACCGTGACGGCGGTCGCGGCGGCGGCCCGCGTCCCTTCCCCGGCGGCCGTCGCCGGTAACCCGGCCCCCCAGCTCGTGCCCAGCGCCGCGAACAGCGCGAGCACGAGCGTGATCACCCTTCTCCGCCCTCTGTGCGTGTCTCTCGTGCGCATACTTCTCGTCATGCCATCCCTCACCGTATGGACAACGTTGTCGCGCTCCTGCGGGAACGGTTGCTCCCGAAGCTAGAGAGCTGTCATGCACCCGTCAATGGTCTGGACAAAGGTGGCTTCGACGTGCGGGCGGGGGACGGCGGGGGTGGGGCGGCCCCCGTTCCGTCCCCGCCGACGCTCCCCTCGGCTCAGCGGCTCCCTGCATGGTCGTCGGTGCCGCTGTCCTCGAACGCCCGCGCCCCGCCCTCAGGAGGCCGGGGGGACCGGCGGGACCGGTTCCGGCATGTCCTGTTCGTCGAGGACCACCAGCTGGGCCTCGACCGGGGAGGTCAGCTCGGTGATCCGCATGGCCTGCCGCTCGGTCATGGCCTGGAAGACCTGGCGGGCGGTGCGGCCGTTGCCGAAGCGGGCGTCGCGCGGCACGGCGTCGAAGTACCGGCCGAGCGCTGCGCGGACACCGTCGCTCAGCTCGTAGCGGTGGCGCTGCGCGTGGTGCTCGACGATGCGGACCAGCTCGGTGGAGCTGTAGTCGGCGAAGACCAGGCTGCGGGTGAAGCGGGAGGCGAGCCCCGGGTTGGAGGAGACGAAGCGCTCCATGTCGCCGGGGTAGCCGGCGGCGATGACGACGACCTCGTCGCGGTGGTCCTCCATCAGCTTGACCAGGGTGGCCACCGCCTCCAGGCCGAAGTCGTTGGAGACCCCGGCCGGGACCAGCGCGTACGCCTCGTCGATGAAGAGGACGCCGCCGCGGGCCCGGTTGAAGGACTCGGTGGTCTTCGGTCCGGTGTGCCCCACGTACTCGCCGACCAGGGCGCTGCGGTCGACCTCCACCAGGTGCCCGCGCTCCAGCAGGCCGAGGGCCTTCAGCAGCCTGCCGTAGAGGCGGGCCACGGTGGTCTTGCCGGTGCCGGGGTTCCCCGCGAAGACCAGGTGGCGGCTGAGCGGCGGCGCCGGGAGCCCGGCCTGCTGGCGCAGCCGTACGGTCTGCATCAGCTTGACCATGCCGCCGACGTTCTGTTTGACCCCGTCGAGCCCGACCAGCTCGTCCAGTTCGGCGAGCAACTCCTCCAGGGTCTCCGGCTCCGGTTCGGGCTCGCCGAGTTCGGAGAGGTCGGACAGGGAGGCGAAGCCACCGCCGGCCGCCGCAGTGCCCCCCGGGGCGGTACGGATGCCGCCCGCGGAGCCCGTACCCCCCGCGGCCCCGTCCGGGGCGGCGGGCTTCCTGGGCGGGGCGCCGGGCGCGGGTCCGGCGGCGGTGACTCCCGGCAGGAGCGGGTTCTTGACCCGGATCGAGACGCAGTCCTCGAAGACGGGGGCGGCCTCGTCGGCCAGGGCGACGTCCTGGCCGCAGTCGAGGACCCGGCAGCCGGTGAACCGGGGGACGGCGTTCGCGCCGATGTGCAGAGCGGGAAAGTTCCCGCCGGTCAGGTCGCAGTACGCGAAGGTGCCGCCCGCGCCGGGCCCGAACAGGATGCCGTTCTTCGCGGCCCGGTCGATCCGCAGGCCGCTCACCGCCGGCTCGGCGCCGGCCGAGACGACCATCCCGCTGCCGCCGGGGGCCTCGATGGTGCACCCCTCCATGGCCAGCCGGGCTCCGGCGGCGAGGACCACACCGGCGCTGCCGGTCGATCCGATCCGTACGCCCTCCAGGGTGGTACGGGCGCGCGGTCCGAGTTCCACGCCCGCCTTGCTCGGGCCGCTCACGGTGGCGCCCCGTACCGATGCCTCGGCGGTGGAACGCAGCCGCAGCCCGGTCTCGCCCCGCTCGATGCGGCCGCCGGTGAGCGTGAGGCGGGCCCGCCCGTCGGTGTGCACCCCGGCCACGGCCGCGTCCGAGAGCGTGGTGTCGGCCAGTTCGGCGTGGGCGGCATCGGTGACGGTCAGCCCGTGCTCCCCGCTGACGTCGATCCGGCAGCCGCTCAGGGAGGCCCGGGCCAGCTCGGAGACGCGTACGGCGGCCGCTCCGCTGCGCGCGATCAGGAGGTCCACGGCCAGGGCCGCGGCCTCGCCGGTCACCAGGATGCCGTGGCCGGCCGAGTCCAGGAGCCAGCAGCCGTGAACGGTGAGCTGGGCCGATCCCCCCACGGCCAGCGCGTCGGTCCCGGCCCCGGAGAGACGGCAGTCGGCCAGGCCCACGGTGGCCGAGCCGCCGGCCCGGACGGCGGCCCGGGCGGGACCGCTGATCCGGCAGTCCTCCAGGAGGCCCTCGGCCTCGTCCTCGATGAGCAGGCCGTGGCGGCCGGGGCCGCTGAGGCGGGTGTCGCGCAGCAGCACCCGGGAGGAGCCGCGGGCGCGCAGCGAGGAGCCGGCGGTAGCGCTGACGCGCAGCCGCTCGGCGAGCAGCACGGCGCTGCCGCCGAGGGCCACTCCGAGCCCGTCGACGGTGTCGATGGCGGTGTCCACCAGCCGGGCCCGGGCGTCGCCTTCGAGGTGGACGGCGGCGTGCCGGGCGTCGTGCAGCCGGCCGCCGCGCACCAGCAGCACCCCGCCGCCGACCGGTTCGCGCAGTGCCCGGGCCAGGGTGTCGGCGAAGGTGAGGGCGGAGTTCGCGGCGGCCCCGGTGTCGTCCCGGGAGCCGAGCACGTCGATCCGGCCTCTGCCGAGGTCGCACTCGGCGAGGGTCAGCCCGGCGGCGTCGGCGACCCGCACGGCGGGCTCGGCGGGATCGCTGCCGCGCAGTTCGAGCCCGTACACCTCGCAACCGGGGGCGGTGACGTCGAGCACGGGCCCGCCGGGAGAGCGCAGGTGGACGGTCCCGGAGCCGTACTCCGGCTCCAGCAGCACCCGCCGCTCCAGGCGCAGGGACTCGGTGTAGACGCCGGGGGCGATGGTGATCACGGCCCCGGCGGGGGCGGCGGCGAGGGCGGAGGCGATGGTGCGGTGACCGCCCCACCCCTTGGCCGCCACGCGCAGCGGTGGGGCGCCGGCGGTGGTGCTCGTCACGTGTCTGCTCCTTGCGGGAGGTTGTCGACGTTGGTGTGACCGCCCGGCATGCCGCCGTCCGTGTACCAGCTCGGGTTGAACCAGCCGCGGACGGCGCTGCCCATGAAGAAGGCGGAGAAGGACTTGTCGATGAGCTTTCCGAGGGCCGGCGCCACATAGATGTCGACCATGCCGGCGCGGTGGTACCAGCGGCCGGCCAGGTTGAGGTGGATCATGCTGCGGGCCGCGCCGACGGTGAGCCCGCCGAGGGTGCCGCCGACCGAGCTCATCAGACCGGCGATGGCGGCGTCCGCCTTGGACAGGTGGATCAGTTCACCGCTCGCGGTCTTCACCCCGAAGACCGAGGCGGAGGCGGCTCCTGAGGCGAACCCGCCGAGGACGCCGGAGGCGATGCCGACGCCGAAGTCGTAGGTGCCGCCGCGCCAGCGGGTGACCTTGTCGTGGCCCGCCCATTCGCCGCCCCAGTCGTCGTCGCTGGGGTGGCGCTGGTAGGCGTAGCCGTAGTCGACGTGGCCCCAGCCGTTCTTCCACGGGGTGCCGCGGCCGGCCGCGTGGTGCAGACCGGAGACGAAGCTCTTGACGACGGAGCCCATCATGGCGCCGAAGGCGGCCTTGGCGAGGTCGGTCGCGGTGAACTTCGCCCCGGTGACCAGGGCGACGATGCCGAGGACGGTGAGGCTGAGGGCGAAGTCGACGATGAACTCGTGTCCCGCGTCGAGGGCGATCTGCTGCATCGCCTTGGTGAGGTAGGGCCGGTAGACGGACTCGCCGCCGACGCTGGCGCCGAACTCCCAGCGGTTGGCGTCCTTCCACATGCGGTTGTAGCCGCGGTACTGGTTGGCCCAGTCGATGAAGTTGGTCTCCCGGCCGACCAGTTTCAGTTGGCCGAAGGCGTTGGTCTCGTAGATCCATCCGGAGATGGACCGTTCGGCGAGGAGGTTGGTGCCGCCCGGCCCGTAGAGGCGCCAGTGTTTCTGCCAGCTCTCGCTCTCCAGGAAGTTCCCGTCGAGCAGTTCCTTCTTCTGGCGGACGACCGTGCCGCCGTCGAACTCCTTCCACGCGTGGGCGTCGAAGGTGTCGCCGGGGTTCGCGACGTACTCGCGGACGCGGAAGGGGGCGTCACCGAAGGTGTTCTGGAAGGCGCCGGCGCTGGGCCTGGCGGGGACTTCCTGGATCTTCATGTTGCCGAGGCTGGTGACGTGTTCGGACCAGCGGGCGCCCTCCGCCCAGCCGGGGAGGGCGTTGCCCCGCGCGTCGAACCAGTGGCGGACCCGGTCGCCGGCGCCGGTGCCGAACACCTGGATGGTGCCGTGTGGGTCGATCTTGTTCCAGTGCCAGACCTCGTTGCCGGCGGCGTCGCGGCTGACGCGCCAGGAGTCGACGGTGGTGCCGTCGGCAAGGAGGCGGTGGTCGCGGATCATGCGTCCGTCGGCGCCGAAGTCCTGGTACGACTCGCGGTCCCAGCCGTAGCGGTTGATGTCCCGGCCGTGGGCGGTGAGGCGGACGCCGCCGATGTGGGGGTTGTTGGCGTCGACCCAGGTCATGGTGGATGTGGCGGGGCCGTGGGCGGTGATCCGCAGGTCGGGGCTGCCCTGGACGCCGGGCCAGGTGTCGGAGCGGGCCACGACGAAGCCGTGGTGGTCGTAGCGTGTCCAGTCGCCGTGGTTCATGTGGAAGTTCTGCCGGAAGGTGGCGCCGCCGTCGCCCGCCGCACCGCCGGCGCGGACCGCCGGGACCGGCCGGTACTCGATCACCGTGCCGTCGTTCAGGCCGGTGCGCGCGATCCGCCACTGCTTGGCGGCGTTGGGGCTGAACCAGTCGCCGTCGCCCAGGTCGGTGGTGAACCGGTCGTGCCAGATGATCTGGTTGACGTGGACACCGGTCCCGGGCGGGGCCTGGAAGTCGGCGTGGTTGAAGGTGCGGTGCCCCTGCAACTTGCCCACCCCCTCCGACCAGGGCAGGTACTGGGCGGGAATGTTCACCGGAGCGCCCGCGGGGTCGTCGGGCACCTTGACGTTGCCGACGGTCAGGTCGTTGCCGTGGAACAGCTTGCGGGTCTCGCGTACGAGCTGCCCGGTGCTGGAGATGTCGGTGATGGCGGCGTTCTGGGTGAGCAGCCGGATGCCGTGGGCGCCGACGGCCCCGCCGGGCGTGGGCCGGACCCGCCATTCGTTGAGCTGCGGCAGGTTGTCGGCCTTCAGCCAGGGGAACGGGCTCAGGTCCGTCGTGCGGTACTCGCTGCTGATGAGGTAGCGGAACCAGTTCGGCGGGCGCTGCTCGGCCACCCTCCGGACCTCCAGGAGGCCGCCGTTGTTCTCCAGCTGCCTGAGGCTGTCGATCTCCTTGCCCGGTGCGGAGAGCGACACCGAGGTGGTCTTGGGCACCCCGTCGGCGCCCATCTCCCGTTGGAACAGCCGGCGTACGTCGTGGGGGTCGGTCTGGAAGCGGCCGAACTTCTCGTGGACGACGAAGCTCTGGCCGGTGAGCGGGTGATCCATCGTGTCGGTGAAGCCGCGGCCGAGGCCCGGCCCGTAGGCGCGGGTGCCCTGGGCGATCATCTTGAAGTCGGCGTCGAAGCGGAACCAGGTGCCGGTGCCCGCGCTCTGGTGGAACACGTTGCGGTCGAGGGTGCCCAGGACGTGCCCGCCGTCGGGGAGTTGCTGGAAGTGCAGGACCCGGTCGACCCCGTTGGTGCCGGTGGAGTCCCACCAACTGCGGCCGCTCTCGCCCCAGTGCCGGTCGCCGTTGCGCACGAGCACGCCCTGGGGGTCGATCTCGTGCCATTCGCCGCGCTGGTTGCCCAGCGAGAAGGTGGAGACCTCGGCGCTGGCGCTGGACTGGAAGGAGTGGAGCGTGTTGCCGCCGGGCAGCGGCCGCGACTCGAAGACGGTGACGCCGGAGTGGGTGGTGAGGTGGATCCGGCCCTGCGGAATGCCCCGGGTGGTGATCAGGCCGTGTCCGAACCACCTGCCGCCCGCACCGGGGAGCGGAACGCCCGCGCCGTCGGTACGGATCAGCTTCCAGGTGCCGGCCGGGTTCCCGCCGGCGCCGCCGGTGGCCACGTGGTAGAGCTCCAGGTGGTTGTTGGCCTTGATCCGCCCCTTGGTGACGATGTTGATCCGCTGGAGGGTGAGCGTGCCGTCGGCGGCGTACTCCGTGAACTCGCCCAGCCGGAGGTTGCCCGGCGGGCCGACGCGCCAGCCGCCGGCCGCCGTGGGGGCGACGGTGTGGCCCGGCACGACGGTGAGGTGGCCGTCGAGGACTCGCGGACCGCCCGGGGTGATGTCGACGAACCGGGACAGGCTCGCGTCGGAGAGCTTCACGGCGTCGCCGAGCGGGACGACGGTGAAGGCGGTGCCGGCCGTCGGGGTGACGGTGAGGGCGTTGGGGGCGCCGCCCGCGACCGGGACGGCCCGGAAGTCCAGGCGGCCGCCCGCGTTGTACAGGGAGAACTCGCCGGTCGCTTGCTCGACCCGGAACCCGCCGCCCGGCCGGACGGTGACCACGGACCCGTCGACCACGCCCTGGTGCTGGTCCAGGAGCCGGATGCCGCCCGCGCCGTACACCCGTACGGTCTCCGGCAGGTGGGTGCCGGCCGCGTCGACGAGGCGTACGAGGCTGAAGCGGAAGGCCCCGTCGGTGGCGTCGTGGACGCGGATCGTCCCGGCGCCGGTGACCTGGAGGCTGCCGTCCGGGCGGACGGTGACGGTGTCCGGCAGGTCGGCGCCCGTGCCGTCCTTGACCTGTGGGTGCGGGCCCGCGCCGCCGGGCGCCGCGGGGTGGAAGACGTACTGCCCGGTGCCGCCCGCGGTGCCCGGGGCCCGGAGCTCGACGGCGGTGTGGGTGTGGGCGCCCCGGGGATCGACCACCAGATGCGTGCTGCCCTGGTCGAGGCGGAAGCCGCCGCCCGCAGTGCCCGGCTGCGGGGTGGCCCGCAGGCCGGGGGCGGCGTTGAGGTCTGCGCGTACGACGGTGACGGTCCCGGCCGCGTCGGTCCGGACGAAGTGGCCGTCGAGTGCCGTGCCGCCGCTGACGGGGACGTCGGTGCGGAGGTGGGCGCCGGTCGCGGGGTCGAACACGTTCACGGTGCCGTGGCCGTCGGTGAGGCGGAACTCACCGCCGGTCCGCTGGACGGTGACGGTGGTGTCGACGGCCCCGTTGCCGGCCCGCGGGTGCCCGACCGGCACGTTCGGGGTGGCGACCGGAGTGAAGACGTACTGGCCGGCCCCCGGGCCCTGGAGGGTGACGGTGTCGTGGGTGTGGGCACCGGTGGGGCTGACGGTGATGTGCTGGTTGTTGTGGGTGATGCGGAAGTCTCCGCCCACCTGTGGGTGGACCTGGGCGCCGGGGACGGGTGTGCCGTCGCCCCGCGTCAGCAGGGAGCCGCCCGGGTTGGCCGGGTCGGCCCGCAGGAAGGTGCCGCCGGGCGGGGCGACGGTCAGCCCGCCGACGGCGAGGGCCTGGTGCGCGTAGGCGCCGTTCGGGGTGTGGACGGAGAACTGGTTGCCGCCCAGGGTCACGTGGTAGGTGCCGTCCACCCACGCCACCGGGGCGCCGGGGGCGCCGCTCCGGTCGTGCAGCCGCGCGAGGGGCAGGTGGGGGGTGCCGGGAGGGCTGAACACGAACTGGCCGGCGGCCGGGACGCCCGGGCCCTGGAGGGAGACCACGCTGTGGGTGTGCACACCGGCCGGGCTGACGACGAGGTGCTGTCCGTTCTGGTCGATCCGGAAGCCCAGCGAGCCGTTGGCCCCCTGCGGGTGCACGGTGGCCCCGGCGACGCCCGTACCGTCCGTATGGACGAGCGAGGGCAGCCCGCCGGCGCTGTCCGGGAGGCGGACGAAGGCCGGGCCCGCTCCCCCGGCCGGGGTGACGGCCGGCACCGGCAGGGCGTGATGCGTGAAGGTGCCGTCGGCCCGGTGGACGCTGAGGTGCGGGACGGCAGCGGCGCCGGGGCCCGCTGCGGGCCGTACGTGGAACACGCCGCCCCCGTGGGCGGGGACGGTGACCGTGCCGAGCGGGGTCACCCCGTCGGCGCCCGTGAGCTGGAGCGGCGGTACGGCCCCGCCGCCGGGCGGGGTGTACGGGGTGAGCACGTGCAGGGGGGTCGGGGCGCCGTGGGCGTCGGCCAGGGTGAGACCGGTGTGGGTCTGCAGACCGGTGGTGGGGTCGTAGAGGTGGAAGCCGTGGGCGGAGGGGATGTTGAGGGAGGTCGGGCTGATCCGGATGGGCCGCCCGCCGGTGGCCCGCACGGCGCCGGTGCTGTCCAGGTGGCGGACGGTGGGGACTCCGGCGGCGAGGTCGACGCTGATGACGCCGCCGCGCAGGGCGCCGTCGTTGAGCGGGAAGACCCGCTCGTCGGCGACGAGCCGGTTGCCCGTCAGGTCGGCGGTGAACTCCCAGCGGCGGATCTCGGCGCCCGCGGTGACGGTCTGCTCGACGCGGACGATGTCGACGCCGCCGGGGCCGCTCCCGGCGAGGTGCTGGACGGTGACCGGTGCACCCCCGGCCACCGGATGGGCGTGGATGATCCGGCCGGTGGCATCGGTCCGGATGGTGACGTTGGTGCCCGTCAGGCCCGGTACCGACACCACGTGGACGACGGGGGTGGGCAGCGGCACCGTACGGCCGTCGCCCCCGACGTGCCTGCCCCCGGCGCCCCCGGCCCCCGAGGAGCCGGCGACGGTGTCCGGCCGGAAGGTCTCCATCTCGATGTCCTCGCCGGTGACGCGGGCGGGGGTGATGGTCCGGCTGTCCAGCAGCTGGTGGTCGTTGGCGGCGCTCAGCTCGAAGTCGAGGCGCTGGATCGTCCCGTCCAGCTGGGTGTGCTCGACGCGCAGCACGTCCTGGCCGTTCACGGGAACGTGGGTGGCGGTCACCGACCCCGGTGTGCCGGCCGGGGTCGTCACGTGGACGTCCACCAGCTGCCCGGCCGTGCCGGGGGTGACCTGGACCTGGACACCGGCGGGCATCTGAGGGAGGTGGGTGAAGGTGTGATGGAAGTCGTAGGTGATGTGCGGTGCCATGAAGACGGTGAGGGGTTCGCGGTTCATCGCCGCGATCAGGCCGGCGAAGAACTGGCTGCTCGGCGGGTTCAGTGCCGAACTGTTGAGCAGGGGTGCGGTGTTCGGCGTGGTGATCGGCGAGCCGTTGCCGGGCAGTACCGTCGGGATGTCCACGAGCCTGCCGTTGACGCCCGGGGCGGAGAGGGCGCCGGGAGCCAGGTGCGCGGTGGGCGGCGGTACGGAGAGCGCCAGGTCGTTCTGGCCGAGCCCCGGCAGCCGCACGGCCCCGGTGTGGCTGGCGGGCAGGTCCGTGTCGGTCGGGCCGGTGTGCGCGTCCGGGGTGTCCACGTGTCCCGTGGCCAGGTTCATGTTCGGCAGGTCGGTGTGGCCCAGGACCGCGCCGGTGCCGGGCAGCTCGATCTGGCCGAGGTGGGTGCCGGCGTGCGGGGCGGCGGTGTCGCCGAGGGCGGGGCTCAGGTTCGGGGAGGCGAAGTCGCCGCTCAGCGCGGTGTTGATCTGCGTCGCGGAGAAGTGGGGCGTACTCAGGCCGAGCGACGCCACGTTCACGCTGCCGAGCTGGACCTGCCCCATGGGGCCACCCGTACTGCCCACCGACGGAAGGTCCACGATCTGCGCGTGGACCGATGGCATGTCGGTGCGGATGAGGCCGAGGTGGCCCGCACCGGCTGTGCCCAGGGAGGGCACGTTGATGTGTCCAAGCGCGGGCAGCGAGGGGGCGTTCACGGTGACCTGGCCGAGCCCGGCGAGGTTGCCGTCGACGGACGGGGTGCCCAGCGTCATCGACGGCACGGGGGAAGGGGAGAAGCCGAGTTGGGGGATGTTGACTTGGCCGAGGGCGGGCATCGTCCGCGGGAGGCTTTCGAGGCTCGGGAGGCCCGCGAGGTTGCCGTCGACGGACGGGGTGTCGAGTGTCATCGACGGCATGTGGGTCGGCGAGAAGCCGAGTTGGGGCAGGCTGACCTGGCCGAGGGCGGGCATGGTCTGCGGGAGGTTCTCGAGGCTGGGGAGGCCCGCGAGGCCGCCGGGCAGGTCGATCCGGGTGACGGCGCCGAGGGTGGGCAGCGCCTGGTCGCCGGTCATTCCGAGGGAGGGCAGATCGGCGAGACGGGCGTCGATGGAGGGCAGGTTGATCTGGCCGAGGTTGGCGAAGCCGCCCTGTTCGCCGAGGTGGATCGAGAGATCGGCCGGCATCGACAGCGAGATGCCGGGGGGCGGTGCGGCGAACCGGCCGGGCGGTACCAGGCCGCCGGGGGCCAAGAGCCCGCCGGGGCCGCCGATGTTGCCGAAGGTGCCGGGAGCGAAGTGGAAGTCACCGGCCTTGACCAGGCCCATGCCGGCGCCGTTGCCGGCATCGAAGAAGTTGGAGACGCCCGCTCCGACCCCGGAGGCCTTGCTGCCCGCGCCGATGAAGGAACCGTTGACGAACGCCCCGTACCTGTACATGCCGAAGACGCCGCGGTCGATGAAGCCGATCTTGAAGGCCAGGAAGAGGCCCTGGCCCATCTCGTCGGCGGCCACCGGCAGGAACAGCCGTAGTCCCTTGACACCGGAGAGGCCGTTGGCGATCGCTCCGGCGCCCATTTTGATGCCGTTCAAGCCGACGATCACACTGTGCAGCCCGAAGAAGCCCTTGGCGCCGATGGTGTTGATGACCCCGAGCTGCACGCCGAGCGGGAAGAACTGGAAACCCTTGCCGGAGCCGCCGCCCAGGAGGGTGACGCCCTCCAGCCCCTTGATCTTGTTGAACTTGATCGCGTCGCCCAGACCGCCCTTGAGCCAGGAGCTCGTGGCACTGAACGTGTCGTCGATGCCCAGGCCAAGCCGCCCGAAGAGGCCGAAGGAGTTCGGGCCGCCCAGGACCAGGTTCTTGGTGCCCTTGATGCCCTGTGCGCCGAAACCCTTGATGGACTTCCACGCCTGGCCCACGTTCAGGCCTTTGGTGGTCGGCGCGAGCACTCCCACGATCGACAGCAGCAGTTCGGTCAGGCCGGCGTCACCCCGGGAGAAGTCGATCGCCGTCTTGATCATGATCGCGAGGTTCAGACCGAATGCCAGCAGGGCGATCGGGCCGCCGACGAGGATCGCGGGAATGATCAGGATGATGGCGATCCAGGTCAGGGCCTTCCACAGGTCCTCGCACTCGTCCACCGGCGAGGAGATCGATTCCGCGGCTGTCGCGATCGCGGTGGCCGCGGTGTCGGCCGCGGTCTCCATGGTGTCCCCGGCCGACTTCGCCGTCGCCTTGTGGGCTTCGCGGCCCTCGGTGTCGTCCTCCGGCAGGGCCGCCGCCGCGGTCAGCGCGTCGTCGGCGACCCGTTGCTGGGCGCGCATCACTCCGACGTAGGTGAGCAGGGCGGTGCGGACGTCTTCGTGGGCGGTCTTGAAGGTGGTGACGAAGCCCCGGATCCGGCCGTCGATCTTGCCGCGCAGCGCGTCGGCGGTCTTGCCCTTGAAGGCCTCGGACGCCTTGTTGGAGACCTCCGCCAGCCCGCTGTCGATGGTCCGTGCCAGCTCGATCAGCGTGTACTGCGAGACGATGACCCGGTCGAGCTCGTCGGGATCACCCGGAGTCGGGTCTTCGGACAGTCCCAGCGCACTCCAGTCAGTGGGACGGGCCATGCCCGGCCACCCCCTCCGTCGTCCGGCGTCGTGTCCTCATCCCGACCACGCACGGGCCACCCGTCAGGTTCAAGGCTTCCGCCGTCCAATCCGCGGCCCGGTTGAACCGAAGTGGGGTCCGGAGCGTGGTCGAAGCAAGGTACGAGCAGGAAGGAGGTGGCCATGGCCGACATCACCTCGGACTTCGCCATCGACTACGGGTTGCTCCACGAGGTCCAGTCGAAGCTCCGTGATCTGGCGTCCCAGGCGGGAGCGGGCGCCGGCGAGGGCGCCTACCAGAGCCTGGGCGACGCGAAATCCAGTGAGCGCCGCAGGATCCTCGGGAACGCGAATCTCTCGGCGGAGTTCAACTACTTCTACTCCTTCTCGAAGAGGCGCCAGGGAAAGGCCAAGGACGGTCTGAACGAACTGGCCGAACTCTTCAAGAGTGTCTCCGACGTGTTCTTCGACGCCGACTCCCAGATCAGCGGCAGCGCCGGAGTCATGGGCAAGTCGATCGGGCTGGAGGACTGGAAGAACAAGAAGGAGGCCTACGACGACTGGGTGCAGGACAAGAAGGAGTGGGACGACTTCCTGAAGAGCATCGGTGCCTCCGACTACTTCGAGAAGAACCCCGACGCGAGCATCCGCATGGTCTGCAACGCCGATGACGCACCCGGCTGGTGCCAGGCGTGGCGCGATGCGGACGACCCGCCGCTGAAGCCCGGCGACGCGCCGCCCAAGCCGCCGGACACTCCGCCGACCCATTACCACTCCGAGACGACGACCGGTTCCGTCGACGTCGATCTGGTCCTCGACAAGGACAACAACGTCATCACGGAGACGTCCACCGTCAAGACCAACGGGCAGACGTTCACCACGTCCACCACCTACGAGCAGGGCGCGCCGAAGATGGTCGACCCGCCCGGCGACGGCAAGCCGTACGACACACGCGACTACACGGTGACCACCACCGGCGGCGACGGCAAGACCAGCACCTCGACGGTGGTGATCAACGACGACGGCTCCGGGACGATGAAGGTCGTCCAGGACGACGAGACCACCCAGTACACCCGCTCGGGCCCCACCGCCGAGTGGGAGGAGGTCGTCGAGGAGGAGGACGACTACTCGTACACCTACGCCTGACGCGCACCGCGGTTCCGCCCGCGGTTCCGCCCGCAGCACCTGTCCAAGCTCCGACCGACAGAGGGAGAACCACTCGTGGTAGCCAACATCCGCCTTTCCTACTCCGAGATCGACCGGGTCGCCGGCATGCTCAACACCAGCGTCGACGTCACCCTGGTGCCCCGGATGACGGAGGCCAAGAAGGAGGTGGACAGTCTGCTGTCCACCTTCCTCGTCCTGGAGAAGAGCAGCCCCGCTCTCCAGCAGCAGTACGAGAAGTTCAACACCGCCCTGACGCAGGCGACGGAATCCATCAAGGGCTACGCCAAGCAGTTCCAGGCGATCAAGGAGTCGGTCCAGGGCATGGACGCCGACCTGGCCGAGAAGGTCAACAGCAGCGGCAACTGATGGGCCACCGCGCCTCGTACGACGCAGGGACACACAACAGAAGGGGCTGTCAGGATGCCTGTCGGCAATGACGACGTCGTATTCGACTACGACGAGATCTTCAGCGGCTGTACCACCATGGGCAACAAGCTCACGGACATATCGAACGAGCTGACCTCGCTGGAGGGCACCGTCAGCGGTCTGCTCCAGAACGGCCTGGTCTTCGAGAAGGCGAGCCCCGTCATGCGGGACGCCTACAACGAGTTCAGCAAGCAGATGAAGACCTCCGCGGCCAACATCGCCTCGTACGCGGACAACTTCAAGAAGATCGCCGAGTCGATGGGGCAGTCCGACTCGCAGATCGTCGAGGAGATCAAGAAGGCGCAGGCCGAGGCGGCCGCGCAGAAGTGATGCCCCCCGGGTGAGACGTACGTCGAAGGGCCGGGCCGGGCGGCCCGGCCCTTCGACGCCGACGCGATCCTCAGGCGTCCAGGACCGTCAGCGGCACCTGCACGGCGATGGCGCTGCCGTTCTCGCCCGCCGTCCAGCCGCGTCCCGCCCCCAGCTGTGTACGGATCTGGTCGCCGGAGATGCGGGACCCGATGAGGTCGCCCTCGCCGGGGCTCTTGGGGCCGAGGAGCAGCCCGCGCCGGGCCCGGCGGGCCGTACCCACCCAGCCCAGCGAGTGCATCGACTCCGGCAGGCCGGCCAGCAGCAGGCCCTGCAGGTGGTCCCGCCCGGACGTGGCCACCTGCCGCAGGGTGCGGTCGGCGTCCGCCGCCAGCAGCAGGTCCGCGTCGTCCACGACCACGACCACCGGCTGTCCCGCGACGGCGTTCAGGGCTTCGGTGAGCGCCTCGTTGGAGGGGTCCGGCTCGCGGAACACGTGGGCCAGGTCGTGCGCGGCGAGCCGGCGCAGCTGTGACTCGCGCGGGGTGATCACGATCAGCCGGGTGCCGCCGAGCAGCAGGGAGACGGACATCGCGGCGAGCGCGGTGCTGCGGCCGGTCCGGGGCGGTCCCGCGACGACGAAGGAGCCGCCGCCCTCCTGGAAGTCGTAGCCGATCGGGCCGACCGCGTCGCCGCCGACGCCCATCAGCGCCCAGAGCGGGCGAAGTTGGGCCTTGGGGACCTGGTCGACGGCCTCCTGGAAGCCGATCAGGGTGGGCATCTCGCCGATCTTGAACGGGCGCTTCTGCGAGGGCACCTCGCTCTCCCGTGCCCAGGCCTGCTTGCCGATGGCGCGCAGCGCGTCGCCTTGGTCGGGCCTCTCGGGCGAGATGGTCGGCAGCAGCGCGATCTGCGCCTCGACCCCGCCCGGCGCGTGCCAGCCTCGGCCCGGTGCCACGTGGGAGGGGACCCGGTTCCGGCCCATGCCGACGACGTTGTAGTCGCTGGGGTCGGTCTGCCGGAGCACGAGACGCTTGTCGTTGTGCGCGGCCAGACGGCCCCCGAGCAGGACGCGTTCGGAGGTGGCGATGACGTGGATGCCCGCCGCGACTCCTTCGCGGAGCAGCCGCACCACGTCGGAGTAGACCCGGCCGCCGTCGTAGTCGTCGAGGAGCTGGCTCAGCGCGTCCCAGCCGTCGATGAAGAGGACCAGATGGGCGGGGCGCCGGGCCGCGGACAGTTTGGCGCGCAGTTCGTTGATGCCCGCGCAGTCGTGCTGTGACAGCAGACGCTGACGGATCGTCAGTTCCGCGACCAGGCGGTTGATCAGCCGCTCCATCCGCTCGGTGTCGTGGCGGGAGACCACGCCCCCGCAGTGCGGCAGGGCCTCCAGTGCCGCGAGGCCGCCGCCGGCCGCGTCGATCGCGTACATGTGCAGGTCGCCGCTCTCGATGCACAGGGCGGTGGATCCGGCGATGGTGCGCAGCACCTGGGTGCGGCCGGAGCGCGGGGCGCCGATGATGTAGAGGTGCCCGAAGGCCGACCACTGGATGGCGCCGAGGCGCCGCTGCTGGAGTGAGGGGATGTCGAGGAGCGCGTACGGGACCGCCGGGAGCTCGCCCTCCGCGGGCTCCGGGGGCGCGGGCAGCTCCTCCAGGGCGATCTTCTCGTCCAGGGGCGGCAGCCAGGGCCTGGGCTGCGGGGTGAAGTCCTCCAACCGCCCGGTGGCCTCGATCAGGGTGTCGACCAGGGCCTTCAGGTCGGTGGGGAGCTCCTCCGGGGCGGGTCCCGGCATCGCCTCGGGGTCGTCGTCGGAGTGCTCGGGCAGGGCCGGGGGCCGGCCCAGGCGCTGCCAGGTCAGTTCGGAGCTCCGGATCGGCCGGAGTGGACGGTCGGGGACGGCCGCCGGGTCGGGGGCGGCGCCTCCGCGCTCGGCTCCCACGTAGGCCGTCTGGAAGGGCACCGGGGCGGCCGAACCGCGCCGGACCAGGGCCCGGCCTGGATGGTTCGCCGAGATACCGGCGGCGTCCGGGGCGTCGATGATGTCCTGGCTCTCGGAGCGGTCGGTGACCCGCAGGGAGATCCGCAGGTTGGTGTTGGCACGGATCTCGTTGCTCACCGATCCGCCGGGCCGCTGGGTGGCGAGGACCAGGTGCAGGCCCAGCGAACGGCCGCGCTGGGCCAGGCTGATCAAGCCGGGTACGAACTCGGGTAGTTCGCGCACCACGGTGGCGAACTCGTCGATGATGATGAGCAGTCGGGGCAGTGCGGGGAGCCTCGGGTCACGGGACCGCTTGGCCCGGTACTCGGTGTGGTCCTTGGCCTCCACCTCGTTGAGCAGGATCTCCCGGCGCCGCAGCTCGGCGTCGAGCGAGGCCAGGGCCCGGCGGACCAGGTGCCCGTCCAGGTCGGTGATCATGCCGAGGGTGTGCGGCAGCCGGTCGCATTCGCGGAAGGCGCTGCCGCCCTTGTAGTCGACCAGGACGAAGGCGAGTTCGTCGGGCCGGTTGCCGGCGGCCAGCGAGGCGATCATGGTCTGGAGCAGCTCGGACTTGCCGGAGCCGGTGGTGCCGCCGATCAGGCCGTGCGGCCCGTCGCGGACCAGGTCGATGGTGAGCGGGCCGTCGTATCCGGAGCCCACGACGAAGGAGCTGGTGGCGGGCCGGCGGGCCCAAGCCCGGGCGAAGGCGGCCGGGTCCGGCGGCTCGTGGCCGATCAGCGGCAGCAGCTGGACGTCCTCGGGCAGTCCGGAGTCGCTGTCGACGGTGACGTCGCGCAGCGGTGCGAGGGCCCGCCCGACCTCCTCGCACCACGTCGTGTCGACCTGGTCGGCCCGGACGTCCTCGACGGCAGGCACGCCGGAGGTACGGACGGTCAGCCGGTTGCCGGTGGTGGTGACGACGGCCGTGCACTCCTCGGGCAGCAGCCGCTCGCGCTCGTCGACGCAGAGGCTGAACACCCGGGCGGCGGGCCCGGCGGTGAGCAGGTGGACCACGCCCGGGACGTCGCGGAGCCTGCGTGCGCCGTCCAGGACGACCATGATGTCGGGTTCCCGTTGGAGCGAGCGGCTCAGGGCGGAGGTGTTGTTGTCCGAGCGGTTCTGGATCTCACCGATCAGCTCGTTCACCCGGTGCGCGGTGCTCTCCGGGTCGTTGCCGAGGCTGACGACGGCGGCGCCGGGGCGGGTGGAGCGCAGGTGCGGCAGCCAGCGCACCCAGTTCCAGGACTCCGCGTGCTCACGGTCGGTGAGGACGACGATCCGCAGGTCGCGGGGGCTGTGCAGGACGGCCGCCTGGGCAACGGCCCAGGCGGCCAGGGTGCGCGGGGCGGCGCCGGGACCGCTGATGCCGACGACCCCGTGCTCGGCCAGTTCGATGCCGAAGGGGGCGTCGGCGATCCGCCAGTGCACCTGGCGGTGGTTGGCGTCGCGGGCGCCGTCGTCGATGCGTTTGAGCGAGGGCCGGGTCAGGGTGCCGACGCGCAGGGTGAGGTGGTCGGGGTCGCGGCGCCGCCGCTGCCACAGCCCCTTGCCGGGCCCGGAGGCGGTCAGCAGCACCGAGGCCGGGTCGGGGAAGGTGTCGGCCCGCAGCTTCCTCTCGTCGATGGTCGCCTGACGCATCTCCAGCTCCGTCCAGGAGCGGCGGACCAGGTAGATCCGGAGGTTCTCCTCGTACTGCTTGCGCCCCGTGCGCCGGCCGGAGACCCAGTTGCCGACGGCCATCAGCGGCGTCAGCAGGATGAAGACGACGAAGTACAGGCTGTGGAAGAGGAACATCATGACCAGGCCCATGATCAGCGGCGAGATCATCATCAGGAACGGGAAGGGCCGCTTGGTGTTGTCGGCGGGCGGGCCCTGCATGGTCATCGACTCGGTGTCCAGGTGCGGGACGATCCGCGGCGGCCGGTTGTACTCGATGCCCACGCCGTCGGCGGCCCGGTTCACGGCCGCGTCCGCCTCGAAGGGCCGGCTCAGGCGCAGCAGGTGGTCACCGAGGGACAGGTCGGCGTACGCGGGCCACTCGACGGAGCCGTCGTCCGGCACCGGCAGCTTCCCGACGGGCGGCAGCGGCGGTGGGACGGGGTGGCCGTCGGGGCCCGGCGGGGCGGGCTCCGGCGTGTGACCGCCGGGGCCGCCGTCCTGCGGGCCGGCGGGCTCCTCGGCGGTGAGCGGGGTGCCGGTGGTCGGGTCGACCGGCGGGGGCGGGGTGAGACTGCGCAGCCCGCACCCGGCGTCCGCGCCGGGGGCGAGCCGCAGGGTCACCCGCCCGTCGGTGCCCACCGTGATCCAGGTGCCCCGCGCGGGCGCCCCGCCGCCGTCCAGGCACAGGACGCAGCCGCGGTCGGTACCGGCCTCGTGGTCACCGGGGCCGAGCCGCCAGACCCGGCCCGCGCCCGGTCCGCCGACGTGCTGGATCTCGACGAGGGCGGGGTCGGAGGCGGGCGGTCGCCACGCCTCGGACGCCCCTGCCGGGGAGGGCACCGGGACGCCCAGGCCGACCACCGAGCCCTCGCGCAGTCCGCTGCCCCGCACGGGGAGGTCGGGGTGGAGCGGGCTGCTCCCGAGATACAGCTCGGCGGATCCCAGCACCTCGCCGAGGGCGGCGAGGTCGGCGCCCTCGGGGAGGTCCAGCAGGTGGTCCGCGCGGTGGCCCCGGGCGTCGACGGTGGAGAGGGTGAGTCTCACGGCACTCCTTGCGGTGGCTTTCAGCGGTGTCGTGGGGGCGGGGCGGAGGGCACGCCGGCATCCGGATCGGGCTCCCCGCCCGGCTCCCCGCCCGGCTCCCCGCCCGGCCCGTGGGGTCCGGGACCGCCCGGCCCGTCGGACCCGTCCGGTCCGGCGGCGTCACCGGGGTCACCGGGGTCACCGGGGTCACCGGGGTCACCGGCCAGCCCGGACCAGGCTCCCGGGTCAGGGTCGGAGCCGGCCCAGATGACGGGTGGTACCAGGCCGTCGGTGCCGGGTTGCGGCGGGCGCCCCGGCCCGCCGTGTACGGGCGCCGGCGCGGGAGGGCGCGCGTGCTCCGGCTCCTGGCCGGCCGGGGTCCCGGGGGCCGGGTGCGTCTCCGGGCCTGCGCCGGCCCTCGGCCGCGGGGTGGGCAGCGAGACGCCGGCCGGAACGGGGGTGGGCCCGGCCGGCGTCTCGCTGGTCTTCGGTGCCGTGCGCCGCGTCTCCCGGGCGGCGGGGGCCGCGGTCGGCACGCCCTCATCCGGGTCGGCCTCGCTCAGCCCTGCGGGGACGGCCTCGTCCTCTTCCGCGAAGAGCGGCCGGATCCCGTCCGCCGAGGGGGCGGGCGGATGCACCGGCGGGATCCGCTTCAAGGTGCGGGACACCGCGCGCGGCAGGGCGTGCGACAGCAGCAGCAGCGGTGTGCCGGGGAGCGCGAGCTGCCCGTACCGGTCGGCGTGCAGCCGCCGTACGTATCCGCGTCCGGAGCCGAGGACCAGCACCCGCAGCGCGGGCACCGCCGCCGGGGGCCCCGCCATCTCGGGCGGGAGCGGGTCCGGCAGCTCGCGCGCCGCCAGGAACGGGGGCGTGCCCAGCCGGGCCGGAGTCTCCCTGGCCCTGCGGTACGCCTCCCGCACCGGCTCGCCCGGGTACCCGCGCAGCACGCCCTCGGCCACGACCGTCTGCCCGGGCGGCAGCCGCCGCCCCAACTGCGCGGCGAGGGTGGGCAGTAGTGCCGCGCGGGCCCGCTCGTCCCCGTCCAGGGCCAGGGTCGGCGGCCCCGTCGCGAGGTCCAGGAAGGCGCACCGGCCGACGGGCGCGTCCTCGGCGCCGATCGCGACCACGACCGGCCGGTTCAGCCCCGCCTCCGGCACCACTGCGGGAAGCTCCGACCGCAGGACCGTCCAGCGCGGCGGATGGTCGACGTCGGCCTCCGCGACCCAGGGTTCGGGCGCCGGGGGGACGTGCCGCCCGGCCAGCAGGACGGTGACCGTCCGGTCGTCGACGAGGACCCCGTACGGCACGGCGGGCGCGGCCGCGAGCCGCACCGCGGACAAGGCCCGTTCGGCGTCGCGCCAGCTCTCGGGCGAGCGGAGCCGCCGTACCAGGATCCGCAGCACCCGGCGGTAGCGCAGCCAGGCTCGCGCCGGGGAGGCGAACGCCGCACCGGTGAGGGCGGTCTCCCGCGCCACGCGCCGGCCGGCCGCCTTCCAGCCGCCCAGCTTCATGGCGAAGTGCCGGACCAGCAGGAAGAGCAGGAAGGCCACGCACACCACGAGGGTCCACCGGACGATGCCGTCCCGGTGGTCGGAGATCCAGCGGATCGGGTCGACGCCGTTCACGCGGCCAGCTCCCTGCGCAGGGCCCGCAGGGCGTAGTGCGTACGGGACTTGACCGTTCCCGGGGATATCCCTATCTCCCGGGCGGTCTCGTCCCTCGGGCGGTCGCAGAGGTGGACCCGCACGACCACCTCCCGGTGCTCCTGCGACAGCCGGGCCAGCGCCTTGCGCACCACGTGCCGGTCGACCACTTGCTCCGCCAGGTCGCACTCCCCGCCGCGGCTCAGCAGCTGCTGCGGCCACGCGCCCACGGGCACCGCGCGGTCGCGGCGGTGCATGTCGATGGCCAGGTTGCGGGCGACCGTGTACAGCCAGGCGAGCAGCCGCTCGTCGTCGGCCGGCACGGTGGCCGGCGGCCGGTTCCAGGCGCGCAGGAGGGTCTCCTGGACGATGTCCTCGGCCCGGTACGGGTCCCCGGTGAGCCGGTTCGCGAACCTCATGAGCAACGCCCGGTGGCGCTCGGCCGTGGCGGGCCGGGAGGACGAATCTGATGTGCCGTGAGCATCGATCACTGTTTCGCTCCACATCGCCCGAGGGGGCGGAGAATCAAGGGCACGGGGGAATGCCCTCTCATGTTCTGTCTGTTCACGGTGACGTTCAGTCAACGTAGATCATCAGATGCTTGTTGATGCTCAGTAAAAGCTCAGAACATTGCAGATCTCGAAACTCGCGGCGACAAACCCGCGTTAGGGTGGCGCCCCGGGCCGGACCCCCGGCCGGCGGACATCCCGACAGCGGGGGACCCGATCCGCTCCTGCCCGCTCCGCGACCGTCGACTGGAGCCAAGCACCCCCATGAACTCGCAGTCCGAGCACTCGAATCCGCCCCTGGAACCCCGGTCGTCCCCGGACCCGACGACCCCGGACCGACCGTCCCCGGCCGGGCCGGACTTCGCCGACGCCTTCCGCCGCCGCCGCGTCCGCGGGCCCCGGGGAATGGCCCCCGGACGCCGCGTCTGGACGACGCTGGGCTGGACGGCCGCGGCGGTGGCCGCGCCCCTCGCGCTCACCGCCGCACTGGCGGGCGACGGCGCCGGTGACCTCGGTGACAGCCAGGAAGCGGCAGCCGCCCGCGCCCTCCCGCCGCCCCCGGCCGTCGTCGTCTCCCCCACCCCGGCGGCCTCGGCGTCGCCCACCCCGAAGGCCTCCCCCTCCCCGAAGGCCTCCCCCACCCCGGTGGCGCCGCCGCTGCCCGCCGCGCCCGCACAGGCCTACCAGCCCCCGCTCCCCGCCGCGCCCACCCCGCAGAAGACGGTGCCCGCCACCCCGAAGCCGTCGGCGGCCGCTCCCAAGGCCGCCCCCGTCCCGGAGACCGCGGCCCTGACCGTGTCGCGCCTGGCGGCGCGGCAGCCGGGGCGGCACATCTGCTACCGCGCCTACGTCGAGGGCAACGGCTGGCAGAGCGTGGTGTGCGACGGCGGTACGACCGGCATCACGGGCAGGAAGATCAAGGCCCTGAACATCGCGGTGTCCGGTACGAAGGGCACCGCCGGCAACGCTTTCGTACACAATGACGAGTGGAAGACCCCTTGGAACGGTGTGGCCGACGGGATCGACAACTACATCGGCAGCACGGCCAAGAACTATCCCTACATGCTCGGCTTCGTCATCAACGTCGGTGACGGCGCGGTCTGCCAGAGCGCCCGGGTGCGGTCCGGCTGGGGCGGCCTCGCCTGTGACAAGCCGATCGGCCAGGCCTCCGGGAACTACATATTCGGCGGCACCCTGAACAACGACTCCTGGCTGGAAGCCGTACGTTTCACGGTGTGAGCGCGGGCCGCCGGTGCGAACACGGCGGCCCGAGTCCCCGTCAGGCTCCCCGGGCCGCCCGTACCACCGCCTCCACCAGGGGCGTGTTCTCGGGCGCCTCGCCACCCGGGTAGGCGTACCGGCGGCGGGTGTACCCGTACGCGATGCCAAGCTCCGGGTCGGCGAACGCCTGCGAACCGGCCGCGCCGGAGTGGCCGAACGCGCTCCCGCTCAGCACCGGGTGCTGGCCCGACGTCCGCCGGAAACCCAGCCCGAACGCGTCCTGTGCGCCCGTGACCAGGTCGGTGCCGGACCAGGAGAGGCGCGCGAACTCGGTGGCGGTGTCCGGCGCCAGCAGCGGGGCCGCACCGTCCACCCCGGCCACGGCCGCCGCGTACATCCGGGCGAGCCCGCGCGCGGAGCCCACACCCCCGGCCGACGCCGATCCGAGCGCCCGCACAACCGGCAGGTTCCCCCAACCGGCCAGGTCCGTCGGGAGGTTGAACGCGGCGGCGAACACGCCCTCAGGGTCCGGGGGGAAGGCGGTCAGGGTCGCCGCCTGCTCCGGGGTCGGCGCCATCGGCCGTACCGGTACAAAGCGGGGTTCGAGCGCCCCGGGCAGACCGAGGTAGAGCTCCACCCCGTGCGGCGCTCTGACCCGCTCCTCGTACAGCTCCTGGATCGAACGGCCGGTGGCCCGCCGCACCACCTCGCCGGTCAGCGCGCCGATCACCACGGCGTGGTAGCCGTACGCCGCGCCCGGCTTCCAGAACGGTTCCTGCCGCACGAGCCGTTCGGCGACCAGGCTGTCGTCGGCCAGCTCCTCGTCGGTGAAGCGCGGGGTAGCGCCGACCAGCCCGCTGCGGTGTGCGAGCAGCTCCCGCAGGGTCAGCGTGTTCGTACCGGCGGCGGCGAACTCCGGCCAGTACGAGGCGACCGTCCGGTCCAGTCCGAGCGTGCCGTCCTGCACCAGCAGCGCCACGACCAGGTGCGCAGCCCCCTTGGTGGACGAGAAGACGGGGAGCAGCGAGGTCGCCTCCATGCTCTCGCCCGCCCACAGGTCCACCACGGTCCGGCCGCGCAGACGAACGGAGAGCTGGGAGCCCGGCTCGGTGGTGTCCTCGGCGAGGACCGCCCCGAAGGTGTCGCGTACCTCCTCGAAGCCGGGCGCGACGGCCCCGTGCACGGTGATGTCGTACGTCATGCGGTGCCCCCCGGAGTCGGCCGCCCGCCCGGTCGTGGCGGGCCGCGTTCACCCTCTCCCAGGTGCCGCACGAGGTAAAGAACCTGTCCGGCCCTCCCTCGCCCCAGCCCTTCCGCCGGCACCTGGGCCAGATGCCGGGCTCCGCCCGCCCGGCTGCCGACCGTACGGCGGGCAGCGACCGCTCCTGCTCCGAGGACGGCGGTGGTCGCGCCGCCGTCCTCCTCGCGATCGATGACGTCGGACCGGTCACCGCTTGATACGTGTGTGCAGGGCGAGCGCGCCGGCAAGCGCGAGTGCGCCCGATCCGAGCAGTGCGAGCGTTCCTCGCGAGCTGATCACGCGGTAGGGGCCGACGGTCATCGCGGAGCGCCGTGCCTGGATGGACAGCGCACTCGCGGTGCTCTGAATGGACCCCAGCGAAACGAGGGACATGATGGAGCCGACCGAGCCGGCGGACAGGGAGGAGCCGATGGACCCGACGGACAGCGCGCTGCCGACCGACCCGATGGACAGCACGGAACCGACGGAGCCGATGGACAGGAACGAGTTCTTCGACCAGAGGGAGAGCGAGGAACCCCCGACGGTGCGGGAGGGAAGATGCGCCATGAGGTCATCATGCCGCGTGAGAGGGCCGGTGTACCCACAGGCGTTTTTCGCGCCGCGGGCGTACGAGGCGGCCTGTCGCGTCCGGTGCGGGGACCGTCGTCCGGTGCGGGGAGTGGTGTCAGGTGCGGGTGGGCATGAGGCAGGTTCCGGCCGGTGCGGTGGCGAGGTGCGTTCCGGGTGCGTAGGGGTCGAACCGCTTGGCGTCCTTCACCTTGGCGGCCTCCTTGGAGAAGAGCGGGTGGATGAACCCGTCCCCCTGGGTGGGACATGCGTCGTTGCCGATCACGTAGGTGGAAGGGCCCAGCACGAGCTTCCCCTCGCGCACGGTCGCGCTCAGCCGGCGCCGCACGACCACCCTGGCCACTTCCTCGCGGTAGGGGCGGACTTCCCAGCCGCCCTCGGTCTTCGTGACGGCGTAGACGAAGGTGTAGTCGGCGTGCACCAGTAGGTCCCCGCCCGGTGCGGCCTCGTACGTCATCGAGCCCTTGACCCTGGGGCCCTCCAGGACGACGACTTCGGCGGGGTCGAAGCGGGTGAGGGTCTCCAGCGGACCGCGGCCCTGCGCGGGGCCGGCGAGAGCGGCCTCCAGCTCACGCGAGGAGGGTTCGCCGGGCGCGAGGAACGCGAGAGCCCTCGCCGGGCGCTCGCCGGTCAGTACCTCCGGGGAGGCGTTGGCCTCCCACACGAAGTCGCGCACCGCGGACAGGTCCGCGGTCACCTCTTCCTCGCCGAGTTCGCCGACCGGGCGGGCCTCGGGCGACGGAACGCCGCTCGGCACATGGGCGCGGTCCCAGGAATCCGCAGGGGAGCCCCGGAAGGGTATGGCCGTGGTGAGAGGCCACTCATCGGGCCACAGCGCCTCATCGAGGGCCCCTGCCGCGAACGGCTCGTTCGCGGGCCGCTCACCGCCCATGACGTCGGACAGCCAGAAGGCGAACCCACCCGCCAGGACCACCCCCGCCCCTGCCCAGAGCCCGATGGTGCGGCGCCGCCTCGCGCGGTCCTGCCGTAGCCGCTCCTCGCGGCGCGGATCGTTCTGTTCGGCCTTCAGCCGGGCCGCGAAGTCGCCGGCGTCGATCGACATGCAAGTCCTCCCCCTGGCCGTCGCGTTGACGGTCCGGAGAGATCCTGCCACGGCCGGAGCCGGCCGACGGGCGTCGCACATCCCCCATGAGAGCTACCCGGACCGTCCCTGCGCGGGTGATTCGCGCGGGCCGGCGGATTTCTAACGTGGTCGTCAGACCGGTCGCCGTCGGAGTGGCCGTCGCCCCAGGGAGCTCATGATGAACACACCGTCCATCGCACAGCACGACGACGCAGGGTCCCGCCCGGACGAGAAGGGCGGCGGCCGGGGTGGCCGTCTCGGCCGGGTCCGCCGCTCTCCGCTCGGCTGGATGCTGACGGGCATGGCGGGTGTCGGCGTGGTCTCGGCGCTGACCGCGACCGGCCCCGGTCCGGTGCCGGCTCTGGGCGCGGTCGCCGCGGTCGCCGTGTACGGGCTGGTGATGCGCCGGGTCGCGGGACGCTCCGTACCCGAGGTCGCCCGGCAGGGTGCCGGCCGGGAGGCGCTGCGCGGCGGCGCGCTCGGGCTGGGCTTCGTCCTGGTCTCCACCCTCCTGATCGCGGCGTTCGGGGGCTACTCGTTCTCCTGGGCGGGCAACGGCTTCTTCTCGATCGTCCTGTCCGCGGCGATGGTGCAGACCGGCGCCGCCGTCACCGAGGAGCTGATGTTTCGCGGGTTCGCCCTCCAGGCCCTGGAACAGCGGTGGGGCAGCCGGACCGCCCTCGTGGTCACCGGACTGCTCTTCGGCATCGCCCACCTCGGTGCTCCTGGAGCGAACGCGTGGAGCGCGCTCGCCATCGCCGTGGAGGCGGGCGTGATGCTCGGGGCCGCGTTCCTGTGGCGGCGTAGCATCTGGTTCGTCGCGGGTCTGCACTTCGCCTGGAACACCGCCGAGCAGCTGCTGGGCATCCCGGTCTCCGGGCAGACTCCCCAGGGCCTGTTCACGGTCGGTACCCACGGCTCCGCCCTGCTCAACGGCGGCGCCTTCGGTCTGGAGACGTCGATCGTGCCGATCCTCATCAGTGCGCTGCTCACCGTTCCGATGCTCGTCCTCGCCGGCCGGAGTGGCGGCCTGCGGCCCCGGCGTCCCGGCCGGCACTGAGCGGAACCGGCCCTCCGGGGGACATTGGCCAAGGGGAGAGGAAAGCACGTGATGAACCGTCGGATCTATGGGCCCGCGCCGTGGTTGAGAGTCGGGGTCGCCCGGTGGAAGGAGGAGAACGTCTTCCTCAAGGATGGCCTCCTCGCCCTGGCGCTCGCTCTGCTCTCCTTCGTACCGACCCTTTCGGGCATCGGGGCACAGATCGGCGATCTGCCCGAGCGGCCGGCGAACGCGCTGGGTTTCGGGCTGATCCTGGCCCAGACCCTGCCGCTGGCGGCCCGCCGCCGCCTGCCCGCGGGCTGCATGGCGGTCGTCGCCGCCTGCTGCGCCCTGCACCAGGCGCTGGGATTCGCGACGACGTTCGCCAGCATGGGGCTGTATCTGGCGCTGTACTCGGCCGGAGCCCATCAGGTCCGCTTCCGCCGGAGCTCGGCGGGCGTGGCGAGCGCGGGATACGCGGTGCTGGCCCTCGTCCTGCACCGGCTCGGCTCCCCGCAGGACGTGACGGACTATCTCGCGTTCTACCTGGTGCTGGCCGTGGTGTGGCTCGCGGGGAGCGGTGTACGCAGGCGGCGCGCGGAGGAGGCGGAGCGGCGGCGGCTGGCGGGCGAGGTGGCCACGGCCACCGAGCGGGCGCGGATCGCCCGGGAACTGCACGACGTGGTCACCCATCATGTGACGGCCATGGTGGTGCAGGCGGACGCGGCGCAGTTCCTGATCGCTTCGGCGCCGGAACGGGCCGCTACGGGAATGGCCTCGGTCAGCGACACCGGACGCCGGGCGCTGACCGAACTGCGTTATCTGCTCGGCGTATTGGAGGCGACCGGTGAGTCCGCGACCGGTGAGTCCGCGACCGCTGGGCGCGCGGCCGGGAGTTCCGCGGTCGGCGGCCCCGCCCGGGAGGGCTCCTCGTACGGGAACCGGGGCCCCGCCCTCGGCCGGTTGGAGGACCTCGTCGAGCAGGCCCGCAGGTCGGGTCAGCCGGTGGAGTTCAGCCAGTCGGGCGCGCGGCGGCCGCGGAACGTGGACGTGGAGCTGGCCGCGTACCGGGTGGTGCAGGAAGCACTCACCAACGCGATGAAGTACGCGACCGGGCGGCCGACACGGGTCCTGGTCCGGCACGCCGAGGAGTGCGTAGAGATCGGGGTGACCACCGACGGCCCCGTCCGTGCCGTCTCACCGGTCGCCGTACCGGCCCCTCGCGAACCGGGACCCGAGGGGGGACGAGGGCTGGCCGGGCTGCGGACCCGGGTACGGATGCTCGAAGGTGAGCTGGAGGCCGGACCCCTGCCAGGAGGTGGGTTCGAGGTCCGTGCCACGATTCCCTCAGAGCCCGAGCCCGAGCCTGATGCCGGGCCCGAAGCCGAGTCCGAGCCCGAGCGCAAGCCTGATGCAGAGCCCGAGACCGAAGCCGAGTCCGTTCGAGAGTGACCGGAGCAGCCCTGTGAGCGATGCGCCCCCACCGATCCGTGTACTCGTCTGCGACGACCAGGAGTTGGTGCGGACCGGCTATGTCACCATCTTCTCGGCCCAGCCCGACATCGAGGTCGTCGGCGAGGCCGAGAACGGGCACGCGGCGGTGGAGGCCGCGCGGCGGCTGCGCCCCGACGTGGTCGTGATGGACATCCGGATGCCCCTGCTCGACGGCATCGAGGCGACCCGCCAACTCGCCGGACCGGACTCCGAATCCGGCTCCGGCTCCGGCTCCGGCTCCGGCTCCGGGAAACCGCCGAAGGTGCTGGTCGTCACCACGTTCAACGTCGACGCCCATGTCTACGACGCACTGCGCGCCGGCGCCAGCGGCTTCCTCCTCAAGGACGCTCCGCCCGCTGAACTGGTCAACGGCATCAGGACCGTTGCCCGTGGCGAGGCTCTGCTGGCTCCCGCCGTCACCCGGCATCTCATCGGCCACTACGCCGAGCGCCTGCGCCCCTCCGAGACCTCCCGGCAGGCCGGACAGGATGTCGTACGCGCACTGACGCCCCGCGAGCTTGAGGTGCTCCGGCAGATGGCCGGGGGGTTGTCCAACGCGGAGATAGCGGCGGCGCTGTACATCACCCCCGAGACGGTGAAGACCTATGTCTCACGGATCCTGGCCAAGCTCGCCCTGCGCGACCGGGTCCAGGCGGTCGTCCTCGCTCACCGCGTCGGGCTGGTCTCCGGCACGCCCTGAACCGGCGGGCCGGAACCGGTAGCCGCGTCCTCGCCATGCGCTGATCCACCACCACGGACCGCGGGAGCCCTCAGCCTGCCCGGACCGAACGGATCGAGGTGCCGTCGTGGATGCGCTCGGTCACATCGAGGTCGCGGTGGTGGGGCCGGTGGCGGCGCCGCGGTGCTGAGCGGTCTGCGCCATGGCCCGTCATGGCGCCTGGCCGGGGACGGCCAGTGGTTGGGCCGGGCTTACCTGCGCCGGTGCCCAGGCCGCCGCGCACAGGGACTCGGCCACGGCGGCCGCGTAACGGGCGGCGGTGAGCCAGTTGGTGGCGAACCCGTCGCTGTCGGCGGGGAGGAGGCGGCCGAAGTGGTCGCGATCGCGTTGGGCCGCCGAGGCGCACAGGGTGGTCAGGAGTCCGGCGCCCGTGGGGAGGCCCGCGCGGCGGATGCGGCGGGCTTCGGCGCCGATGTCGCCGAGCATGCCGAGGGCGGCGCGGCCCGCCGGGACCGTCTGTTCGACCCGGCGCTCCAGGAGATACAGGGGCGAGTGCGCCCCGGACCCCGCGGGCTGGGGAGGGGCGTGGTGCACGGGGGCGACTGGGTCCGGGAGGTCGGCACCACGCAGGCGGTCGAAGCCGAGGTCGATCGTGCCGTCGCCGGTGGGGTGCGAGCATGCGAGGAGGGCGAGCCGGGGGTGATGGGCGGGCACCAGGCGGCCGATGATCCTCAGCCGTGTCCCCGGCGTCCGCGCCAGCAGCATCAGGTTGTCGCGGTGGGCCAGCGCGGGGTCGTCGTCGGCGACGGTGAGCCGGACGGGAAAGCCCCCCTCGCACAGCGCGAGCAAGCAGGTGTCACTCGACTCCCGCACCGCGCCGAGGAGTTCCACGTCCAGGAAGAGCAGGTCGCTGCCACCGCCGTCCGGGTCCGCGTAGCGGGAGACGGACCTCAGGGCACGGACGGCCTGTTCGGACGGCGGCGTCTCCCACAGGGCGGCGAGCGGCGGTTCCGTCCACGCCGCACCCCGGGCGGAGACGGCCTTGACGCCCTTCCCGGCACCCAGTCTGCCGTCCGGCGAGACCGTCGCCCCCGATACTGCCAGGCCGGCCCGGCCCAGCTCCCGGTGGGTGAGCGCGCTGTCCCCCAGGCGTACGGCCCGGTCGGCCACGCCCAAGGCGCGCCCGACGCCGCCGGGCGCCACGTCGCCGACCGTGCAGAGGCGGCCGTCGGAGCCGGCGACCCAGGTACGGACACCGCCGTGCCCGGAGTCGGTGACCACGGGTTCGGAGAACAGGCCGTACAGGCGCAGCGAGCCGTCCGGGCTGTACGGGCGGCGCGCCCGGCCTCGGACGGCAGCCAGCTCCGCCCCGGACGCCGTCCCCACGCGGTGTGCGGTGCCCAGGAGTTCGGCCAGTGCGGTCACGAGGTCGGCGGTGCGGTAGGACGGGTCCCCCGCGCGGGCCGCGCGCAGCAATGTGACGACCGACAGCGCGGCGCCCGCGACGCGCGGCAGGTGCCGGAGCCGGGCGGTGTGCGCGGCGCGGAGGAGAGCCGACTGGGTGACGGCGCCGGCTCCGGCGACGCCGGCCTCCAGCACGGCCGCGCCGGCCGACCAGAGAGCGGCGGCCGCTGCACGCTGGGCCGGGCTCGCCGCCTCGGGCGAGGAGTCGGAGCCGGGAGCGGGAAGCGGGTGCGCCGCGGGGGCGGATTGGGAGACCACCGCCGAGGGGGCCTGGCCGGCCGGGTCCGGCGACGGGTCCATGGCTGGGTCCCGGTCCGTGGCTGGGTCCCGGTCCGTGGCTGGGTCCGGGTCCGGGTCCGCCGGGGTGGGCCTCTCGGCCGGCTCAGGCGCCGGGTGCGCCACGGGGGCGGCGCAGGCGACGGCCGCGCGGTGGACGCATGCCGGGGCGAGGAGACAACCGCAGGTGACGGCCTCCGCTGTCGCCACCACGCCGCCCGGGGCGTGCAGGCGCAACTCGGTCTCGTCGTCGACCGCGATCGTCACCGTGTCCCCGGCGTGGTGTGCGGGACGCGCACCGATCTTGGTGACCGCCGCGTCCAGCCGCTTGCGCAGCCGGGGTGAGAGCTCCTCCACCAGCGTGGCCGTGACCTCCGGCGCGACGGGCGGCAAATGTGCGGCGGTCATGCGGTCTTCTCCCCTATCCAGCGGGCCAGTTCGAGTGGGCTGAGGGCCGCCACGGGCATACCGGCGGCCACGAGCTGTCCTGCGACGCCCGTCGAGTAGCGGGGCCGCCCGGCGTCGTCCAGACTCGCGCACCCGAGGACGTGGCAGCCGGTGTTCACCAGGGCCCGCACCTCGGCCAGCAGTCCGCCGAGTGGCGCGCCCTCCTCGAAGTCGCTGATGACGACGACGAGGGTGCGGGCGGGCACCGTGATCAGGCCGCGGGCGTGCCGCAGCGCGGCAGCGATGTGGGTGCCGCCGCCCACGCTCACTTCCAGCAGGAGGGAGAGGGGATCGTGCACATGGCCGGTGAGGTCGACGATCTCCGTGGAGAAGGCCAGGAAATGGGTGCTCAGGGTCGGCACACCGGCGAGCACGGAGGCGGTCAGCGCGGACCAGATCGTGGACGCTTCCATGGATCCGGAGACGTCGGTGACCAGGATCAGGCGCCAGTCGGCCGAGCTGCGGACGCGGCCCCGGAACACCGGCTTCTCGGGGATCACCCGTACCGTTCCGTCGGCCGTCCGGCGGGCGGTGGCCAGGTTGGCGCGCAGCGTGCGCGGCAGATCCAGCCGACCGCCGGGGCGACGGGTGGGCCGGGGCGACATGGCGCCGGTGAGGGCGGGCCGCAGCCGGGTGGCGAGCTGCCGGGTCAGTTCGTCGACCAGGTGGCGGACCAGGGGCCGGAGCGCCGCGAGGCGGGCTTCGGGGAGGCCGCCGGCGTACCGCAGGATCGTCCGGAGCAGTTCCACGGAGGGGGTGGCGGCCGCCGGGTCGAGTTCGGCGAGGACGTCCTGCCGGCCTGTCACGGCTGCGGCGGCGAGGACCTCCTCGCGGATGCCGGGGCCGAAGAGTGCGGCGAGTTCCTCGGACCACTCACGGACGCCGGGGAACGACGGTTCCCGGCCGCCGCGTGGTCCGCGCCCGCCACCGTGGCTCGGGTCGGGCAGGCCGCTGCGGGCTCCCTCGCCGTGGCCGGCGCCGTAGAGCTCGTCCAGAGCGGTCGCCAGGCGGGCGGCGCCGGGCGGCAGCCGGTCGGAACGCCGGCCGAGCACGAGCCGCCACCGGTCGGCGGGGGCGAGGGTCCGCGCGGGGGTGGTCCCGGTGGAGGGTGCGGTGGCGTTTGCGGGTGCGTCATTGGGTGCGTCGGTGGGGCACGTCGCGGCGGGGTTGCCGGACGGCGGTGGGAACCGGTCGTCGTGCGCGGGTGGCGGGACGGGCAGGCCGAGGCCGGTCAGGAGGGCACGGGCCGCGAGGTCGGCGGCCGTTCGGCGGGCGAGCTCGGCCGGATCGTCCGCGTCGAGGGTGTCCACCCGTTCGCCCAGCCGCTCCTCGACGGTGTCCAGCAGCCGGTCCCGGGCGGCCGGGCTCAGTGTGTCGAAGCCACCGCGCAGGGCCGGCAGCCGGGCCAGGAACGCGCTGTCGTCCAGCTCGACGACCCGGTTCAGCAACGGGTCCAGGGTGCCGACGCCGACGGTCAGCAACGGACCCGCCACCGTCAGGACGCCGGTGAGACGGGCGGTGAGCGCCGCCCGGGTGGCGCTGTCCACGGCACCGTCCACCCAGGAGGCGACGCGCACTCCGAAGCTCCCGGCCTCTTCGTGGCCGGTGACCACCCTGACCGCGCCGGCGGCCGCGGCGATCAACGGGGTGCCGTCGGCAGCCAGCCGGGCAAGGGCGCCGGTGAGCCGGATGCCGCCCACCCGGTCGGCCCGCTGGGCCAGTTCGAGCAGCGCCCGGGCGTCTTCGGGTTCCTCGGAGCCGGTCAGGCCGTCGACTTGGCGGACTGCGGCCGAGGTCAGGAGTTCGGCCGCGCGTGCGGTACGAGCGGTACGGGCGGCGGCGGTGGCGTCCGGGGCCGAGGGATCCTCGGGGGCGGCCGGGCCCTGCAGGTGGCCGGCGCCGATGCGGTCCAGCAGGCCGAGCCCGGCCAGGAGTTCGGGGAGGGTGCCGCTCGCGGGGAGTACGGCAGCCAGTTCCGTCAGCCGTTCGTCCGCCAGGGCGGGGAGCCCGCACTCGGCGGCCTCCGTGAGGCCGCGTACGACCTGGCCGGCCGTCGGGCCGTCCTCCGCGCGCTCGGCCGCGTGCCGCTGCCGCAGCACGCCCTCGGCCGCCTGGGCCGAGGTCACACCGCGGACTCCGGCCGCGGTGAGCATCGCGGCCGTCGCCGGGGTCCACCTCACCTGCCAGCGAGAGGTGAGCCCTTCCGTGCCCGCCGCCCCGGTCACCCCCTGCTCCTGTGCGTAGGGGATGCCGCACACCGTCAGTCTGCGCAACAGCAGTTCGCGGCTCCTGTCCAGGGCGGAGCGGGCCGGGTCGAGCCGGAGGTCGCGCGGTGTCCTCTCATGCGTGTCCGCCGGGCCGGGAAGAGAGAGAGCCGCGGTCTCCGCCTCGACGGCTGGGCCCAGCCCGCTGCGCGGAGCGGCGGGTGCGGGCCGTCCGGTGCGGGCTCCGACGAGTACGCGTTCGAGGGCCTGGGCGACGGCGCGGCCCGCACCGTAGGTCTCGCCGCGCCCCAGCACAGTCTGTACGCCTTCCAGGAGTTCACCGCGGCCGGGGGCGGGCAGGCCGCGCAGGCGGGCCAGGTCGCCCGCCACCCGGACGACCTCCCGGCCGTCCGCGGGGCCGTAGGGGTGGCCCTGGTCGCGCAGGGCGACGCAGACGTGCACCGCGGTGCGGATCAGTGCCTCGTGCAGCGCGGCCGGATCCCCGGCGGCGTCCAGGACGGTGTGCTGCCACTCCGGGTCCCGGATGCCGGCCGGGTAGCCGGACCGCGAGTCGAGCAGTGGGTACGTGTACGGGACCAGGGAGACCGTGCACCCCGCCGTCCCGGCAGTGCCGTTCATACGGGCGTCCGCCTGGCCGTCCGCGTCCGTCCCGGGCACGGCGGCAGCCGCGGACGGCACGGCGGCGGACACGTCCGGCACGGCGTCGCCGGCTGCGGGCGGCACGTCCGGCACGGCGTCGCCGGCTGCGGGCGGCAGCAGCGCCGGGGTGTGGAAGGCTCCCACTACCACGGCGGGCCGTCTCCCGCTCGCCAGCGCTTCGGCGACATGTCCGCGCATGCACGCCTCGCGCGCCAGGTCCGTGCCGTGCACCCCGCCCCGCGCCTCGGCCTCGTGGCGCAGCGCCCAGCCGGTGAGCAGGGCGGCACGGCGGAGAGCCTCGGGCGCGGAACCGGGCGCGAGGGCCTCCACCAGCCGGTCCCACAGATCGTCGCCGGCCCGTCCGGTGAGCCGGGAGCGGAGCGCGGCGGACAGCCCGTACCCCTCCCCCGGCACGGGCGCGGAGTCGGCACCCGGGGCGGGGGCGGGGGTGTCCACGTCGCTCCCTGCCCACGCCCGGTCGGCCAGCGGCAGATCGCAGGCCACGGCCGGAACCCCGTTTCTCGCCGCCCAGCGCAGCGCGACCAGTTCGGGCGAGAAGTCCGCGAACGGATAGAAGGCGGGCCCCCGTTCGCCTGCCGGACCGGCCCCGGGCCCGTCGACGGGCACAGCGGCCAGCGCCACCGGGGCCTCGGTCTCCTCATGGGCGAGCCAGCCCAGCCAGGACTGGAACTCGGAGGGCAGTTCGACGAGGAGGACGTCGGGGGCTGCCGCGTCGAGCAGGGCCGGCAGGGCGGCTGCCAGCGAGGGCGCGTGGTGGCGCACCCCGATCAGGAACGGCAGCCCGGGTCCGGTCGCCGCGAGGGCCGCCACCGCGGCCTCCGGGGTGGCGGGCCCGGCCGCCGGACCCGGGCTGCCGTTCGGGGAGACCGCAGGCGCACCGGCGGTGGGTGACGCCTCGGGGACGGCCGGCGCCTCGGGGACGGACCGCGTCCCGGCGGTGGTCGATTCGCTCATCCGTCAGCTCTCCAGCACCGCGCGCAGATCCCACAGGGCACGCCAGGTGGCCGCCCCTTGTTCCGCGCGCCTGCGCACCGGGCCGTCCCAGTACCCCAGCAGCCGTGCCGCGTCGGCGGGGTCGTCCTTCCGGACGACGCCGAGCAGATGGCCGGGCAGGAGGGAGAGCACGTCCCGGTCGCCGGGGAAGAAGGCGGCGGCCAGGCCCAGGGAGCCCGCGACGGAGACCGCCTCCGCCGTGCTCATGACCGTGGAGGGGCGCTCGACCTCCCAGCCCTCCGCGGAGCGGCCCTCGCGCAGGTCCCGGAAGGCGGTGACCAGGGCTTCGAGGACCGCGTCGTCCACCTGGTAGGCGGCGCCCACGCGTTCGACGGCCGCCCGCGACTGGCTCCGCACGAGCGCCGTCTCGGCGTCCACGTCCCCGATGGGGCCCACGGTCTCGAAGTTGAAGCGCCGCTTCAGCGCGGCGGACATCTCCGAAACGCCCTTGTCCCGCAGGTTGGCGGTGGCGATGAGGGTGAACCCGGGCGCCGCGTGTATCTGGGCGCTCTCGCCGCCCGCGAGTTCGGGGACCGCGATCCGCCGCTCGGAGAGCAGGGACACGAGGGCGTCCTGCACCTCCGGCAGGCAGCGCGTGACCTCCTCGACGCGGGCGACGGCCCCCCGGGTCATGGCGGCGAGTACCGGGGAGGGCACCAGAGCCTGCTCGGTGGGGCCCTGGGCGAGCAGCAGCGCGTAGTTCCAGCCGTACTTCAGCTGGTCCTCGGTGGTGCCCGCGGTCCCCTGCACGGTGAGCGCGCTGGTCCCGCAGACGGCCGCCGACAGCAGCTCGGAGAGCATGGACTTGGCGGTGCCGGGTTCGCCCACGAGGAGGAGCCCGCGTTCTCCGGCGAGGGTGACCACGCACCGTTCGACCAGGGCACGCTCGCCGACGAACTTCTGCTCGATCACCAGGCGGTGCGGCACCCCCGGCACGGGCCGGTCGCCCTTCGGCAGGCTCAGTGCGTCGCCCGCGCTGCCCATCACGAAGGTGACGACGGCACGCGGGGTGAGCAGCCAGCCGGGCGGGCGGGGCCCCGCGTCGTGGGCGGCGAGGAAAGCCAGCTCGGTGGCGTACCGGTCCTCGGGCGGCGTGATCTGGCGGTGCTCCTGGCCGGATGCCGTCGCCCGGTCCGGGACGCCGTCCGTGGTGGTGGTGCCCATGGTGGTCGTGGTGTCGTTCGTCATCGGCGGCGGCCCTTCCGGCGTGCGCGGGTGTCCAGTTCTTCGAAGGCGGGGGCGTCGCCGCCGCGGACTCGTGCCCAGGCGGCTGCGAACAGCGTGGGTACGGGGAGGTGGGGCACGGTCCGGGTGGACCCCGCCACGGGGTACAGACGTTCCTTCCAGGTCTCCAGCGGCAGTCCGGGGGCGCCGCGTTCGAGCCAGCCGCACGGAAGGAACAGGGTGCGGCCGGCGCGGGAGCGCTTCGCCTCCACGACGAGACCGGTGGCGGCGAGTTCCGCCCGGGCCTTCTTGATCCGTGCCGGTTTCCACTCGGTCCAGCGGACGCAGTTGCGGTCCGTCGGGTCGGGCAGAGCGAGCAGCATCAGGTAGAGGGCGGCTGGGTCCGCGCTCAGGCCCAGGGCGTCGGCGGCCTCGGCCACCAGGTCCGGCACCGCACGCGTCGGGTCCTGGGCCGGGTGGTGCGGCGAGCCGTCGGGGGTGCCCGCCGAGGCCAGCGCGTCGGTCTCCTCGCCCAGCAGGTCGCGCAGGGCGAGGAGGTCGCCGGTGCTGTGGCTGCCGACGGTGCCCTCGACGAGGCCGAACGCCGGGTCGTCGGGGCCGGCCAGGCCGGCGGGGCGGATCAGCAGCTTCTCGTTGGTGCCGTGGCCGGGGGCGAGGAGCAGTGCCGTACCGGCCCGGACCAGACCGTCGGTGCCGGCTCCGCCGGACTCCGGGAGTCCGTGTGCGGCGCGTACGACGGGGCCGATCGACCCTCCCGCCTCGGTCCAGTCCAGAGCGAGGTCCAGTACCAGCGCCGGGTCGGCCAGGCGGTCACGCAGCGCCGCCAGCCCGACGGGCAGGTGGGCCCGCAGGGGATGCCCGTGCGGCAGTGCGTAGGCGAGGGTCCGCAGGGCGGTCAGGGCGGAGGAGAGGTCCCCGCGTGCGTCCACCCGGCGCAGCACCGGGCGACCGGTGCCGTCCTGGACGTCGGTGCCGTGGGCGAGCCAGGTCCGGGAACCCGTATTGAGGATCAGGTCGACGGCGCCCGGGCTGGTGCCGGAGAGGTCGAGGTCGAGCTCCTCGGGGACACGGACGAGAGAGGCCAGACGCTTCTGCCAGACCTCGGCGGCGGCCTGGACGTCGGGACCCGTGGACCACAGTCCGGCCGGGTCCGCGGGCAGCAGTGCCTGGATCAGGGCGTGCCGGCCGTCGCGGGGCAGGGTGTCCAGTCCGGCCTGGGCCGCTTCGAAGGAACGTGTCTTCGCCCCGAGGAGCGCGAGCGCCGCCGCACCGGGCTCGGTCACGGCTGCGGACACCAGGGCGGCGGACTGGACGGGCCCGATTCCGGTGGCCGTGTGGAACGCCTCGACGGCCTCCGGGCGCCAGGGGGCCGGGCCCTGCTCCCGTACCAGGGCGATGAGCCGGGTGATCCGGTCGCGGGTCATGCCCTGCCGGTGGACGTGCTCCCGGTCCAGGGTGAAGCCGGGAACGGGGCCGAAGGCGCCGGTCGGATCGTGGTCCAGGGCGAGCCAGCGTGCCGCGTCGTGCCGGGAGTTCTGGCCGCGGGCGGAGATGACCACGACGGTTCGGGCACCCTTGCGCAGCACCTGGCCGAGCCGGTGCACGAACTCGTGGCGTCCCGACCCGGGTGTCCCTTCGCGGTACGGCTCGACGAGCTCCACCTGCCGGACCGTGCCCGCCGGGTCGGCCAGCGGGCCCGCGGCGAGGGTCTCCAGCAGCACGAGGAGCCCTGTGCGGTGCTCGTGGGAGGTGGTCGCCGAGGCGGCCCGGTAGGCCAGTTCGGGCAGCGTGTCGAGGAGGGTGGTCCAGGCCAGGGCGTCGCCGGGCACGGTGTGCTCGTCCCGCTGCCAGCCGTCCACGGGGGTGAACGGGACCTTGGACGGCGTGGGCGGGCCGAACGCCGGCTCGCCGCCGAACACATGGTTGACGGCGAGGATCTGCCGGATCGTGGTCCACCGGTTTCCGCCTCCCCACCAGCCGCCGTACATCCGCTCGGAGCGCCAGGAGGAAGCGTTCCGCAGGGTCGTGTCGTCGCCGTGCTCGGGCTCGTGGTCGAAGAACATGCCCAGGGTGCGCGCGGTGTTCAGGGGCGTGGCCGGCTCCACGGGCCTGGGCGGTTCCAGGTACCGGGCGACCGCGGCAGCCCGGTCCACCGCGTTCCGGACGAGAGCGGTGACGCCCGCGAGGAGCCGTGCGTCGGACACCTCGGGCAGCACCCGGGCGACGGCCTCCTGGCTCATCTCCCGCGACGAGGGCCCGGTGTACTCCTCGACGGCCCGGAACGCCTCCAGGTGCCGGGCGACCGCGGCGGCGACCTCGCCGAACAGCTCTCCCGCCCGGGAGTCCGTCAGGTTCCGCAGGGCGGCGGAGCCCCTCTCGTCCCTGGGGCGCAGGGCGTGCCAGTAGGAGGCGGGGGGCACGTAGGGGGTGCCCGCCGCGTTGTTCCCGCCGGTGGAGCCGGTGGCCACGGACCACAGGCTGCCGCCGGTGCCGTCCGTGTCCGCCGGGTGCGCTTCGACGGAACGGTTGCTCAGGGCCACGACCGGCCGGGACCCGCCGGGCAGGGTGAGGGCACCGAGCGGCACCGGGGACCCGTGGTACGGGTACGGCAGGGTGACCGTGGTGCCGTCGGGGGTGCCGGTGACGATCCGGTGCCCGTCGGCCGGGTCGGCCGTCCCGGGTTCGGTGACCGTGCGGCGGACCCAGCGGCCGAGGACGGTGCCGTCCGTGCCGAACGGGGTGGTCTCCAGGCCGGGCTGGAGGGGCAGCACCTGGCAGTGCTCGGTGAGCAGCCGGGTGCCGTCCCGCACCCCGGAGTCGAGGAAGGCGGGGAGGGACGCGCGCCCGTGCGTGCCGCCGGCCGGGTCGTACTCCAGCCATACCCGTCGGGTTCCCTGGTGGCCTTCCCGCCAGTGACCGGTGCCGTCGGAGATGACGGCGCGTTGGGGCGGGAGGGTGGTGTCGCCCGCGTGCAGGGCCTTGCCGCCGGTGGCGCGGCCGCCGCCGGGCAGCGGCAGGCAGACTTCGTCGGAGGGGCCGGAGGAGCCGCCCCATCGGGGAATCTGCTCGCCTCCGAGGGTGAACACCTCGGCGGGGCGGTTCGACCAGTAGCCGCGCTGCTTGCCGTCCTCCCACCAGATGACCAGCAACTCGCCGTCGACGTAACGGAAGCCGAGCGTCCGCCACTGGTGGGCGGTGGTGGGCAGCCGCAGGGTGTGCCGCAGGAGAACGCCTTCCGGGCCCACGACGACGGCCCGTTCGAGGGTGTTCAGGATCAGCGCGGGCCAGGCGCCGGTGACACCGACGCTCTGCGACCGGGAGTGCTGCTGAAGGGTGGCGGCGGTCTCAGCGGCCAGTTCGGCGTAGGCGTCGTCGAGCGCGGGCCAGCCGAGTTCGTCGAGGACGCCGGTTCGCAGGGTCGAGGCGAGCAGCGGTACGAGGCGATGGTCCTGCAGGAGCCGCACGGCCTCGGGAGCGACTTCTGCCGCCACGGAGCGGTAAGCGGAGAGCTTGCCGAGGGCCACGGACAGCCCGGGAAGCCCCCGCGCGGCGGTGTACTCCTCGGCGCAGGCGGTCAGCCACTCCCGCAGGATTCCGGAGAGCACCGGGTGCGCCGCCAGCTTCGCCATGGAGGCGTCCGCCGGCCGCCGGCCGTGTCCGTCGCCGAGGCTGCCGATGTTCCGGCTCAGCAGGGCGCGGAAGACTGGTTGTCCGGCGACTGCGGTGAGGTCCCGCGCGCCGGACGCGGTGTCGTCGAGCCACGGGCCGACCTGGACTCCGAGGGTTTGCGCGGTGCCGGTGGCCTGGTCGTCCGGCTCGGCGACGGGCACGCCGCTGGACAGGCAGAGGTCGAGAAGGTCCAGGTCGGCGGTGCGCTGCCAGCGGCCCTGGAACAGCTCGACGGGGCGTCCGTCGCCGCGCAGCCGGTCCGCCATCCGGGCTGCCAGGTCGAGGGTCTGCGGGCTGCGGCCCGGGCTGACCCGGTTGCGCCTGCGGTGCGCCTCCCAGCGGCCGAGCCAGTCCGCCGGGGAGACGGACGTCACGGAGGCTGTGCCGGTGCCGGAGGGGGTGTGGTCCGAGGTGTCGCGGGAGGCGGTCAGCAGGTCCTCGGCACCGGATTCGGCCAGCAGCGCGAGCCAGTCCGATTCGCCGTCCGAGTCCCGGCCGTTCTCGCTGAACGTCTCGGGGAAGAAGCCGAGGAGCCGGGCCCGCACGGCCGCGTCGCGCCGGGCGAGCGCGATGAGCGCGGAGCGGTAGGCCGCCCAGAACGAGGCGGGGGCGCGGACCACTCCCGGGGAGCCGATCAGATCGGCCACCAGCTCGAGTTCGGCGGCCTCGCGGTCCAGCCCAGCGGCCTTCACCAGCGCGCGCACGTCCTGCGGGAGTGCCGCGTACGGCGGCATGCCGGCCGCGCACCGCTCGACCAGCAGACGGCGGAACTGTGCCCAGGCGTCCGCCGGTGCGAGCCGGGCCACCAGGTCCCGCACGTACTGCCGCAGCGCCTTGACGGTCAGCGCGCCGGCGAAGGCGAATTCCAGGAAGACGGCCCGCTGCCTGTCCTCGTCCACGACGAGGCCGTGCACCCGCTCGGCCTCGCGGGCCCTGCCGAAGAAGGAGGCGGCGTAGGTGGTGTTCTCGGCCTGCAGGAAGAGACGTGCCACCTGCTCGTAGTAGGTGGGGAGGAAGTGCGGCACGGCCCGGCCGAGCCGGGTACCGAGGGCGTCGAAGCCCTCCTTGGCCGCTCCGGCGCGGGTCTTCGCCTGCCGGCCCAGCCGCTCGATGTCCTTGACCAGGGCAAGGGCGTGGTGCCCGTTGGCCGGGTCGTTGACCAGCGCCCAGGCCGGGAAGCCCAGCGTCTCGCGGCGCACCTGGCCCACGACGGGAGCCTCGGTGGTCCGGGCCAGCCCGAGGAATTCCAGGGCCAGGTCCTCGGCTTCGCCGAGAGTTCCGGGCACGAGCCGGACCACCGGGCGGTCGCCGAGGGCGGTGTGGGTGTAGGTGCGGGCGGTCAGCGCGTCGGCGTCGTCCCGGTCGGTGGTACCGACCGGGAGGATCGCGCCCGCGTCCAGCAGGGCCGCCGCACGGGCGTCGGCGGCGGGGGTGGGAATGCCCGCACCCTGGGCCTGTCCGGGGAGGGACGCCGTGCCCACCGCTGTGGCGCCCGCGTCGGTGTTCGTGGTCATGGTGCTCATGCGGCCCGCTCCTCGTCTTCCACGTCGCGGCCGGCATAGAGCGCCGCCGCCATGCGCATGCCCTCGGACCACGCGACAGGTCCGACCTCGGCGGCCGTCAGCGCGCGCCCCGCAGGGTCGGTCCAGCCCAGTGGCCCCGTCTCGGTGTCGTACGCGTCGTATCCGTCGTGCTCGCCGATCCAGATGCGTGCCTCGGCGGTGGAGCCGTCCTCGACGACCGGGCAGACCGCGTACCCGCCGCGCGACCGGTAGCCGAGTTGGGTGACGCGGCCGTGCAGGAAGCGGAGTTCCTTGAACACACCGCCAGCGTAGGTGTCCACGGCGGTCGTGTCCGGGGCGAGACCGGCCGGCCGGTGCCACACCTCGCGGAACAACTGCTCCACGTGCTGGCGCACGCCCAGTTCGACGGCGAACTCCCGCAACTCGTCGAGGTCGTCGAGGAGGACGGGGTGGGGCACGCTGACGATGTCCGCAGTGATGCGGACCGTGTCGCCGTCGAGGTCCACGAGGCCGAGCCCGCGGTCGGGGTCGACGTCGCGCAGGAATCCGGCGATCCCTCCGTCCGCACCGGTGACCACCACGTCCCGCAGGGCGGCCTGCCACGCCGGGTCGGGCCAGACCCGGGCGAGCACGGCCGTGGGGACGGGCAGGGAACGCACCATCCACTGCTCGACATCGGCCAGGCACTGGCGTTCGTGCCGTTCCAGCCACTCGGTCAGCTGCCCGAGCCCGACGACCGCCGGGTCGTCCTTCAGCTTCGCCGGAACGGACTTCAGCCGTCGGCCCTTCCCGTTGCGGCAGACCACTTTGCCCGCCTCCAGAGCGACTTCGTAGTCGCCCGCCGGAACCCACCCCATGCGCTGTTCTCCCCCTTGTTCCGGACGGCCGCCGGACCGGCGGCACGCTGATGAAACCCGTCCGCGGCAACGCACCGTGACGAGTGGGAGAGACTCTAGGCGGGACCAGTGACAATGGCTCCGGGACCCTCCTCGCGGCCTTGGTCGGGCCCGGCCCCCGGAGAGGAGACCATGCTCGCAGGGGGCCGTGGTCGAGGTCCGCGCGACCGGCCGCGGCGTTCCTGACGGCCGGAGCAAGGAGCCGATCGTCAGGTACCGGTGGGCCGGCGGGATTCCGGGGCGTATCAGGGCGTCCGGTACGGCTCCGGCGCAGCGCCCGGTGTGATCGTCTGCCGCAGTACGGCGACCTCCCGGGGCCCCAGGACGAGCTCGTCCCCGGCCGGCGGTCCCGTCAGCACCTCGCCGGTCACCCCGGGCAGGGGGACGGGCTCGTCGCCGTGGTTGACCAGGAAGACGTAGCGGGCGGCGCTGTCGCGTCGTACGACCTGCTCGACCGTTCCCCGTGCCCGCTCGGGCAGTTCGCCGGTCACCCCGGCCGGGGCGAGCAGCCGGGGAAGCAGTGCGGCGAGGCCGTCGATGCCCAGGCGGGTGGAGACGTACGCCGCAGAACCACTGTCCGCGGTGCGGCGTCGGGTGACGGCCGGGCGGCCGGCGTACGTTCCGGTGCGGTAGCGGGCGAGGGTCTCCACGTCGGGGCCGGTGATGTCGATCCGGTCGGTCCACAGAGTGCCGGCCACGGCACGGTCCGCACCGGCGACGGGGCCTGCCCCGCTCCCGGGGGCGCCGTCCAGGCCGGGGGCGCCGTCCGGGTCCGGGCCACCGCCGAGGTCCACGTCGACCGTGTCCCCGTCGAGCAGCGGGCCGAACTCCTCGATGCGGATGCCGAGCAGGTCGCGCAGGGCGCCGGGGTGGCCGCCGAGCCAGATGTGGTCGTTCTCGTCGACGACGCCGGAGAAGTAGGTGGTGACGAGGTGGCCTCCGCCGTCGACGTAGCGGGTGAGCTCCTTGGCGAGTGCCTGCGGGACGACGTGCAGGACCGGTGCGATCACCACGTCGTACGGGGCGAGATCAGTGTGGTGCGCGGGTACGACGTCGGCGCGGACGCCGAGGCGCAGCAGCGCCGCGTACCAGTCGAGGGCCTCGCGGTGGTAGTCGAGGAGGGAGGTGGGGTGCGAGTCCTGCTCACTGGCCCACCAGGAGTCCCAGTCGAAGAGTACGGCCACCCGGGCAGGTTCGCGCTCGCTGCCGGCGAGCGGGGCGAGCGCCTTGAGGGTACGTCCCAACTCCACTACATCGCGGAAGAGTTGGCTGTTCGATCCGGCGTGCGGAACCATCGCCGAGTGGTACTTCTCGGCGCCGGCCGCCGACTGGCGCCACTGGAAGAAGCAGACGGCGTCGGCGCCGTGGGCGACATGCAGCAGCGAGTCGCGCGCCAACTCGCCCGGCTTCTTGGGCAGGTTGATGGGCTGCCAGTTGACCGCGCTGGTGGAGTGCTCCATGAGGAACCACGGCCGGTGGGCGGCGATTCCGCTGGTCAGGTTGGCACAGAAGGAGAGTTCGTCGCGGCTGCGGGGTCCGGTGGTGGCGTAGTGGTCGTTGGAGACGAAGTCGACCGCGTCGGCCCAGTCGGCGTAGTCCATGCCCTTCATTCCGCTCATCACCATGAAGTTGCTGGTGACGGGGGTGCCGGGGGTGATCTCGCCGAGGATCTCGCGCTCGGCGAGCAGGTATTCCTTCAGGGTGTCCGAGGAGAACCGCTTGAAGTCGAGCTGCTGGGTCGGGTTGGGATGGGAGGCGGCCAGGCGCGGCGGCAGGATCTGGTCCCAGTCGCTGTAGCGCTGGGACCAGAAGTGGGTGCCCCAGGCGTGGTTGAGGGCGTCGAGCGTGGTGTAGCGGCGGCGGAGCCAGTCACGGAAGGCGCGGGCCGCGTCGTCGGAGTAGTCGTAGACGTTGTGGCAGCCCAGTTCGTTGCTGACGTGCCAGGCGACGAGGGCCGGGTGGTCCGCGTAGCGCGTCGCCATCTCCCGTACGAGGCGCAGCGCGTGGCTGCGGAACACCGGTGAGGTGGGGCGCCAGTGCTGTCGCGCGCCGGGCCACACGGTCTCGCCGGTGGCGGTGACCGGGAGGATCTCGGGGTGCGCGGTGGTCAGCCACGGCGGCGGGGAGGCGGTGGCGGTCGCGAGGTCGACCCCGATGCCGCCGGCGTGCAGCAGGTCCATGACCTCGTCGAGCCAGCCGAAGTCCCAGCTGTCCTGGGTGGGCTGGAGACGGGCCCAGGAGAAGATCGCCAGAGAGACGGTGTTCACCCCGGCCTCGCGCATCAGCCGGACGTCCTCCTCCCACACCTCCCGCGGCCACTGCTCGGGGTTGTAGTCGGCGCCGTAGCTGAGCCGGCTGCTGCCGTCGGGGCCCTTCGCGTACGGGAAACGGGAGATGCGGGGGGAGGTCATGCGCGTCCTTCCACAGGCCGGGGTTGAGAGGAGGTGACGTGGTCGGCCTCGGGTGCTACTTCTCGACGGTGAAGCCCTGCTCGCTGCCGTATGCGAGCGACTTGTCCTGCCACGACTTCAGCCCGTCCGACAGCTTGGTCGAGGAGATGTACGCCTTGCCGACGGTGTCGTTGAAGATCGAGTTGGAGTACACCTGGTACGGCAGGTAGCTCCAGCCGCTGGGCACGCTCTTCGCGGAGGCGGCGAAGATCTCGTTGGCCTTCTGGCCGCCGAAGTACGGGAACGCGGTGTCCTGGAACGCCTTGGAGTCCAGGTCGGCGGTGGTCGCCGGGAACGCGCCGTTCGCGATGCGGGTCTGCACGCCCGCACCGGAGTTGGCGTACTCCACGAAGGCGTAGGCGAGTTCCTTGTTCTTGCCCTGTTCGGGCAGGGCCAGCGAGCTGCCGCCGTTCTCCGCGCTGGCGTTCGCGCCCTTCTCCCACTGTGGCAGCGGGGCGACGCGCCAGTCACCGGCGGCGTCCTTCACGCCGGAGGCGAAGTTGGCGGGCATCCACGCGCCGATCGGGAGGGTCGCGATGGTCCCGTCGCCGAGGCCCTTGTACCAGTCGTCGCTCCAGCCGGCGATGGGCGAGACGAGCTTCTCGTCGATCAGCTTCTGCCAGGTGTCGGTGTACTTGACGGCGCCCGCGTCGGTGAAGTCGATGCCGACCTTCGTGCCGTCGACCTTGTACGGGTGCGAACCGGCCTGCCAGAGAAGGCTGGTGGTCAGACCGGCGTCGCCGAGGTCGCTGGTGATGTACGCCTTCGGGTTCGCCTTGTGCAGGGTGCGGGCGGCTTCGACGTACTCGTCCCAGGTCGTCGGCACCGCGATCTTGTACGTGTCGAAGACCTTCTTGTTGTAGAAGAGCGCCATCGGTCCGGAGTCCATCGGCAGGCCCCAGACGCCGCCGCCGGTCGTCACCGAGTTCCAGGGACCGGGCGAGTACGAGTCGGCCAGCTTGTCGGCGCCGTACGCCTTGAGGTCGGCGACCTCCTTCGTCAGGGCGTACTGGCCGAGCGCGTAGTACTCCAGCTGGGCGACGTCGGGGACGCCCTTCTTCGCCGAGACGGCGTTCGACAGCGCCTTGTACTCGTCGTTGTTGGTGCCCGCGTTGACCAGCTTGATGTCGACCTTCGGGTACTTCTTCTCGAAGTCCTCGGCGACCTGCTTCAGGGTGGGCTCCCAGGCCCACACCGTGACGGTGCCGCCCTTCTGCAGCGCGGCCTGGATGTCGGACGAACCCACCGGCTTCCGGCCGGAGTCGTCGTCGGAGCCACCGCAGGCGGTCGCCCCCAGGGCCAGGGCGCAGACAAGACCGAGGCCGCGCAACAGGCGGCGGGAGTGCTGGGACATGGCGGTATTTCCACTTCCTCGTGGTGCGACATGACGTGCGGACAGTGAGAGGGGGCGGGCGGCAGCCGCGCGACGTGCACGCGTGCGATGCCCGGCGCTATTCCTTGACGCTTCCGGCGGCGAGTCCGGACTGCCAGTACTTCTGGAGCAGCAGGAAGGCGGCGATCAGCGGCACGATCGTGAGCAGCGAGCCGGTGACGACCAGGTTGAAGACGGCCTCGCCGCCGGCCGTGGCGGCCTGTTTGTTCCAGGCGTCCAGGCCGAGGGTCAGCGGGTACCAGTCGGGGTCCTTCAGCATGATCAGCGGCAGGAAGTAGTTGTTCCAGGTCGCGACCGTGGTGAACAGGAGCACGGTGACGGTGCCCGGTGCGAGCAGCGGCAGCGCGACCTGGAAGAAGGTGCGCAGTTCGCTCGCTCCGTCGATGCGGGCCGCCTCCATCAGTTCGGCGGGGACCGCCTCGGTGGCGAACACCCACATCAGGTAGAGGCCGAACGGTGAGATGAGCGAGGGGATGATCACCGCCCACGGGGTGTCCGTCAGGCCGATCTTGCTGAACAGCAGGAAGGTCGGGACGGCGAGAGCGGTGGTCGGCACGGCGACCGCGCCGATGACGACCGCGAACACGGCGCGTTTGCCCGGGAACTGGAACTTGGCGAGCGCGTAGCCGCCGAGTACCGCCAGAAAGGTGGCGCCGCCCGCGCCGACGACGACGTACAGGAGGGTGTTGAGGAGCCATCGGCCGAAGACCCCGTCCTGGTAGGTGAAGGTCTGGCTCAGGTTGTCCCACAGGGCGAAGTCCCCGTCGAACCAGAGGCCGAAGGAACGGGCCAGCCCCGTCTGCGACTTGGTGGCGCTGATGACCAGCCAGACCAGTGGGAGCAGGCTGTAGACCAGGACCACGCCGGTGACCGCGGTCAGCAGGACACTGCGCCGGGGGCGGCCCGGGGTGTGGGCGCGGCGCGGTGCGCGCACGCGGGGCGCGGGGGCCCTCTTCGGCCCCGCCGCGGGCAAGGGTGTGCCGGTCGCACTGTTCGTCGTCATCACGTTCACGCTTCCTTGCGCATGCCGCGCAGTTGGACGACGTAGGCGACGACCATGGTGATCACGCCCATGACGATGGCGACCGTCGCCGAGTAGTTGTGCTGCTGGCCGGAGAAGGACAGCGAGTACGTGTAGTAGTTCGGGGTGTAGTCGGTGGTGATGGTGTTCGGCGCCAGCTTCTGCAGGATGGCGGGCTCGTTAAAGAGCTGGAAGCTGCCGATGACCGAGAAGATCGTCGCGATGACCAGGGCGCCCCGGATCGCGGGGAGTTTGATCGCGGCGACGACCCGCCACGGGCCGGCACCGTCGATCTCGGCCGCCTCGTAGAGCGAGTGCGGGACCACGCGCAGCGCCGAGTAGAAGATCAGCATGTTGTAGCCGACGAACTCCCAGGTGACGATGTTGCCGATCGAGGTGAGGACCAGTCCCGAGGAGAGCGGGTCGGGCAGGTGCAGGCCGAACGCGTCGTTGATGTCGCCGACCAGGCCGAACCGGGGGCCGTACAGGAAGCCCCACATGAGGGTGGCGACGACGGCGGGGACGGCGTAGGGCAGGAAGACGGATATCCGGAAGAACTCCTTGCCGTACAGGCGGCCGCTGTCGACCGCGAGTGCGACGAAGAGCGCGATGCCGAGCATGACCGGCACCTGGACCACCAGGAACAGCCCGACGCGGGCGACCCCGTCCCAGAACTGCGAGTCCTGCAGGGCCTGTTGGTAGTTGTCGAAGCCGACGAACGTGGTGCCGCCGATCAACTGGGTCCGGAACAAGCTCAGATACACCGAGTACGCGAGCGGTACCAGGAAGACCAGTGCGAAGACGAGCACGAAGGGACCGATGAACCCCCATCCCGCCCATGAACGGCGGGGCCGCGTCCTCGGCGGTCCGGCCGGGCGGGCCCCTGTGGCCGCCGGCGGTTGCAGCGTCGTCATCTCGCGTCGTCCCTCACTCGTGCTTCACCGGACCGAACTCGTGCCATACCGGACCGAACTCACGCCCACCGGACCGAACTCGTGCCTCACCGGACCGAACTCAACGCCACCGGACCGAACCCTCACGCCCCACCGGCCGGAACTCGTGCTTCACCGGACCGAGAAGCACGTTCACGCTCACGTTTCAGGCAGGTGAACGGCCTCGCCCCGACGGCTCGACTGGCATTATGTTTACGTAAACATCTGGTGGCGGCATGTCTACACTGCCCTCAGATGGGCGGTCAAGAGCCGTACACGAAAGCGACATCCGATGAGGGAGACGGTGGACGAAGCAGGCGAACGCCCCCCGGGCACAGGCATGTTCCCGACCGGACCGGCTCCCGGGAGCGGGAATCCGAAACGCCGCAGAACGGTCTCGATGGCCGATGTGGCCCGGGTCACGGGGGTGTCCTCCCAGACGGTCTCCCGTGTCTCCAACGGCTTCCCCGGTGTGAACGAGGAGACCCGCCGGCAGGTCCTCGCGGCGATGAAGGACCTCGGCTACCGCCCCAACAGCGCGGCGCGCGCGCTCAAACGCGGCGAGTTCCGCACCATCGGGGTCATCACCTTCACGCTCTCCACCACGGGCAACGTGCGGACCCTGGAGGCCATCGCGACCTCCGCCGCCCACGAGGGGTACGCGGTCACCCTGCTGCCGGTCGCCGTCCCCACCCAGGACGAGGTGCGGGGCGCCTTCTCGCGCCTCGGTGAACTCGCCATCGACGCGGCCATCGTCATCATGGAGGTCCACCTCCTCGACGAGGCGCGCCTCTCCCTGCCGCCGCACGTGAAGGTGGTCGTCGCGGACTCCGACGCCGGGGACCGCTACAGCGTCGTCGACACCGACCAGGCGGGCGGCACCCGCGACGCGGTCAACCACCTGCTGAGCCTGGGCCATCGCACCGTCTGGCACCTCGCGGGCCCCGAGGGCTCCTACGCCGCGCAGCGCCGGGCGGACGCCTGGCGCTCGGCGCTGGAGGACGAGGGACGGGTTCCGCCGCTCCTCGTACGCGGCGACTGGTCGGCGGAGTCCGGGTACCGGGCGGGGCTCCGTATCGCCGAACAGGCGGAGTGCACCGCCGTGTTCGCGGCCAACGACCAGATGGCGCTCGGCCTGCTGCGCGCCCTCCACGAACGCGGCCGCAGAGTGCCCGAGGACGTCTCCGTCGTCGGTTTCGACGACATCTCCGAGGCCGGTTCCTTCCAGCCTCCGCTGACCACCGTCCACCAGGACTTCGCCGAGGTGGGCCGCCGCTGCGTCGAGGGCGTCCTGCACCAGATGCGGCAGAGCGGTCCCGGGCACGGTACGACACTCGTACCGACGCGGCTCGTCCTGCGGGAGAGTACGGCGCCCCCGCCCGTGTAGCGCGGGTCTGCGGCCGGGCGGCCGTACCCGGAGCTTCCCGTGGCCGGAGCGCGGGTTCGGCGCTCCGTGCCACTCGGGGCAGGGCGACCGGGCGCCTGGGCGGCAAGGCCGCGTGTTCCGGGGCCGCCTCCCGCGAGTGAACCGCCGCCGCGTGTCGGGCCAGGGCAGGATCGTCCGGACCTCGTGCGGCTCGTGCCGGGAGTGCGGGAATCACCCTGCGGTCCTCTCGCGGCACTACGGTCCGCGGAACCGCCTGGGCCTCGGAGCAGGGCGCGAGGCTGCTGCCAGCGCGGCGCACTCGTGCACGACGGCGGCCCTGTGCGTCGAAGTCGAACCGGCTACGGCGATGCGGATGCGCCGGGTCTGCTCCTCCTCGGCCCGGACCGAGGTGCGGTGGCCGATCCACGCGCGAATCAGGCCGGCAGTCACTGTCACCACCATGAGAACGACTGTCAGAACGGGATCACCAGCAGCGAACTGGGTCATGGACCTCTCCTGGCCGAGACGATGGATGTCGGGTGTGTCCCAACCATGCGAGTGACGACCGGTTTCCCTCTACGCTTGAGAAACTCTGAGAAACTCCAGCAGTCGGCGACACGGGGGAACGATGGCCGGGGGACGTCCACCGAAGAGTGACCGGCAGCGCTACACGGAACTGGAGGAACTGGCCTCCTGGTTTCGGCAGGCCGTGACGGACGCCGGCTATGAGAGCCTCAATGCCGCAGTTCGTGCGGAGATCGCGCACAAGAACGTCATCTACGGCGTCTGCGGAGCCACCCGCATGGTGAGACCCGAGGTGGTCGGCTCCCTCGCCGTGGCTCTTGGGCGCGAGCCTTCGGAGGTGATGCCCGTATGGGTGAGGGCCAAAGAGGCGATGGACCGGTCGGTGAGCGCGGCCAAAGAGGAGCTGATACCTCATCTGACGACATGGGCGGAGCTGCCGTTGCCGTCCCTGGCGGTGCGCAATCTGCTGGAGGCCCAGGCAAAGGCCGTGGAGCGGCTCCCCTACGACAGACTGGGCGTGACCGAACCGCCGCTGTCCGCGGTTTACGTGAGGCAGCGGATACGCGCGTCCGGTCCGGCAGGGGACGGGTCGAGCCGCAAGGCGATGCTGTCGGAGGAGGCCTCCGGCAGTCCGGCTCCGATGACCGCGGCCCGCCACCAGGACTCGCGTCGCGCCGAATCCCAGTTGCCGGTGCCGACCGTGCTGGGCCGCCATCAGCATCTGCTGATCACCGGCGAGCCCGGATCAGGGAAGTCGACGCTCTCGAGCCACCTGGCCTGGCTGTTGTCCCGGATCTGGTTGCGCGAGGAGACCAGCCTCGAAGCACCGGTGGACGAGCCTCTGCTGCCCGTCAGAATCGCCGCGCGCACGCTCCTGGGAGAACCGGATTCGTGGAGTGCCGTGCTCGTCCAGGCCGCACGCCGCACTCTCGGGCACAGCCTGATAGCGGATCCTGAGCCCGGGCTCTTCCGTGGCCGGACTCAGGGCGCACGCTGGCTCGTCATGGTTGACGGTCTGGACGAGGTGGCCGACCGGGAGTCGCGCGCCGAGGTCATCAGAATGCTCGCACTGCACATGCGCACAGAAGGCAACTACCGCCTCGTGCTCACCAGTCGCCCTCTTCCTGAGGCCGAACTCGCGCCCCTGCGAGGCCCGCACACGGGCGAGTACACCATGGAGCCCTTCGGGCCCAAGGAGTTGAAGGACTTCGCTGGGAAGTGGTTCGCCGCGCAGTACGAGGACGAGCCATCGGCGCGGGCCGCGGCCGAACGGTTCCTCGAGGACGTCGGCGACGGCCGGCTGAAGGAGCTGGTCCGCAGCCCCCTGCTGGCCACCATCGCGGCTGTGAACGCCACGATAGATCCGACGAACCAGCTCCCGACCAGCCGGCTCAGTCTCTACCAGCGCTTCTTCGGTCACCTGCTCGGCCGCCGGGGCGCCGGCCGGGCGGACATACGGCAGCGTTACACCGCCGAGCCGGAACGTCTGGCGATGCACCTGTGGCTGGACGGCGAGAAGCGCCGGCTGCTCGGTGCGCTGGGGGTCCGCCGGGTGGAGGGCGAGGAGTCCTTGCTCGACGCGGCCTTGGCCTGGGTTCGCGAGAACGGTCGTGAACACCTCGCCCTCGAAAGCTGGCAGACGGAGGTCGCGGAGTTCCTGCAAGGAACCGGGCTCCTCGTCCAGGAACAGCACGACTACCGCTTCCTGCACCACTCGTTCGCCGAGTTCTTCGCTGCCCGCGCCTACGGGGAGCGGATCAGCCCCGCTTTCACCGACTTGGAGCACTGGATCCTGCGTTCGTTCAACGAGGAGAAGCAGACCTTGGCCATGTTCGTGCTGTGTCTGTGGGCGGACAGGGAGGAGTGCGAGGCCGACCGGATCGCCGACCGGTTGCTCACCGGGGCAGCCGGAGGTCATCAGCGGGTTCTGCTGGCTGCCCTGCTCCTCGCGGAGGGCGCCGGCTTCGGCGCTGCGAATCGGCAACGACTCGTCGACCGGTTGGAGAGTATCGGCTGTTGCGCTCGCGAGGTCGACGACCAGGAGAAGGCCTTCACGGCGCTGGGAGCCTTGGGAACCGAGCACGGCGTTCTGGACATGCTCGAAGGCTTGGCGCGCAACGAATTCCTCGACGGTGGAAGGCGCCTGCTGGCTGTGGAGGCGTTCAGCCGATGCGGCGGGGCGGCGCTGACGCAGGAGCTTCTCGGCTCTGTGCTCGACGGGGTGGCCGGCTGGCTGGGCAAGGCCGCGAGAGTGGCCGTCGGTCTCGGCGCCGAGGCCCGGGAACTGGTTCGTAGGCGTGCCTGGCAGCTCGCCGCCGAGCCCGGGGTCACGAGCTGGATCCTCTCCTGCGCATCGCAAGCCCTGGAACAGATGGAGATGCGCGAGGACGCCGAGCAACTCGCCCGGCGGGTACTGAAGGACCCCTCCGCAGGATCTCCGGCGTTGAGCCGGGCCACCGAGGCGTGGCTGAGCGCGATGCCGGACGCCGCGCAAGAGGTGGCCGACATCGCGCTGTCCTGGCCGTCCACGGACAGTTGGAGTCACACAGCGGTCGGCAAAGCGCTGGAGAAGGCCGGCCAGGTCGAGGCCGCGTCCCGTATCGCCCTGGTGCTTCTCCGGTCCGGCGGCTCCGGCGATGCGGCGGAGTGGGCCGCTTCCCTGTGGGCCAGGACGCAGGGCCACGAAGGCCGCCCCGACCTGGAAGGTGCGATCGAACGCAGCAGCGCCGACGCGGGCCACTATCTCTGGATTCCCGCTTCTCTGCACCGGGCTCTTGCCGACATCGACGATGTGCTGTCGCCGGGCGAATGGGCCCGTGAAGTACAAGGTGATCGCTGGGGGGTGTACGGGGCCGGCTGGGCGGTCAAGACGTGGCTGGAGGTCGAAGGGCTGCCCGCCGTGGAGAATGTCATGAAGTGTGTTCAACGTGGTCGGTCACTCACTCCGACCGATCGGGCTGTCGTTGCCAAGGCTCTCCTGGACTGCGGAGCGGTCGCCGATGCGGCGGAACTCGCGGAGCTCGCTCTGCGCACACCGTTCTGCGCACGGTCCGGATACGAAGAGGCAACCCGCGTTCTACTCAAAGCGCGAGGCGGCGTCGAGGCGAGTCGCCTCCTGGAGATCTGGGACGGCACGCCGTCACTGGCGGACAACACCGATTGGCTGCAGGGTGTCCTGGAGGTGCTGCCCCAGGAAGAGAGCCACCTTGCCCTCACGTGCGAACTCGCTCGACGGCTGGTGGATCAGCCGGCGGGCGACGCCGATGATGTGCTGTGCGGTCTGCGTGTCCTGCTGGCCCTGGAGGGGACGGAGGCAGCACCTTTCGTCGTGGCCAAGGCTCACTCACACCAGTGGGTCAAATGGAACCAGTTGTGCGACATCGCCATGGAGCTCGCAGCGATGGGATGCCGAGAGCATGCACTCGACCTGTGGAAACGAGCACTGGGACTCCCTCGTCCGCCCCTCGCCTCGGAACTCCGCCTGCTCATCGACGTGCAAGCCGCGCGGATGGACCGCGAAGTGGCCGTGCACATGGAGGAGCTCGTCGACGCCCCGGAGACATCGGGGGCACGCCGCCTTCGCCTGCGCCAGCTGCTGGCGTGGCTCCGTGCGGCGGCACCCGTCCCGCAGGAAAAGCACGTCCCGCTGCCTCGGTCGTCAAGCAGTGGTGCGGTCGGTCTCACGGCCCGGCGTGCGGGCGAAGCGGGGTAGCGGCAACAGCCCTGCTGCTCCGGCCCGGTAGTCGCTCTCCCCGGACCGGGTCCCGTTCCCCGTACCGAAACCGGAGCCATCGAGCCGGTCGACCGCCCGGGAGGCTGCCGGCACCGCCCCTCCCGCCGGCGGAAAGCGCTCCGGCCGGTCCGCGCGGCACCCCGTCGGGCGTGTCTCCGCGGACCGGCCGGCGTCAGTGGCGGCGGGCCGGACGATCTCGGGTCAGGCGAAGACCGACAGCAGCAGCGCCATCAGCAGTCCGCAGACGCTCACGATGGTCTGAATGGCGGTGTGCGACTTCGTGGCCTGGCCGAGAGTCATCCCGAAGGACTCCTTCACCAGCCAGAAGCCCGCGTGGTTGACGTAGTTGAGGCCGATCGAGCCGGCGCCGATGGCCACCACGAGCAGCGAGGTGTGCAGGCTTCCGCCGTCCTGGGCGAGGGGCGCGAGGATGCCCGTCGCGGCGACGATGCCGACGGTGGCGGAGCCGGTGGAGAAGGAGAGCAGCAGGGCCATGAGCCAGCCCAGCACGATCACGTTGATGTGCATGCCGGACGCGGCGGACTCGACGGCCTGGCCGATCCCGGAGTCCTTCAGCACCTGGTTGAACGCCCCGCCGCCCGCGATGATCAGCAGGATGCCGGCGACGGCCTTCAGGCTGTCGGTGAGCGCGCCGCGGATGGCGTCCGAGGAGAGGCCGCTGCGGTAGCCGAGGGCGAACAGCGCGAAGAGGAAGCCGGCGAGCATGGCGATCACCGGCTCGCCCAGGAAGGCCAGTACGTGGCGTACCTGGCTGGACTCGTCGTATACGAGTTCCGCGAGGGTACGCAGCAGCATCAGGGCCACCGGTACGAGCACGGCCGCGAGGGCCCAGCCGGTGCGGACCTTGTTCCTCGGGGACCCGGCTCCCTGCGGGGTGTCCGCCGCCACGGCCTTCGCCCGGGCGGCGGCCTGGGACGCGCCCTTGCCCTTCCCCTCGGCGCTGCCGTTGCCCTTCGCGGGCTGCGGCGCGGTGTCGTCCGCGGCGCCGCCGGCCCCGGTGAACTTGGCGATCAGCTCGGCGTCGGGCCGTGCGTCGAGGCGCGGAGCGATCCAGCGGCCGTACACGGGCCCGGCGACGATGATCGTGGGGATCGCGCAGATCAGGCCGACGGCGATGCTCATGCCGAGGTTCGCGTGCAGCCCCTCCACCGCGACCAGCGGGCCGGGGTGCGGGGCCACCATGCCGTGCAGGGTGGAGAGGGCGCCGATCACGGGCGCCGCGAGGAACACGTACGGGGATCCCTTGATCTTCTGCGTACGTTCCAGGCGCTGGGCCACGCTGAAGATCAGCGGGAGCAGCACGATGAGGCCGATCTCGAAGAACATCGGGATGCCGATGACGAAGGCCGCGCCGGTCACGTACCAGGGCAGTGAGCGGGCGCTCGCTCGGTCGACGATCATCCGCGCGATGCGGTCCGTGGCGCCGGAGGCCGACAGCAGCCGTCCCAGCATGGCGCCGAACGCGAGGGTGACGCCGACGTCACCGAGGATGCCGCCCGCTCCGTCCTCCAGGGACTCGGCGATCTTGTCGACGGGCTGTCCGGCCGCCAGGGCGACGCCGACCGAGACGGTCATCAGGGCGACGAAGGGGTGGAACCGGAGCCGGGAGTTGATCAGCGTGATCAGCAGGGCTATCGCCGCGGCCAGGATGATCAGCAGTGTCCACGTGTGGCCCGTCACAGTCGGCCTCCCGTCCGGCGGTCGGCGCCCTGGCGGGGGCGCGCTGCGGCGAGTGTCGTCGTCATTGAAGAACTCCTGGTCTGCGGCTGGTTGTGTCCCGGCGGGAACGTATCGGCCGGGCCCCGCGCGTCTCCAGGTTGTGCGCGTAACCCGTGAAACCCCTGATCCGCGCGTTCTGTGCATTCTGTGCACGGGCCCTTCGGGGGTTACCGTCGGCGGATGGGAATCGTGGAACCGCCGGGCCGGAGGCCGTCCTCCCGGGAGCAGACGCCCCGGGAGCGGTCCGGCCGTCGGTGGTTCACCCGGTGGTCCGGCGGGATGCGGCTGCGGACCCAGGTGCTGCTGCTGCAGTGCGCGGTGGTCGCGGTCACCCTCGCCACGGCGTTCGCCGCCTTCGCGTACTCCAACGAGCACCGGATCGACCGGGAGTACCAGTTGCGGGCGCTCGCGGTGGCCCGGACGGTCGCCTCCGAACCGTCCGTCCGGCGCGCGACCGCCGAGTTCTCCGCGGCCAACTCCCGTCCGGGAGGCGGCGCGGCGCGCATCCCGCGCGGGACGCTCGCCCGGGGGACCGTGCAGACCGTGGCCGAGGCGGCGCGGATCAGGACCGGTTCGCTGTTCGTCGTCGTCACCGACGACCAGGGCATCCGGCTGGCCCACCCCGAACTCTCCCAGCTGGGCAGGAAGGTGAGCACCGACCCCTCCGACGCGCTCGCCGGGCACGAGGAGCTGGCACGCCACCGCGCCCACCTCGGCGACGAGGTGGTGGCGAAGGTTCCGGTGTACGCGCCCGGGTCGGCCACCCAGGTCGTCGGCGAGGCGAACGCGGGGCTCGCCGCCTCGGACGTACGGGCCCAGCTCGTCCGGGTCCTGCTCGGTGGCCTCGGCTGGCTCGTGGGCGCCCTGGTGCTCGGCGTCGCCGCGTCCGCGCTGCTGGCCGGGCGGTGGAAGCGCCTGACCCTCGGGCTCGAACCCGAGGAGCTGGCCGGGCTGGTGCAGGAGCAGGAGGCGGTGCTGCACGGCATCGGGGAGGGCGTCCTCGCCGTGGACACCGCGGGCAGGGTGACGGTCGTCAACGACGAGGCGCGCCGGCTCCTCGCGCCCGGTGCCGCCCCCGGCCGGCACCTCGGCGAACTGGGGCTGACGCCCCGGGTGGTCGAAGCGCTGCGCAGCCCCGCGCAGGGCCCGGTGATGGCGGCCGTCGGTGAACGGGTGCTGGTGCTCTCCTCGCGCACGGTGCGCCGGGACGGCCGTGATCTCGGCACCCTGCTGACCGTCAAGGACCGCACCGACGTGGAGTCGCTGACCCGCCAGCTCGACGCGGTGCAGGCCATGAGTTCGGCGCTGCGCGCGCAGCGCCACGAGTTCGCCAACCGGCTGCACGTCGTCTCCGCGCTGGCCCGGGGCGGGCACCTCGCCGAGACCACCGACTACATCGACACGATCCTCGGTACGGGCCCGCTCGGCGAGGCCCTGCCGGGGCTGGACGCGGTCCGGGACTCGTACCTGTGCGCCTTCCTGTCGGCGAAGGCCGCCCAGGCCCGGGAACGCGGGGTGACCCTGGTCGTCGGTGACGCCACCTGGGTCGAGGGCACCCTCGGCGCACCGGTCGACGTCACCACCGTCCTCGGCAACCTGGTCGACAACGCGGTCGAGGCGGCCCAGCAGGGGCAGCGCCCCGGGGCTCGGGTGGAGGTGGAACTCATGGCGGAGGACACCACGCTGGTCGTCACCGTCGCGGACACCGGCGACGGTGTCGCGGTCGTCCCGGCCGGGGACGTGTTCCGCGAGGGCCTGTCCACGAAGAACCACGACCCGGTCGTCGGCGGGCGCGGCATCGGCCTGGCGCTCGCCCGTCAGATCGCCCGCACGAAGGGGGGCGACGTGTACCTCGCGGAGCCCGGCGGACCGCCCATGTCCTCCACGCCGGCCGAGGGCTCCGAGGACCCCGGGGGCACCGGCGCCGGCCCGGTCTCCGGTGGCGCCGTCTTCGTGGCCCGGCTCCACGACGTCATGGAAGTGAACGGATGATCATGGAACTGAACCGATGACCGGCCGGACGCTCCCACCGCCCGCCCGGCCGCCGCTCTCCGTCCTCGTCGTCGACGACGACTTCCGGGTCGCCGGCATCCACGCCTCGCTGGTGGGAGGGGTGGCGGGCTTCACGGTGGCCGGCACCGCCCACACGGCGACGGAGGCGGTGGATGCCGTGGCCGCCGCCACGGCCGCCGGAACACCGGTCGATCTGGCCCTCGTCGATGTCTACCTGCCCGACGGTTCCGGCGTCGACCTGCTGCGCCGCCTGGACTGCGACGCCTTCGTCCTCAGCGCGGCGGCCGAGGGCCCGGTGGTCCGCCGCGCACTGTCGGCGGGCGCGCTGGCCTATCTGATCAAGCCGTTCCCGCCGGAACTGCTGGCGGAGAAGCTGCGGGGGTACGCCCGGTTCCGGCAGCTCACGGACGCCGGTTCCGTGGACCAGAGCACCGTGGAGAGCGTGTACGGCACGCTGCGGGAGCCCTCCGTCCGCCGCCCCGAGCGCCGGCCCACCGCGGGGACGCTGACGGGCGACGCGGTGCTGAAGACCGTACGGAACTCCCCGGCGCCGCTGTCGGCGGCGGAGGTGGGCGAGCTGATCGGCGTCTCGCGCGCCACCGCGCAGCGCTACCTCGCCGCGCTCGTCACCTCGGGCCGCCTGAAGATGCATCTGCGCTACGGGACGACGGGGCGGCCGGAGCAGGAGTACCGGGTGCCGTAGCCGCCGCCACTTCCTGATCGCCGGAGCGTACGGAACACCCCGGGGGTCAGGGAGTGGCGGCGGAGACCACGTAGACGACCGGGGACGCCGGGTCGGTCATGTTCACGGTGATGTTCTGGGTGGGCCGGGGGTCCTTGTTCCTGTGCGTCGTCCCGGACCAGGACGCGCCGGACCAGAAGTTCCAGTCGGTGATCCTGATGTCCCGCTGGGAGATCGTGACCTTCCCGGTCTTCAGGGCCGCGCGGTCGGTCCCCATACCGCTCAGGAAGCGGTCGAGACCGGCGGAGGTGGTCCGGAACTTCAGATACATCCGGCTCGCCTTCCAGTTGTTGGTCTCGTAGTACTGCACTCCGGTCGCGTTCCCCGGCACGGGTACCTCGAAGATCCGCCGCTGCATCCGAGACGGCCAGCTCGCGCGGAGCCCCTGGGCGGCGGCCTCGGCCTCCTTGTCCTTGCCCGAGGCGCGGCTCTGGCCCGCCGAGACGAGCAGGTAGCCGGCCGGGATGCCGATCAGCAGCACGATGATCGTCGCGGTGATCAGCCGTCTGCGGAAGACCCGGCGCGGGTCGGGCGCGGCTTCGCCGTCCCCCGGTGCGCACTGGCGCGGCACCACGGGCTGCTCGGGGGCTTCGGCGATCACGGTTCCCTCGGGACTCGGGTGCTCGGCTGCGGTCATGGTCTTCGGATCCCTCGGAGCTTCGGTGCGCGGGCGGGGTTCGGTACGGGGCGGCCGGGCGGCGACCGGCCGGGGTGGGCCCCCCGGTCGGCGCCCGGCGGTCAGTCGCCGGTCCGGGTGCTCCGCGTGCTGCGCAGGGTGCTCGCGGCCTGGTCGTAGATCTGCGCGTAGCGCTCGTAGCGCTCGACCCGGCGGCGGTTGGCGCGGCGGAAGCGGCGGGCGACGAGCCGGGCCAGGTCGGCGGCGCCGACCATGCCGGCCTCCGGGCCCAGCTGGGCCCGGACGATCCGGGCCTCGGGGCGGTAGCCGCGGCCGGTGAGCTGGCGCTTGAAGGCGTCCCGGGCGGGGTTGATCAGCAGGTCGTCGGCGGCGCTGACGCCGCCGCCGATGACGAAGCAGGAGGGGTCGAGCGCGGCGGCGAGGTTGGCGATGCCGACGCCCAGCCACTGGCCGATGTCCTGGAAGAGCTCGATGCACATCGGGTCGCCCTCGCGGGCCAGCTCGGTGATGAGCGGCCCGGTGATCTCCGGGATGTTGCCCTTGACGCGCTCGATGATGTTGTACGCGACCGGGGAGTCGGCGGCGGCCAGCTCCTTGGCCTCCCGGACCAGCGCGTTGCCGGAGCTGTACTGCTCCCAGCAGCCGCGGTTGCCGCAGGGGCAGCGGTGGCCGCCGGGGACGACCTGCATGTGCCCGAACTCGCCGGCCACGCCGTACTTGCCCCGCTTGACCTGCCCGTCCTCCAGGATCGCGCCGCCGATGCCGGTGCCGAGGGTGATCATCACCAGGTGGTCCTCGCCCCGTCCGGCGCCGAACCGCCACTCCGCCCAGGCGGCGGTGTTGGCGTCGTTGTCGACCATGACGGGGACGACGAGGCGGGAGGCGAGGGCGTCGCGCAGGGGCTCGTCGCGCCAGGCGAGGTGCGGGGCGAAGAGCACCCGGGAGCGGTCCGCGTCGACCCAGCCGGCCGCGCCGATGCCGACGGCGTGCACGTCGTGGCGGTCGGAGAGGTCCAGCACCAGCTCGACGATGGTGTCCTCGACGACCCGGGGGCTCTTCGACTTGTCGGGCGTCTCGGTGCGCAGCTGCTCGAGGATGTTGCCGTCCGCGTCGACGACACCGGCCATGACCTTGGTGCCACCGATGTCGATGCCGACGGTGGGGACGCGGGGCGCCGTGAGGTGGGAGCGCCGCTCCCTCGTACCGACGGTCTTGAGGACGGTGGCGCGGGCGGAGCCGCGGTGGGTGAAGTCGCGGTACGTGCTCATCGTCCCTGCGGTGTCTGGAGTGGCCGGCGGGTCAGTGCTGCCGGCGGCGGACGGCGCCCACCTCGATCGATTCTGCCACTGCCGTCCGCCCGGAGCCGCCTCGGCGGTTTCGGCCGTGCCCGGGCCGCCGCCCGGTCACTCGGTGTCGTCGTCCACCGGGTGGCCGCCGATGGAGGTCGGCGCGGGGGCGCGCTCCAGCTCGTGGCTGAGCTCGTCGAGCTCGCTGCCGCCCGCCATCTGCCGGGTCAGCTCGTCGAGGGTGACGTCGCCCTTGGTGTGGCTGCCGGCCATCGCGCCGCGCTTGAGGAGGACGAACCGGTCGCCGACGAGGTAGGCGTGGTGGGGGTTGTGGGTGATGAGGACCACTCCGAGTCCGGCGTCCCGGGCCGCGGCGACGTACTTCAGTACGACTCCGGACTGCTTGACGCCGAGTGCCGCCGTCGGCTCGTCCAGGACGAGGACCCTGGCGCCGAAGTGGACCGCCCGGGCGATGGCCACGCACTGCCGCTCGCCGCCGGAGAGGGTGCCGATCGGCTGGTCGACGTCGCGGAGGTCGATGCCCATGCGGTGCAGTTCGGCGCGGGTCGTCTCGCGCATCAGCCGGACGTCCAGGCGCTTGAACGGGCCGGATCCGGTGGTCGGCTCCGAGCCGAGGAAGAAGTTGCGCCAGACCGGCATCAGCGGGACGACGGCGAGGTCCTGGTAGACGGTGGCGATGCCCCGGTCCAGGGCGTCGCGCGGGTTGACCAGGGTGGTGTCCTCGCCCTCGATCCGGAAGACGCCCTCGTCGTGCCGGTGCAGTCCGGCGATGATCTTGATGAGGGTGGACTTGCCGGCGCCGTTGTCACCGAGCACGCAGGTGATCTCGCCCGCGTGGACCTCCAGCGAGACGTCGGTCAGGGCCTTGATGCTGCCGTAGTACTTGCTGACGTGGTCGAGCTGGACCAGCGCCTGGGGAGCCGTTGTCCGGGGGGCCGGGGCCGTCATGTCGTCGCCTCCGCGCGCTTGCGTACCCATGCGTTGAGCAGGGTGGCCAGGAGCAGCATCGCTCCGAGGAAGAACTTGAACCAGTCCGGGTTCCACTCGGCGTAGACGATGCCCTTGCTGGTCATGCCGAAGATGATGGCGCCGACGGCCGAGCCGATGGCGGAGCCGTAGCCGCCGGTGATCAGGCAGCCGCCGATGACGGCCGCGATGATGTAGATCAGCTCGTTGCCGACGCCCTCGCCGGACTGGACCACGTCGAAGCTGAAGAGCAGGTGCTGGCCGGAGACCCAGGCGGCGAAGGCCACTCCGAGGTAGAGGCCGATCTTGGTACGGATCACGGGGACGCCGACCGCGCGGGCCGCGCTCTCGTCGCCGCCGACGGCGAAGATCCAGTTGCCGAAGCGGGTACGGATCAGGATCCAGGTGGCGACGGCGACCAGGACCAGCCACCACAGGATCGTCACCTTCAGCTCGACGCCGCCGAGGGTGAGCTGCGAGGCGAAGACCGCGTGGGCGGAGTCGAAGCCCCACATGTCGCCGATCGCCTTGGTCGACACCGTGCCGCTGATGAGCTTGGTGAGGCCGAGGTTGAGGCCGGTCAGCATGAGGAAGGTGCCGAGCGTGATGATGAAGCTCGGCAGCTTCGTCCGGGTCAGCATGAACCCGTTGAACGCCCCGAAGGCCAGGGTGACCAGGAGCGACACGAAGACGCCGACCCAGACGTTGGCGGTCATCTGGTAGCTGAACATCGAGGAGACCAGCGCCGAGCTGGTCACCATGACGCCGGCCGAGAGGTCGAACTCCCCGCCGATCATCAGCAGCGCGACCGGCGCGGCCATGATCCCGATGGTGGAGGCCGCGTAGAGCACGGTGCCGAAGCTGGACAGCTGGAGGAAGCTGTCGGCGACCACCGCGAAGAAGAGGAAGACGGCGAGGGCGCCGACGACCGAGCCGAGCTCGGGGCGGCCGAGGAGCCTGCGCAGCGGTGAGGTGCGCAGCAGCCGCTCGTCGGTGCCGCCCGGGGCGGGGGCCGTGGGCTGTCCGGTTCCCGTCATCGGGTGCCCCGGGCGGTGTACTCGGCGAGTTCGTCGGCGTCGGCGGCCGTGATGACCTGGGGGCCGGTGAGGACGGGCAGGCCGCCGCCGAGGACGTTGCGGTTGAAGCGGTAGAGCCAGAGCAGGTCGACGGCCTCGTAGCCCTGGAGGAAGGGCTGCTGGTCGACGGCGAAGCCCAGCGTCTTGGCCTTGAGCCCGGCGGCGACCTTGGCGTTCAGGTCGAAGGTGTCGATCTCGGCGTCGCTGCCGGCGGAGTTCTTGGCCTGCACGGCCGCGTCGGCGAAGGGGGCGCCGAGGGTGACGACGGCGTCGATGCTCTTGTCGGTCTGGAGCTTCGCCTCGATGGACGCCTGGACGTCGGGCATGTTGGTGCCGTCGACGTAGAGGTTGGTCGTCCTGCCCTTGAAGTTCTTCTTCACGCCGGCGCAGCGCTGCTCGTGGCCGACGTTGCCCTGCTCGTGCAGGACGCAGAGGACGTTCTCGCGGCCGCGCGTGTTCAGCTCGTCGCCGACCGCCTCGCCGGCGATCGACTCGTCCTGGCCGATGTGGGTGATCGCGCCGTAGGCCTTGGACTCGGCGGAGCCGGAGTTCACGGTGATCACCGGGATGCCGGCCCTGGTGGCCTTGGCGACGACGTCCTTCATCGCCTCGGGCTTGGCGAGCGAGACGATGATCCCGTCGACCTTCTTGTCGATCGCGGCCTGGACGAGCTGCGCCTGCTGCTGCGCCTCGTCGTTGTGCGAGTACAGGAAGTTGATGTTGTCCTTGCCCGCCGCCTCCTTGGCGCCCTTCTGGACGATGTCCCAGAAGGTGTCGCCATCACCCGAGTGGGTGATCATGGCGAACGTCCAGCGGGGCGTGTTCACGGCCGAGTGGCCCTCGGAGGCGGCCTGGGATGCTGCCGCGCGTTCCTCCGCCCGCCTGCCGCCGGTGCTGCTGCATCCCGCGAGGGAGGCCCCGAGCACCACTGCCAGCACGGCGCCCATCGCGCGTACCCCTGTCCGAACCCTTGCCACGAAGCCGTGCCCTTCTTGTGCCGCTCACTGTGCCGTCTGGTGCGCCGCGGACGTGTGGAGTCCCGGCCCGGCTGCCCAAGTATCCCCGAGGTTCGACGGGCGGCACCCGGCAGGGCCCGGGCAAATGAATGTGTCGTCCGGGCGCACGGGCGATTTCCCAGGTCGCAGGGGGCCGCGGAGTGGGGTGCGGGGCCTTTGCGCGTGCTTGACACGGCGACAGGGCGAACGCCACGGTGAGGCCATGCGTATCGGACTGGTCGGAACGGGACGTATCGGTACTTTCCATGCGGTGGCGCTCAGCCGTCATCCGGCGGTGGAGTCGTTGTTGGTGGCGGACGCCGATCCCGTGCGCGCGGCGGCGGCGGCGGCGCGTACGGGCGGGAGGGCGGTGGAGGTCGACGAGGTGTTCGCGGGCGGGGTGGACGCGGTGGTGATCGCGTCGGCGACGGCCGCCCACGCCGGTCTGATCGGCCGGGCGGCGCGGGCGGGGCTGCCCGCGTTCTGCGAGAAACCGGTCGCCCTGGACCTGCCGGGGACGCTCGCCGCGCTGGCGGAGGTGGAGGCGGCGGGGTCGGTGCTCCAGCTCGGCTTCATGCGCCGCTTCGACGCCGGGTACCGTGCCGCGCGCGAGGCGGTCCGCGAGGGGCGGCTCGGCCGGCTGCACACGGTGCGGGCCGTCACCTCCGATCCCGCCCCGCCGCCCGCCGCGTACCTCCCGCTCTCCGGCGGGCTGTTCCGCGACTGCCTCATCCACGACTTCGACATGGTGCGGTGGGTGACCGGCCGCGAGGTGACCGAGGTGTACGCCACCGGTTCGGACGCGGGCCCGGCCGCCTTCAGCGAGGCGGGCGACGTGTCGACGGCCGCCGCCCTCCTGACCCTGGACGACCGGACCCTGGTGACGGCGACGGCCACCCGGTGCAACGGCGCCGGGTACGACGTGCGGATGGAGCTGGCGGGCGAGCTGGACCAGATCGCGGTGGGCCTGGACGAGCGCACCCCCCTCACCTCGGTGGAACCGGGCGGCCCGGACGCGCCGCTGAAGGCCTGGCCCGGTTTCCTGGAGCGGTTCGCCCCGGCGTACGAGGCGGAGCTCGACGCCTTCGTCCGGCTGGCGGCGGGCCGGGCCGGTAACCCGTGCGACGCCCGGGAGGCCCTGGCGGCGCTGCGGATCGCCGAGGCGTGCGAGCGCTCACGGCGGGAGCGGCGCCCGGTGGCGCTCGCCGAGATCCCCGGCGGCTGACCGGCCACCCGGGGTGGCCCTACCAGGCGATCGGCAGGTGCTCGGGGCCCCGGATCAGCATCCCCGTACGCCAGGTGAGCCGGTCCGGATCGGTGTCCAGCCGCAGTCCGGGGCAGCGCGCCAGCAGCGAGCCGATCGCCACCCTCGCCTCGACGCGGGCGAGCGGTGCGCCGAGGCAGTAGTGGATGCCGTGGCCGAAGGAGATGTGGCCGCGCGCGTCCCGGGTGATGTCGAAGCGTTCCGCGCCCTCGAAACGGGCGGGGTCCCGGTTGGCGTCCGCCAATGCGACGAGGACGAGCTCGCCGCCGCCCGGGATCACGTCGCCGCCGACGGTGAGCGGTCCGGTGGTGAAGCGGTACGTGGGCGTCTCGACCGGGCTGTCGTAGCGCAGGATCTCCTCCACCGCGTTGCCGAGCAGTCCGGGGTCGGCACGCAGGGCCGCCAACTGGTCGGGGTGGGAGAGGAGATGGAGCACCCCGTTGGTGATGAGGTTGACGGTGGTCTCATGCCCGGCGACGAGCAACAGCCATGCCATCCCCGCCAGTTCGTCACCGGAGAGCCGGTCCCCCTCCTCGTCCGCGGTGTGGATGAGCGCGCTCATCAGGTCGTCGCCCGGCTTCTTGCGCTTCTCGTCGAGCATCGTGGCGATGTACGCGTTCATCGAGGTGACGGCGGTGCGGCGCGCCTCGGCGTCGGTGGAGGAGAGGGCGGTGTTGGACCACTCCCTGAAGCTCACCCGGTCCATGTCGGGCACGCCGAGCAGCTCGCAGATCACCGCCATGGGCAGCGGGAACGACAGCGCGTCGACGAGATCGGTACGGCTGCCGGGCTCCGCCAGCATCGCGTCCAGCAGATCATCCGTCATGCGCTGTACGCGCGGTACGAGTTGCTCCATCCGGCGCGGGGTGAACTCGCGGGTCACCAGCTTGCGGAGCCGGGTGTGGTCCGGGGCGTCGGAGCTGAGCATCGACGGTCCGGCCGTCATCTGGTGGAGGTTGAGGAGCGGCGAGGCGTTCCTCCACTGCTTGGACAGCCTTGCATCGGCGAGGAGTTCACGCCCGGCCTCGTACCCCACCACGAGCCAGGCGGGCGTTCCGCCGGGCAGGACCACCCGGTGGACCGGTCCCCGGGCGCGGAGTTCGGCGTAGTAGGGGTACGGGTCCCGGGTGAACGCCTCGCCGAGTGCGCCCAGATCCAGTATCGCGTCGGTGGTCACTGCGGTTCCTTTCGGAGGTCCGGCCGCGTCGACCGGGTGCGGGCCGTGGCCGGCGCGTGACGGCAGCGGGAGCGGCCCCGCCCCCGTGCGAGTCACTACCTCGGCGCCGGGTGTTCCAACCCTCCGGCCGGCGGACGCGGTCGAGCGTGGCCGGTTCAGACCTGTGCGCCGCGCCGCCCCCAGGCAGTTCCGGCCAGGACCAGCACGGCGCCCACCGCCCCGGGGATCCCGAGGCGCTCGCCCCCGATCGCGATGCCGACCGCGGCGGCCCACAGGGGTTCGGTACCGAGCAGCAGGCTGACCCGGGACGGCGAGGTGCGCCGGACCGCCCACATCTGCACGAAGAACGCGAAGAGCGTGCAGAAGGCGGCGAGGAACAGCAGCCCGGCCCACTCTCCGGCACCGAAACCGGCGGCCACCGTCCAGGGCGCGGAGCCGGTCCCTGGCATGGCGGCGAGTACGGCGAAGACGGCGACCGCGCTGCCCAGTTGGACGGTGGTCAGGGAGAGCGAGTCGGCCGACTGGACGGCCTTGATCCGGGCCATCGCGAGGACGTGGACCGTACGGGCGAGGGCGGCGAGCAGCATCAGCAGGTCACCGCCGGACGGGCTGGTGAACCCTCCGCCCTGCGTCAGCAGCACGACGCCCAGGACGGAGAGCACGGCGGCGAGGAGGAAGCGGCCGGTCGGCCGGGTGCGGGTGACGGCCGACTCCGCGAGCGGGGTGAAGATCATGGTGAGGCTGATGATGAGGCCCGCGTTGGTGGCCGAGGTGTGCACGATTCCGTACGTCTCCAGCAGGAAGATCCCGCTGAGGATCAGCCCGAGCAGCCCGGCGCCGCGCCACTGGGCCGCCGTCAGGGCCCTCAGTCCGCGCGCACCGGCGACGACCAGCACGGGCAGCACGATCGCGAAGCGCAGGACGAGGACCGCGACGACGGTCCCGGGGGTGGTGATGCCCTTGGCGGCGAGGTAGCTCGATCCCCAGACGACGGCGACCGCCAGGACGGGGAGGTCGGTCGACCAGGCGGGGCGGGACGGGGCGGCGGCGGGCACAGCGACAGCGGACACCTGGCACTCCTGGTACTTCTGGGTTCTCCACGACGGGACACAAGCGTGGAGACCTCGCTGGCTCGCACACCGGCCGGCTCACGCTACCGGGCGCCGCTCCCACCCGGTACCCGCGTCCCGGGCCGTGGTCACCCGTTCGCCCCGCCCCCGCCCGCCGCTCCCCCGTCCCGCACGGGCCCCCTGCCGCGCGACCTGCCCGGAGCCACCGGTCGCCCTACGCTGGCGGGGGCCGTAAGGATCACGGATTCGGAATCCCGGTCCGCGGACATACGGATCACGGATCACGGATCACTGACCTACGGATGATCAGCACATACGGATCACGGAAAGGACGATCATGAGCGCCGTCCCCCAGCTTCCCCTGCTGGACCACCGCACCCTCCCGGCGGTCGGTCTCGGTACGTACCCGCTGGACGACGAGGAGGCGGAGAAGGCGGTCGCCGGGGCGCTGGGCCTCGGCTACCGGCTCGTCGACTCGGCGAAGAACTACGGCAACGAGCGCGGCACCGGCCGCGGGATCGCCCGCAGCGGGGTGCCGCGCGAGGAGATCACCGTCACCACCGCCATCACGGCTACGAGGAGACGCTGGCCTCCTTCGAGGAGTCGCGGGCCGCGCTGGGAGTGGAGTACGTCGACCTCTACCTCATCCACTGGCCGCTGCCGCGCGTGGACAAGTACGTGGAGACCTGGCAGGCGATGATCAAGCTCCGCGAGGACGGTCTCGTCCGCTCGATCGGCGTCTCGAACTTCACCCCCGCGCAGCTCGACCGGCTGGAGCGGGAGACCGGGGTGGTGCCCGCGGTCAACCAGATCGAGCTGCATCCGCTGCTCCCCCAGGACGAGTTGAGGGAGGTGCACGCGGCGAAGGGCATCGTGACGGAGGCGTGGAGCCCGCTGGCGCGGGGCCGCGAGGTGCTGGAAGCGCCCGAGACCGTGGCCATCGCCCGCGAGCACGAGGTGACGCCCGGTCAGGTGGTGCTGCGGTGGCACACCCAGCTGGGGGTGGTGCCGATCCCCAAGTCGGCCGACCCGGGACGGCAGCGGGAGAACCTGGACCTGTTCGGCTTCGAGCTGACGCCGGACCAGCTGGACCGGATCGGCTCGGGGAAGCAGCACCGGTTCGGCGGCGACCCGGACGACCACGAGGAGTTCTGACCCGTCGGCCGGTCCTGGTACGGGCTCCCGCGCCGGCGATCGACCGGGTCACCCGCCACCGGTCGTCGGTCACCGGTTGACCGGGGCGACCTCCGCCATCCGGCTCCACCCGTCGCCGGGGACCTCGACGTTGATGATCTCGGGGACCTCGGCGACCAGGGACGACATCGTCCTGATGGCGGCCTGGAAGTGGGCGGACTTCACGTGCGCCTCGCCCGCTTCCGCCGACGCGAACGCTTCGAGCAGGACGAACTGGTTCGGGTTCTCCACGCTGTACGACCAGTCGAAGAACAGGTTCCCCGGCTCGGAGCGGGTGGCGAGGGTGAACTCCTCCACCGCGGGGAGCCAGTTGTCGCGCTCGGCGACGAGGACGGTGAACTTGACGGCGATGAAGATCATGGCTGCTCCAGGTCGGGACGTACGGTGACGCGCCGCCGGGCGCCGGAGGCCCGGGCGGCACCGCGACCAGGGTGACATACCGTCCCGTACCGATCCTTTCGGGCTCACCGGGCCGGCTCCCGCCACTGCCTCACCCGCTCGGGGCGGTCTCCGTGAGCTACCGGGCGTACGAAGAGGTCAAGACCTTGGACCGGAAGCGCGCGGACTCCCTGACGGCCACACTGATCGAGGGGGTCACGATCGCCCCCTCCGTACGCGCGCTCCTCCCCGCGGCACAGTGACCGCACGTGAGGCTGCGCCCCCGGACCGCCCGCCGTCTCCGTGACACGTGGCCCCCACCTCAGCCCCCCAGTTCGTGGTGACGGGCCGCCAGTCGGCTCGCTCCGGTCTCGGTGAGGGAGCCGAAGAGGCGGAGCCGGGAGATCCCGCCGTCCGGGAAGATGTCGATGCGCACCCGGGTGGCGCGGACCGGGGTCTCCAGGACGAAGCGGTGGTTGGTGTCGGGCTGGAGTCGGGTCCGGGGCAGGAACTCGGTCCACGCCTCGCCCTCTCCGCCGGATCCGTCCGCCCCGTCGTGGAGCGAGAGCGTCGCCCAGCCGGCCGCGTTGCCCTTGAGGTAGGCGGTGTCGATCTCCACGGCCCGGATCTCCGCCTGCGCGGCCAGCGTGTAGCGGATCCAGTCGTTGCCCCGGTCCCGGCGGCGGCGGGTCTCCCAGCCGTCGTCCATCTGCCGGGATCGGCCGGGCTGGATGCTGTTGGTGGCCGGGGAGTAGAAGCGGTCCGAGGCGTCCTCGACCTGGCCGCCGTTCTCGAGGGCCAGCAGGTCGAAGGTGCCGAGCGCGGTGAGCCAGGCGGGGTCGGGCGCGACCTCGCCGTGGACCCGCAGCCGGGCGATGCCGCCGTCGGGGTGCTGGTTGACGCGGAGGTGGGTGAAGCGCTGTTCGGCGCGGACCGTGAAGCCGTTGGCGGCGTGGCCGGCGATCTCCGTACGGGGTACCAGCGTCGTCCACTTCACGTCCGGTGCCAGCAGCTCCTCGGGCGAGGGCGAGCCCGGCAGTGCGGTGGCTTCCACGGAGACGGCGCGGGGGTAGTTGCCGCGGAAGTGGGCGGTGTCGACGACCAGTCCGCGGACGATGCCGGGGGCGCCGAGCCGTACCAGGGCCCAGTCGTGGTCGTCGTCCCCGGGGTGCGGGCGGTCGGCGCTGACGCCGCGTCGGCGGCGGGTCTCCCAGCCGTCCATGATCTTGCCCTTGTGTCCGAACCGTTCGGGGTCGAAGACGGCGGGACCCGGCTTCAGCAGGTTCTCCCGCTCCGCGAAGAACTCGTCGTTGGCGGCGATCACCCCGGCACCGAGCTGCCGTCCGGCGAGGTCCACGAGGTGGCCGAAGGGGAATCCGGCGGGGCCCGGGGTGCGGTAGTCGGCGTACGGGTCGCCCCCCGCGTAGGGGAGGGCGTCTCCGGTCCAGCGCGGCGGCACGGACTCCGTCATGGTCAGTGGTTCCTTTCGAGGAGGCGGCCGGAGGGTCCGGTGAACACGCCGTCGTGGACGATCCGTTCGCCGCGCAGCCAGGTCGAGGTGACGACGCCGTGGAGGGTACGGCCCGCGTAGGCGGTGACCCGGTTGCGGTGGTGGAGCTCTGCCGGGTCGACGGTGAAGGTGGCCTCGGGGTCGAGTACGGCGAAGTCGGCGTCGCGGCCGGGTTCGATGGCGCCCTTCCGGTCCAGCCCTGCGAGCAGGGCGGGGCCGGTGGACATCCAGCGCGCCACGTCGTCGAGCGAGTGGCCGCGTCGGCGGGCCTCGGTCCAGATGGCGGGCAGCCCCAGCTGGAGGGAGGAGATGCCGCCCCACGCGGAGGCGAAGTCGGGCGTCTTGAGGTCGGTGGTGCACGGCGAGTGGTCGGAGACGATGCAGCTGATGACCCCGTCGGCGAGCCCCTGCCACAGCGCGTCCTGGTTGGCCGCCTCCCGGATGGGCGGACAGCATTTGAACTCGGTCGCCCCGTCCGGTACTTCCTCGGCCGTGAGGGTGAGGAAGTGCGGGCAGGACTCGACCGTGACGCGTACGCCCTCGCGTTGGGCGGCGGCGATGAGCGGCAGCGCGTCGCCGGACGAGAGGTGCAGGACGTGGACGCGGGCGTCCAGCCGTTTCGCGTGGGCGATCAGCCCTTCGATCGCGGCGTCCTCGGCGGCCCGGGGGCGCGAGGCGAGGAAGTCGGCGTAGGCGGGGCCGCTCCGCTGCGGGGCGGTATCGAGGTGTCCGGGGTCCTCGGCATGGACGATGAGCAGCCCGCCGAAGCCCGCGATCTCGGCCAGCGAGCGTCCCAGCCCCTCCTGGTCCAGGTGCGGGAACTCCTCGACGCCGGACGGTGAGAGGAAGCACTTGAACCCGAAGACGCCGGCCTCGTGGAGCGGGCGCAGATCCTTGGCGTTCGCCGGGATCGCACCGCCCCAGAAGCCGGTGTCCACATGCGCCTTGGGGGCCGCGACGCGCTGCTTGGTCCTGAGGTTGCCGACGGTGGTGGTCGGGGGGAGGGAGTTGAGCGGCATGTCGAGGAGGGTGGTGATGCCTCCGGCCGCCGCCGCCCGGGTGGCGGTCCAGAACCCCTCCCACTCGGTGCGTCCCGGATCGTTGACGTGCACGTGCGTGTCCACGAGCCCGGGGAGGAGGGCCCGGTCGCCGAGATCCTCCAGCCGTACGCCCGCTGGGACGTGGGCGTCGTACGGGAGGACCGCCTCGATCCTCCCGCCGGAGACCGCGACCGTGGCGGGGCGGGTCCCCGTGGGGGTGACGACACGGGTCGAGCGCAGGAGCGGACCGGCATGCGCGCGCCCGTCCTCGTCGGCGTTCAGGTCTTTCCGCACGTCCGCACCGGACACCCGTGCTCCTCGCTCCGCTCGCGTCGGGACACCTCAGCGATTTCAACGAACTGTTGAAGGAGTCTTCACGCGGGTTTCCCCTCCGTCAAGCCCCCTCCTCGGCCGGGGCACCCCGCACGGATCGCGTCGGGAGAGCACCCGAAAACATGCGGAAACTTCCGTGAAACAGAATCAGGCTTCCGGAATCCGGAATGCGCACAGGTGCGGCAGACGGCCCGCACCCTCCCCCGGACCTGTCCGCGGCAGCCGGAAACACCCCTCTGACCGGCAGATACGTCGCGCCACGAGCAGTGCGCGGAGCGCGAGGGTCCCGGTACGCTGCTACCTCGCCTCCCGCTTCGAAAGGAACGTTGACGTGCCGCCGTCCGACGCCAGCACTTCCGACTCCAAGACCGCCGGTTCCAGCGGCGGGGTGCAGTCCCTGGAGCGCGCCTTCGACCTGCTGGAGCGGATGGCGGACGCCGGGGGCGAGGTGGGCCTGAGCGAACTCTCCACGGCCAGCGGGCTGCCGCTGCCCACCATCCACCGCCTGATGCGCACCCTGGTGCTCTGCGGGTACGTACGCCAGCAGCCCAACCGCCGGTACGCCCTGGGCCCCCGGCTCATCCGCCTGGGCGAGTCGGCGTCCCGGCTGCTCGGCACCTGGGCGCGGCCCTACCTCCAGCACCTGGTGGAGGAGACGGGCGAGACGGCGAACATGGCGCTGCTCGACGGCGACGAGGTGGTGTACGTCGCACAGGCGCCGTCGAAGCACTCGATGCGGATGTTCACCGAGGTGGGACGCCGGGTGCTGCCGCACTCCACTGGTGTCGGCAAGGCGCTGTTGGCGCACGCGTCGCCGGAGGAGGTGCGCGCACTGCTGGCGCGCACCGGGATGCCCGCCGCCACCGAGAAGACGATCACTACTCCGGAGGGCTTCCTGGAGGCGCTGGAGCAGGTCCGCCTCGCCGGTTACGCCATCGACGACAACGAGCAGGAGATCGGGGTGCGGTGTCTGGCCGTCGCCGTGCCCGGCTCCCCCACCGCCGCCGCGATCTCCATCTCGGGCCCGGCCGGACGGGTCACCGAGGCCGCGACGGAACGAATCGTCCCGATCCTCCAGCAGACGGCGAAGGACCTCTCGGCGGAGCTCGCGGCGGGCGGTTGAGCGTGCGCACCACCGACACGAGAGAGGGGCGGCAGGCGTGATGCCTGTCGCCCCTCTCTCGTACGATGCCTGCCGCCCCTCCCCCGTGCGGTCCCGGGACACCGGCCCCGGGCCGCGTCACCCGCGCGGCGGCTCCCCGAAGAGATCCACCGCGTTACGTACCGCCCGGAGCCCGGGCGCCAGGGCGCTCACCGATCCGATCGACCCCGCGATCAGCAGCAGGGACCGGCGGAGCCGGGGAATCTCCGGCACTCCGCTGACCGCCATGGCGTCCAGCGCGGCCAGTTCCTCCTCCGCGATCCCCCGGTCGGAGAACTCCGCGGGATGCCCGGCCAGCTCGCGACGGAGCCGGGACACCGCTGTCCGCAACTCCGCGACCCTGGGGTCCTCGCTGCTCCCGGTCACCCGCTTCTGCCCCACACTTCGCAACAATGCACTCCCCCTCGCACGCCTTCGTGCCGTAGGCCTTTCGCACTCCGGAGCATGGTCAAGTGCTCCGGAGTGGAGGCAAGTTAACGCCATCGAAGGTGGCCGGCGCCACTCCGTGACCGGAAATCAGGGTTACCCCTGAGGGTGACCCTGCTTTCGCGTGTGCGACCCGCTCGACGGCGTGTCGGTGGTATCCAGGACCCATGGCTCCAGTTCCTGAGAACCCCCTGGTCACCGGGGTACTGCTCGCCGCCGGAGGTGGCCGGCGCCTCGGCGGGCGGCCCAAGGCGCTCCTGACGTACCGGGACCGCCCGCTGGTCGAACACGCGATTCGATCACTGCGCGGCGGCGGCTGTGACCGGATCGTGGTGGTGCTGGGTGCCGCCGCCGAAGAGGTGCGGGCCCGGAGCGCGCTCGCGGGATGCGCGGTGACGGTCAACCCGGAGTGGCGCCAGGGTATGGGCAGTTCGCTGCGCGCGGGTCTCGCCGCACTCGCGGGCACCGGGGCGGACGCGGCACTCGTCCTCCTCGTCGACCAGCCCGGCATCGGCGCCGAGGCGGTGTCCCGGGTCCGCGCGGCCGCCACCTCGCGGGCGATCCTGGCGGCAGCCTCGTACGACGGTACGCGCGGGCATCCGGTACTCCTCGGCGCGGACCACTGGGCGGGGGTGTCCGCGGACGCCACCGGCGACCAGGGGGCGCGCGTCTACCTGCGGGAGCACCGGGAGGCCCTCACGCTGGTCGAGTGCGGGGACGTGGCGGAGGCGTACGACATCGACACACCGGAGGACCTGGGGCGGTTGGCGGGGCCCTGACGGGCCCGGGTCCGCCGGGCTGCTCGCCGTCCGGACATCGACACCCCCTCACCTCCGGTGGCTCGTCACACGCCGTGAACCGTTGAGCTTCCACGATGAGGAAACTACTATCCACTGAGCAGAAGCCCGTGGGCCGTCGAGACCCCGCAGGCCCCGCCCGTCCCCGAAGGAGTTGACCGCTCATGTCCGCACCGGTGCCGTCCCCGCTGGTCGTCGTCGACGCCGAGCCCCTGCCCCGGCAGGAGGAGGTGCTGACCGACGCGGCCCTCGCGTTCGTGGCCGAGCTGCACCGGCGGTTCACGCCCCGCCGTGACGAGCTCCTCGCCCGCCGGGCGGAGCGCCGCGCGGAGATCGCCCGTACCTCCACCCTGGACTTCCTGCCCGGGACGGCCGGCGTCCGCGCCGACGACTCCTGGCGGGTGGCACCCGCTCCGCCGGCGCTGGAGGACCGCCGGGTGGAGATCACCGGGCCGACCGACCGGAAGATGACGGTCAACGCGCTCAACTCCGGCGCCCGGATCTGGCTCGCCGACTTCGAGGACGCCTCGGCCCCCACCTGGGAGAACGTCGTCCTCGGGCAACTCAACCTGATCGACGCCTACGAGCGCCGCATCGACTTCACCGACCCGAAGTCCGGGAAGACGTACGCCCTGCGGCCCGCCGAGGAGCTGGCAACCGTCGTCACCCGGCCGCGCGGCTGGCACCTGGACGAGCGCCACCTCCAGCTCGACGGGACCCCGGTCCCCGGCGCGCTGGTCGACTTCGGCCTCTACTTCTTCCACAACGCCGAGCGGCTGATCCGCCTCGGCAAGGGCCCGTACTTCTACCTCCCGAAGACGGAGTCCCACCTGGAGGCCCGCCTCTGGAACGACGTCTTCGTCTTCGCCCAGGAGTACGTGGGCCTGCCGCAGGGCACCATCCGCGCAACCGTCCTCATCGAGACGATCACCGCCGCCTACGAAATGGAGGAGATCCTCTACGAGTTGCGCGACCACGCCTCCGGACTCAACGCGGGACGCTGGGACTACCTCTTCTCCATCGTCAAGAACTTCCGTGACGGCGGTACGAAGTTCGTCCTGCCGGACCGCAACACCGTCACGATGACCGCCCCGTTCATGCGCGCGTACACCGAACTCCTTGTCCGCACCTGCCACAAGCGGGGCGCGCACGCCATCGGCGGAATGGCGGCCTTCATCCCCTCGCGCCGGGATGCCGAGGCCAACAAGGTGGCGTTCGAGAAGGTGAAGGCGGACAAGGACCGCGAGGCGGCCGACGGCTTCGACGGTTCCTGGGTCGCCCACCCGGACCTGGTCCCGATCGCGCTCGCCTCCTTCGACGCGGTGCTCGGCGAGAAGCCGAACCAGAAGGACCGGCTCCGCGAGGACGTCTCGGTGGCGGCGGGCGACCTGATCGCCGTCGACAGCCTGGACGCCCGCCCCACGTACGAGGGTTGGCGCAACGCCGTAGCGGTCGGCATCCGTTACATCGAGGCGTGGCTGCGCGGTACGGGCGCCGTGGCCATCTTCGGCCTCATGGAGGACGCGGCCACGGCGGAGATCTCCCGCTCGCAGATCTGGCAGTGGATCAACGCGGACGTGGTCTTCGAGAACGGCGAACACGCCACCGCCGACCTGGCCCGTAAGGTCGCCGCCGAGGAACTCGCGGCCGTACGCGCCGAGATCGGCGGGGAGGCGTACGCGTCCGGCCGCTGGCAGCAGGCCCACGACCTGCTGCTCCAGGTGGCGCTGGACACCGACTACACGGACTTCCTCACCCTGCCCGCGTACGAGCAGCTGCGCTGAGCACGTCCGCACCCAGGGCCACCGGTGCGGCGGGAGGGCCGTCCGCCCCGCTCCGGAATTCCGCCCACACCGTCTTGCCGGGCGCACCCGAGCGGGGCAGGACACCCCAGCTCCCCGCGAGCCGGGAGACCAGGAGGAGCCCCCGGCCCGACTCCTCGTCGAGGGCCGGCTCGCGCGGATCGCCGGGTGACGGACACCGCTCGGTACGGGTGTCCGTCACCTCGATCCGCAGGGTGCCGCCCTCCCCTTCGGCGAGCCGCACGTGGAAGTCCCGTCCCGCCAACCGCCCGTGCCGCACCGCGTTCGCCGTCAGTTCGGCGGCGATCAGCGAAAGGGTGTCGTTCGTGTCCGAGCCCCAGGAGTGGCCCCACTCGTGGAGCCGGAGCGACACGAGACGGCGGGACAGGCGGGCGCCGCGCGGTGTCGAGGTGAATCGCATGGCGAACTCCCGCACCGGTGCGTCGGTTTCAACCATCTCCACGGGAGAGGTAATTGCTTCGTTCATGAGGAAAACGCTCGTGTCCTCCCCCTACCGTTGACCAGGAGTGACGCGCTGACGGCCCGGGGCTGTACGCGACGGCACGCACCCTGCACACGCGAGGGAGCGTGAAGCGGCAGGGCGGAAAGCGACCGTGGAGGCAGGGGTCATGCCGGAAGAGCAGCAACCGCATGAGGCGCACGAGAGCGGGGCGGGCATCCTGGCCGTCTTCGGGCGCCAGTTGAAACTGCTCCGCGTGGCCGCCGGTATCGACCGGGCCCGGCTCCGCGCCCTCACGGGCTACTCCGCGTCCACCATCGCCACGTTCGAGCAGGGCGGCGGGTGCCCCCGCCGAAGTTCATCGACCAGGCGGACGACATCCTGCGGGCTCACGGCCTGCTGAGCACCAGCAAGCAGGAAGTGGCCCGAGCCCAGTATCCGGCCTTCTTCCGGGATGCCGCCAGGATCGAGGCGGAGGCGACGGAGCTCGCCGGCTACGAAACGCTCGTGGTCAACGGGCCGCTCCAGACTGAGGAGTACACCCGTGCGCTACTGACGAAACGGCGTCCGCTGCTGGACGAGGCCACCATCGAACAGCGGGTAGCCGCACGTCAGGCGCGCCAGGAGATCTTCAATCGCTGGCCCGCCCCGCTGCTCAGTTTCGTCATGGAGGAGTACGTCGTCACCCGAGGTCTGGGAGGCCGCGAAGTGCGACGCGGACAGTTGGAACATCTACTGCTGATCGGGCAGAAGCGCAATGTCGAGATCCAGGTGATGCCTGCGGACCGGGAGGACAACGCGGGCGTGGACGGCCCGTTCACGATCCTCACCCCTCAACACGGCGAGCCGATCGGCTATCTCGAAGTGCAAGGTCGGAGCACACTGGTAACGGAGCGCAGAGAGGTCCGCGCCCTGGCGGCCCGCTATGGGATCATCCGAGCCCAGGCCCTCACCCCGCGTGAGTCCCTGGCCTTCATCGAAAAACCGCTGGGAGAGGCATGAACGTCCACGTCACCACAGGCGGTTCCGACGCGGAGCTGCGCTGGTTCAAGAGCAGCCACAGCGGCGCCGAAGGTGGGAATTGCCTGGAGGTCGCCGCCTCCCCCGGCACCGTCCACGTGCGCGACTCCAAGCAGCACACCGGCCCCACCCTCACGCTGGCCCCGGACGCCTGGACCGCGTTCGTCGCGGAAGCCGCACGCGGCTGACCCCATAGCCGCGTGCCCGTACCCGCGCGCCCGGTCGGAAAAAGCCGTCCGCCCGGCTCCCCGCTGGTGTGCGGGGGCCGGGCGGACGGGTTGCGGCGCTCAAAGCGCCGCGGGTGGGTCAGCGATCAGACCAGGTCGGGGTACTGGTTCCAGCCCCCGGTGCCGATCTGGACGCGGGCCTTGAACGGGGTCTTGGCGACTCCGGTGCCCGCGTAGAAGAACAGCTGGCCCTTGGAGTTCGACGCCAGGAGGTCGGCGATGCCGTCCCCGTTGATGTCGCCCGGGGCGGCGAGGTTGGAGTACTGGCTCCAGCCGCTGCCGCCGACCTGGATACGGGTGCCGAGCGGCGTGGACGACTTGCCGGTGCCGGGGTAGAGGAACAGCCCGGCGGAGCTGCGGGCGATGACGTCCGCACGGCCGTCCTGGTTGAGGTCACCGGCGCCGACCAGCTTGTTGTACTGGCTCCAGCCGCTGCCGCCGACCTGGACCCGGCCCTTCATGGAAAGGCCGTCGCCGTTGCCCGCGTAGAAGTACAGCGCGGTGGAGCTGCGGGCGATCAGGTCGCTCTTGCCGTCACCGTTCAGGTCGCCGGGGCCGACGACCAGGTTGTACGACTTCGAACCGGCCGCGAGGTCGGTGTCGTTCTCCGCGTACGTGGCCGTGTTGTACAGGTGGCCGTCGTACGTGCTGTGCGCGATCAGGTCGGAGCTTCCGTCCGACCGGAGCGAGACACTGTGGATGAGACGGCTCTCGGAGCGGGTCCAGCCCGATCCGATCAGGTACTTCGCCGACAGCTTCCCGAGTCCGGTGCCGTCGTAGTAGTACAGGGTGCCGTTGCTGGTACGGGCGAAGACCCCGGACTTGCCGTAGGCCGCGTTGTTGCCGGCCCCGGCCAGCTGCGAGACCGTGTTCCAGCCCGGGCCGGAAAGCACGCGGGCCTGGAAGAATCCGGTGCCCTTGCCGTCGTAGAAGTACAGCTTGCCGTCGTAGCCCCGGGCCGCGAGGTCCGCGGTGCCGTTGCCGTTGTAGTCGGTGCCGCCGGTGATCTGGTTGTACTGCGCCCAGCCGGTGCCCCCGATCTGGAACTGGGTCTTGAACGGGTACCCGGTGACCTTGCCGTTTCCGGGATACACGTAGACCCCGGTGGCGTTGCGGGCCACCAGGTCGGCGATGCCGTCGCCGGTGAGGTCGTCCGCGCCGACCAGCTGGTCGAACTGGCTCCAGCCGGTGCCGCCGACCTGGATGCCCTTGCCGAAGTTCTTGCCCGTGCCCGGGAAGAGGAACAGTCCGGCGGTGCTGCGGGCGAGCAGGTCGGGCGCGCCGTCACCGTTCAGGTCACCGGGGACGACGAGCTTGTTGTACGCCTGCCAGCCGCTGCTGAGCGTGGTGTACGAGCTGAGGCCGCCGTCGACGGCAGCGTTGGCTCCGCTGTAGAGCCGGAGCGCACCGGTGGGCGTCACCACGAGCAGGTCGGCCTTGCCGTCGCCGGTCATGTCGCCGGGCAGCAGCAGGTCCTTGACCTGGGCGGTCTCGCCGGAGAGGACGTCGGCGTAACCGTTGCCCCAGTCCGTGTAGACGTCTCCCCAGCCCTCGCGGTAGGCGAGGTCTCCGGCACCGTCACCGTCGAAGTCGGCGCGCTGGGCGGCCGAGGAGTCGACGGCGGCGGAACGGGCCATCAGGTTGCGCGGCTGGGGAGCCACGGCGTTCTCACGGCCCGGCACCGTGAAGGTGGGGCGCGCGGAGGACGCGTGCGGCACGGTCACCGTGCCCGGGATCGCGGCGTCGTTCCCGGCCGCGTGTGCGGTGATCGTCATCGAACCGCTGACCAGCAGACCGGCGCAGACGATCGCTGCCGATGTGGCCATCCTCCGGGTCCGCCTGGACCCGGGTATTGCGAGGTTGGGCATTCTGCCTCCTGTGGAAAAGACGACTCCACGGGGAGCGGCGCACATGCCGGTGCCGAGCCGCACGTGTGCGGTGTCGGATGAATGGCGTCCGTCGACGTGCCTTCGGTGTCGGTCATGGCACCGGCGCACGGCATGACGGAGCAGGATCCCCCCACCAGTGGTGGCGCCCCTCCCCAGGGTCGTGGATGTAGATCTACCTCCAGAAGGACTCGTCCGGCAAGTCCGTTGTCCGGCTGGTCCCGGTTACTGACACGTCCTTGATCCGGCGCTGACCCGGCGCGTGCGGGAAACCAGGCCGTGGAGAGGGTAGGAAGATGGCGTGAAACCGACGTGCAGGCACGATGGCGGAACGGTGTACCGCTCGCGTGGCCCGGCCGCGGATGGTCGGGGCCGGGCCTGTTCGGGCGCCTGCGGGACCCGTCAGGTCCACACCGCGCCCAGGGCGACGAGTCCGCAGATGAGCACGGACAGGATCGCCAGCAGCGGCCAGACGAAGCGCAGGTACTTGTCGTAGCCGATCTTCGCCAGCGCGATTCCGCCGATGGTGACGGCGGTCGTCGGCACCCAGAGGTTCATCCAGCCGCTCGCCGCCTGCCAGGCGGTGACCACCACGGCGCGCGAGACGCCCGCGAAGTCGGCGAGGGGCGCGAGGATCGGCATGGCGAGGGTGGCGTGCCCGGAGGTGGAGGGGATCAGGAACGCCAGCGGCAGGTTGACGATGAACACGACGACCGCGAAGAGGCCGGACGAGACCCCGGACACCGCTCCCTCGATGGAGTGCAGCACCGTGTCGGTGATCCGCGAGTTGTTCATGATGACGGTGACCCCGCGCGCCAGCACGATGACGAGAGCGGGCGAGATGAAGTCCGCCGCGCCCTGCACGATCGTCGCGCTCAGCCTCTGTTCGCCGAACCGCGCGACCACGCCGACGACGACCGCGGCGACGATGAAGAGCGCGGCCAGCTGAGGGAACGACCAGCCGAGCTCGAAACCGTACGGAGTGGCGTCGGCGTCCCCGCTGATGGCGCTGGACCACGGCACCACGGAGAAGATCATGAAGGCGAAGGTGAGTCCGACCAGGACCAGGACGATCTGGTGCAGCGGGGTCAGCGGAGGCGGTTCATCGGTTTCCGCCGCCGACTGCTCGCGGTCGCCGGGCAGGAAGCCGGAGAGGGAGCGGGCGGGGTCCTTGCGGACCCGGGAGGCGTAGCGGACGACGTAGGCGATGGTCACGGCCGTCAGGACGATCCACATGACGCCGCGCAGCACGATGCCGTCGCCGAGGGAGATGTCGGCGGCGGACGAGGCGACGCCGGTGGCGAACGGATTGACGGTGGAACAGAGCACGCCGATGCCGGCGCCGAGGATGATCGTGCCGGTCGCGACCATGCGGTCGTAGCCGAGGGCGAGCATCAGCGGGACAATCAGTCCGTAGAAGCCGAGGGTCTCCTCGGCGAAGCCCTCGACCGTGCCGAGCAGCGAGAAGACCACCATGACGCCGGCGATGAGCAGCGCGCCGCGCTCGCGCAGCCGGTGGGCGAGGCGGCCGATGCCCCGGTCCAGGGCGCCGGTGGCGAAGACGACGGTGATGAAGGCGCCGATCGCGATGACGAAGAGGAACACGCCCGCGCTGCCGTACAACTCGCCGGCGAGGTCGGGCCCGACCTGTCCGGTCCCGGCGTCCTGGATTCCGTAGAGACCGTTGACGGGCGAGAGGAAGAGGTCGTCGAGCCGGTCCACGAAGCTCTGGTCGGAGGGGACCCGGTGGTAGGTGCCCTGGACGGGGGCGCCTTCGGCGTTGCGGTCGTACGCCCCGGAGGGGATGAGGAAGGCGAGCGCCCAGACGGCGAGGGTCACCAGGGCGAGGATCGTCAGCGCGCTCGGGAACGTGAACTTCCGCTTCTCCGGGTGGCCCTCCTCGGGATCGGCGCCGCCCGTGACCTGGGTGCTCACGCCGTGCCTCCGGTCCGGTGGCCGGCCGCGAACTCCCGCAGGAAGGCGGCTTCGGCAATCACCGCCGACCTGAGTTCGGAGAAGAGGACGCGTTCGTTCGGGGCGTGCAGGTTGCACATGTTGTCCTGGGCACCGAAGAGCAGCACCTCCGCTCCGGGCACGGCTCTGGCCAGCCCGTTCACCAACGGGATGGAACCGCCGCTCGCGATGTACGCGGGCTCCTCGCCCCACCCCTCGCGCAGGGCCGTGAGGGCCGCGCGGTAGGCCGGGCCGTCGGTGCGGGCCTCGAATCCGGGGCCGGTGTCCCCGGCGGTGACGGTCAGCGGGATACCGAACGGACGGAGTGCCTCCAGGTGGGTGACGAGGAGTCCGCGTGCCTCGCGCGGGTCCTGCAGCGGGTGGAACCGGAGGTTCAGCTTGGCGCGCGCGTAGGGCACGACGGCCGAGGCCGCGTGGTCGACGCTCGGGGCGTCGATCCCGACGACGGTGAGGGCCGGTCCGCTCCAGAGCCGTTCGCCGAGGCTGCCGGATCCGGTCAGCGGTACCCCGTCCAGCGCCCCGGCGAGGGAGCGGAACTCCTCCTCGGTGAAGGCGGTGCCGGTCCACTTCTCGCGCCGGAGGCCCTCCACCGCCACGTCGCCGTGCTCGTCGTGCAGGGTGGAGAGCGCCGCGAGCAGCGTCAGCAGGGCGTCGGGGGCGGCTCCGCCGAACTCGCCGCTGTGCCGGGGCTCGGCGAGGGTGCGGACCTCGACCAGGACCTCCGCCGCGCCCCGCAGTCCGGTGGTGAGAGTGGGGCTGCCGGGGCGGATGTTACCGAGGTCGGCGATGACCATGGCGTCGCAGGCGAAGCGGTCCGGGTCGGTGGGCGGGTACGCGTCGAAGGCACTGCCGTACTCCTCCTGGCCCTCCAGGACGATCTTCAGCCCGACCGGGGGCACGCCGCCGAACGCCCGCAGCACGCCGAGGTGGACGATGACGTTCGCCTTGTCGTCGGCGACGCCCCGGGCCCTGAGGCCGGTTCGGTCGTCGAGGAGGGTGGGCTCGAAGGGCGGTGACCGCCAGAGGCCGGGGTCGCCGGGCGGCTGGATGTCGTAGTGGCCGTAGAGGAGGACGGTGGGCGCGTCGGGAGTGGGCGGTGGAACCTCGGCCACGATGACCGGTGCGGTGTCGGGGAGGTCGAGGCGGTCGATCCGTGTGACGCCGGCTCCTCGCAGCAGTTCCACCAGGAGGTCGTGGGCCTCCAGGACGGGTTCGGGCGGGAAGCCGGGGAAGGCGATGGACGCGATGGCCGTCAGCCGTTCCAGGTCGGCGGTCAGACCGTCCATCAGCGCGTCGACCCGGGTGCTCAGGTCCATGGTGCACACCCCTGTTCCTCACGTACTCGCGTACCCGTGTCCGAGGGGTCGTGTCCGTGCCGGTCCCCGCCGTGCACTCGGCGGGCGTCGCGGCGTGCGGGGCTCGCGCGGACACGCCCCAGGGATCAATGGACCACAGGGCGGGCGCTCCCGCGCGTCCGCGCCGCCGGGTGCCGTGGGTGGCGCCGGGCCGGTCAGCCGCCGAGGACGAGAGTGCGCTGCGCGGAGAAGTCGCCCCACGTGCCGTCGGGGAGCTTGGCCCGGATCTTGACGGAGTGCCGGGTGCCCTTCGGTTCGGTGAGCGTCAGCTCGTAGGCGGCGCGGCCTTTCGGGGGCGTACCGCCCCAGACCACGGTCGTGGTGAACTTCCCGTCGAGGTAGAGCTCGTACGCGGGAATCTCCCCGCCCACCTTCGGCTGGTCCCAGGAGAGCGCCACGACGTAGTCGCCGGGGCCGCCCTTCGTCTCCGTGCGCAGACCGGTGGGGGCGGTGCTCGCGGGGGCGCCGGGGGCGGACTTGGTGGTGACGTCGACGGAACGGCTGTCGTCGGAGGACTTGTCCGAGGTGTCGCGCGCGCGGACGGTGAAGGTGTAGACGGTTCCGGGGCGCAGTCCCGTGAGCCGGGCGCTGGTCACGGTGCCGGAGACGCTGTGGATGCGGGAGTCCTCCTGGTACACGTCGTACGAGGAGACGCGGACGTCGTCCGTCGAGGCCTTCCAGGTCAGGGTGGCGCTGTCGGTGCCGACGGCGGCGGCGCGCAGCGATGCCGGTACGGACGGCGCCGCCCGGTCTTCGGGCGGGGTGGGCTGGGTGGTGGCCGGCACGCCGGGGCCGGGCGCGGAGAGGTTGCCGGCCGCGTCCCGGGCCCGGACGGTGAAGGTGTAGGCGGTGGAGGCGGTGAGCCCGTCGACGTCGATCATGTGCTTGGCGGCGGGGACGGTCTTCACCGGGGTGCTGTCGCGGTAGATCTCGTATCCGGTGACCGCCTTGTCGTCGGAGGAGGGCTCCCACATGACGTGCACGGAGGTGGAGCTGCTCACCTGGGCGGTCACGTCCTGCGGGGTGGTGGGCGGCTCGGTGTCGGCCGCGGCGGCGGGACCGCCGCAGCCGGTGAGCAGAGCGAGGAGGAGTACGGCGGAACAGGTCGACACGACACGCGTGGGGGGAAGGTGCACGGCGCTGCCGCCTTTCGTCCGGGGCATTGGTCCAGACCTGTATGGCACGGCGCGCGGGCGGGTCACAAGGGGGGTGCGCCGAACGTTCCGCAATGTGCGGATGTGCACCTCCCCCGGCTTGCACCGGGGCCCGCACATGTGGTTACGGAGCCCCGGATTCCGCCCTTGAAGCCTGGAGACCCGACACCCGGACACTCGGACACCCGGAAGGCCGATGCGGCGGGGCGCCCGGGCCACCGGCCCCGGAGCCGTACGAGCACCCCGCCGCCGTCACCGGCGGTGCCTCAGCAGGCGATGGCGTACCAGACCGGAGTCCAGTTGACCGTCGTCGACTGGTAGGCGGTGGAGGAGAAGAGGTAGTTCTGGTTCTTGTCGTAGAAGTAGGCGACGGTGCCGGGGGTCTGGTTGTTGATGAGGGGGCCGCTGCCGGTGAGGTTGGGGAGCTGGTAGAGGGTGTTGCACTTGGTGTAGGCGAAGCTGTTGCCGTTGGAGCCCTGCCCGCACACGTAGGTGTAGGAACAGGACAGCGCAGCGGCGGCGGACTTCACCACGGCGGGCGACTCCACCGCGTGCTGACGGGCACCCGCGAGCGCCTTCGCCGCGAGGACGGCCCCGTCGGGCTGGGCGGAGGCCGACGCCGGCCCCATCAGCCCGAGGAGCGAGCCGGCGACGAGCGTCGCGGCGGCCAGCAGGGTCGCGGCGGTCTTCCGTACTGCCATGAGCGGTCTCCCTGGATCTCCCGCCCCGAAGAGGCGGGTACGAGGTGGCTTCCACTTCCACCCCCTGGCGCCTCGTCCCGTCGGCAGGAGCCGAGGGGACACCCGGGGGCGACGCGAGACCTACCCCCGGTCGAATTCGGTAACCTTGCGTGACGACACGGTCACCCTAAGGAGTTTTCGGCGGCGCCTTGCTCGCTGTGACCCCATCGAGTGCATCGGGCGTGAGCTACGACTCGACCGACCGGGTTGCATGAACATGCATCGAAGTGCATACTTTTCCCATGTCTAAGGTAATGACCTCTCTGCCCGTCGGGGAACGCGTCGGTATCGCCTTCTCGGGCGGTCTCGACACCTCCGTCGCGGTCGCGTGGATGCGCGACAAGGGCGCGGCGCCGTGCACGTACACCGCCGACATCGGCCAGTACGACGAACCCGACATCGCCTCCGTGCCCGGGCGCGCCCACGCCTACGGGGCCGAGATCGCCCGGCTGGTCGACTGCCGGGCCGCCCTCGTCGAGGAAGGGCTCGCCGCGCTGACCTGCGGGGCCTTCCACATCCGTTCCGGCGGGCGCGCGTACTTCAACACCACCCCGCTCGGCCGGGCGGTCACGGGCACCATGCTCGTGCGCGCCATGCTGGAGGACGACGTCCAGATCTGGGGCGACGGCTCCACGTTCAAGGGCAACGACATCGAGCGGTTCTACCGCTACGGCCTGCTGGCCAACCCGTCGCTGCGCATCTACAAGCCCTGGCTGGACGCCGACTTCGTCACCGAGCTCGGTGGTCGCAAGGAGATGTCCGAGTGGCTGCTCGCCCACGGGCTGCCCTACCGGGACAGCACGGAGAAGGCGTACTCCACCGACGCCAACATCTGGGGGGCCACGCACGAGGCCAAGACCCTCGAGCACCTCGACACCGGCCTGGAGAGCGTCGACCCGATCATGGGTGTGCGGTTCTGGGACCCGTCCGTCGAGATCGAGACCGAGGACGTCACCGTCGGCTTCGAGCAGGGCCGCCCGGTGACCATCAACGGCAAGGAGTTCGCCTCCGCCGTCGACCTGGTGCTGGAGGCCAACGCCATCGGCGGCCGGCACGGCCTGGGCATGTCCGACCAGATCGAGAACCGGATCATCGAGGCCAAGAGCCGCGGCATCTACGAGGCGCCGGGCATGGCCTTGCTCCACGCGTGCTACGAGCGCCTGGTCAACGCGATCCACAACGAGGACACCCTCGCCACCTACCACAACGAGGGCCGCCGCCTCGGCCGCCTGATGTACGAGGGCCGCTGGCTGGACCCGCAGGCGCTGATGATCCGCGAGTCGCTCCAGCGGTGGGTCGGCATGGCCGTCACCGGTGAGGTGACCCTGCGGCTGCGGCGCGGCGAGGACTACTCGGTCCTCGACACCTCCGGACCGGCGTTCAGCTACCACCCGGACAAGCTCTCCATGGAGCGCACCGAGGACTCGGCCTTCGGGCCGGTGGACCGCATCGGTCAGCTGACCATGCGCAACCTCGACATCGCCGACTCCCGCGCCAAGCTGGAGCAGTACGCCGCCATCGGCATGGTCGGCAGCTCCCACCAGGCGCTGATCGGCGCGCAGGCCACGTCGACGCCGCTGATCGGCGCGATGCCCGAGGGCAACGCCCAGGAGATCGCCTCGCGCGGCGAAGCCCCGGGCGGCGACAAGCTGCTCGACAGCGCCGCCATGGAGTTCGGTGCCGACTGACGGCCGCACCACGTGAGCGGAGGGAGGCCCGGCGGGTTCGCCGGGCCTCCCTCTCGCGTCGGTGCGCCGTGTGGGACGCCGGCCACCGGGTCAGCTCGTGAAGAACTCGCTGATCTGCTGGGCGACCTGGTCGGCGCGGGTCTCGTGCATCCGGTGCCCGCCGGGCACGGTGATCAGTCGGCAGTCGGGGATGCGCGACGCCACCTCCGGCAGGAGTGCCTGCGGCATGGTGCTCTCGGGCCCGCCGGCGATGATCATCGTGGGCGCGACGATCTCGCCCAGCGCCTCCGCCCACTCCGGGTCGGGCTCGGAGAGCTGGGCATGGACCTCGGGCACGGCGTTCTCGTCGTAGTCGACCGGTCCCTCGGCCCGCCCGGCCGGTCCCGGATCGCCGGGGAAGGGCGCGGGGGTCTCCACCAGGACGAGCCGCTCCACCCGGTCGGCGTGCTCCTCCGCGAGCAGCAGGGCGACCGAGCCGCCCATGCCGTGGCCCACCAGACCGACCCGGTCGAGCTCGCACTCGTCGAGGAAGCCGACCACGTCGTCCCGCATCTGCTCGAACGCGTACTCGTCCGGCCAGTCGCTCTCACCGTGCCCGCGCAGATCGAGGGCGTACACCCGCCACTCGGCGCCGAGCAGGGACCCGGTCGCCTCCCAGTCGGCGGACGAACCGCCGAGACCGTGCAGGAGGACGACCGGCGAGCCGAAGGGGTCGCCCCACGTCCGGTACGCCAGCCGCACATCGCCGACATCCACAACAGACTGATCTTCCATACCCCTGACGCTACAGCCGGTGGCCAGGGTGAAATGCCCGCACCCCGGCCTGGCAGGCTTACGGGGTGAACCGCACCGCCCGGGCCGCCGCCCGCCGCTCCCTCGCGCCCCTCTCCGTCGCCCTGCTGGCCACCGCCCTGCTGACCGCCTGCTCGGGTGCGGGCGAGAAGCCGGAGAAGGGACTCGACGACCCGGCGAAGAAGAGGATCGCCATGGAACTCGTCTCCAGCGCGGAGAACTCCACCCTGGACTGGCAGGACCAGTACAAGTACATCGAGGACATCCACGACGGCCGCGGCTACACCGGCGGCATCATCGGCTTCTGCTCCGGCACCGGGGACATGCTCGACGTGGTGGAGCGGTACACGAAGGCCCGCCCCGGCAACAGCCTCGTCCGCTTCCTCCCGGCCCTGCGCGCGGTCGGTGGAACCCCCTCGCACGCCGGTCTCGGCACGCCGTTCACCGAGGCGTGGGCCGCCGCAGCGAAGGACTCCGCCTTCCGCGCCGCGCAGGACGCGGTCCTGGACGAGCAGTACTTCGACCCGGCGGTCGACCGGGCCGAGAAGGACGGGCTCAGCGCCCTGGGCCAGTTCATCTACTACGACGCGTACGTCATGCACGGCGCCGGCGACACCGAGGGCACGGTCGGCTTCTCGTCCATCCGCCGCCAGGCCCTCGCCGCCGCCGACACCCCCGCCGAGGGCGGCGACGAGGAGGCCTACCTCAACGCCTTCCTCGACGCCCGGGTGGCGGCCATCGCCAAGGAGCCCTCGCACACCGACACCAGCCGGATCGAGACCGCCCAGCGCCGGTTCGTGACCGAGGGCAAGCTCCAGCTGGAGACCCCGCTGCGCTGGAAGGTGTACGGGGAGAGCTTCCGTATCGACGACTGAGGCAAGCGCTGAGGCAAGCGGACGAGCGGACCACCACCCTGACCCGGCGGGCGCTCGATGCATCCGGCGCCCTTCCACGCGCGCCGGTTCGCTCCGACAACACCCCGCGCTTCCGTACGCGGTCGATCGCTTCCGCCCGCCCGTGACGCATCGGCACCCCGCCCCGTTGGCGATACGGAGGCCGCCGTTCCGACGCGCCGCCCTGCGGGTCCCGTGCCGTGCCGGTACGAGTCCCGTACGGTCCCGGTACGAGAGCCGTGCCGGTACGGGTGCTGGTTCGCCGGTACGGGCACCACCGCTGGGTGTACGCCCCGCCCCTCCCAGGAACCGCTCCGCACCGCGCCAGCCGAGCGGTGCGGGGCTCCTGGGACGGCGTCACGACCCCCTGCCGGATCACCCCCTGCTGGATCAGCACCCTTGCCGGTCACCGCCTCTTGCCGGTCACCGCCCCGCCCGTCACCGCCTCCACCGGAACCGCCTGCTCCAGGCCGCCCTGACCCGGGCGGGTGACGCGGCGCCCCAACCGGAACGGGAGGCCGGTGAGGCACGAAAGGCCTGATAGGAAGCTCGCGACAGAGCAGATGATCAACGTTTCTCCGCTGGAGGACAGGTGCCTCACATCCAGGCCGTTGCCGCGCTCCGCAGTCACGACGAATCCCCCGGTCCGGCCGGCCGCGCGCGTCCCGCGGGCGCCGGCCGCCGTACCGCACTCCCCTCGGCCGCCGTCGCCGTCGCCCTCGGACTCTCCTTCGTCTTCGCCCCGGCCACCGCCCTGGCAGACTCTCCGGCTCAGGAGGTGGCGATGCGTCACGAAGCGGTCCGGCAGGTAGGGGCAGCCCCCGCGGTGGGGCTGGACGACCCGGCGAAGAAGGAGATCGCCATGCAGCTGGTCTCCAGCGCGGAGAACTCCTCCCTGGAGTGGCGGGACCAGTACAAGTACATCGAGGACATCGGTGACGGCCGTGGCTACACCGGGGGGATCGTCGGCTTCTGCTCCGGCACCGGTGACATGCTGGGGGTGGTGGAGCTCTACACCGAGCGCGCCCCGGGCAACCTCCTCGCACCGTTCCTGCCCGCCCTGCGCGAGGTCGACGGCACCGACTCGCACGAGGGTCTCGGCTCCCGGTTCACCGCCGCCTGGGAGAAGGCGGCGCTGACCGACCCGGTCTTCCGCAAGGTGCAGGACGACGAGCGCGACCGGGTGTACTTCGACCCGGCCGTGAAGCAGGCGAAGGCCGACGGGCTCGGCACACTCGGCCAGTTCGCGTACTACGACGCGCTCGTCATGCACGGCGAGGGTGACGACAGCGCCGGCTTCGGCGCCATCCGCACGAGGGCGCTCGCCTCGGCCCGGCCGCCGTCGAAGGGCGGCGACGAGACGGTCTATCTGGCCGCCTACCTCGACGCCCGGGTGTGGGCCATGCGGCAGGAGGAGGCCCACTCCGACACGACCAGGGTCGACACCGCGCAGCGGGTCTTCCTGCGGAACGGCAACCTCGGCCTGAACCCGCCGCTCGACTGGAAGGTGTACGGGGACAGTTACCACATCGGCTGATGTGTCGTCAGTCACCTGCCGGCCGGGAGTCGCGCCCGGCCGGACGGGGGTGCGCCGGGGAGGTCAGCCCCCGGCCGCGAGCCGGGCGAGGCGCCTGGCCTCGTCTCGGGTGGCAAGGGCGACGGCGTCCTCGTCCACGGTCGTGAGGCTGCCGTTCTCCACGACCGGCCTGCCGCCGACGAGCGACAGGGTGACGGGCGCCGCCGCACCGAGGACGAGGGCCACGACCGGGTCGGCGATCGAGGCGTGGGCGAGGGTGTCCATCCGCCAGAGCACCAGGTCGGCGAGCTTCCCGGCTTCGAGGGAGCCGATCTGGTCGGCCCGCCCGAGCACCCGGGCCCCGCCGTAGGTGCCGAGCCTCAGCGACTGACGTGCCGTCAGCGCCCGCTCCCGGTGCGGCCCCAGGCGGTTGACGAGGACGGCGTTGCGCAGTTCGGTGTGGAGTTCGCCGGACTCGTTCGATGCGGTGCCGTCGACGCCGAGGCCGACCGGGACGCCGGCGGCCAGCATGTCCGGTACCCGGGCGATCCCGGCGGCGAGGCGGGCGTTGGAGGAGGGGCAGTGCGCGACGCCCGTACCGGTACGCGCGAACGCGGCGATGTCGGAGTCGTTCATGTGGACGCAGTGGGCCATCCACACGTCTTCGCCGAGCCATCCGGTGGACGCGAAGTAGTCCGTCGGCCCCATCCCGAACAGCTCCTTGCAGAACTGCTCCTCCTCCACGGTCTCCGAGCCGTGGGTGTGCAGCCGCACCCCCCTGGCGCGGGCCAACTCCGCTCCCTGCCGCATCAGTTCGGTGGACACCGAGAAGGGGGAACAGGGCGCGACAGCCACTTGCGTCATCGCGCCGAACGACGGGTCGTGGTGGGCGTCGACGGTGGCGGCGGTGGCTTCGAGCGCGCCGTCGAGGGTCTCCACCGCGAAGTCCGGCGGGAGTCCGCCGTCCTTCTGGCTGCGGTCCATGGAACCGCGGGCGAGCGTGAACCTGACGCCCATGTCGCGGGCGGCGCCGATGATCGCCCCCGACAGATCGCCGGAGTGCCGGGGGAAGACGTAGTGGTGGTCCATCGCGGTGGTGACGCCGCCGCGCGCCATCATCGCCAGCGAACCCTGCGCCGCCGCCCGGACCATGGGTTCGTCGATGCGCGCCCAGGTCGGGTAGAGCGCGACGAGCCAGTCGAAGAGGTTGTGGTCGGTGGCCAGGCCCCGGGTGATCCACTGGTAGAAGTGGTGGTGGGTGTTGACGAGCCCGGGCGTGACCAGGTGACCGGTGCCGTCGATGCGGCGGACCACGTTCGCCAGCCCCTCGGGGGCGCGGCCCGCGCCGACGGACTCGATACGGTCGCCCGCGACGACGACGTGGCCGTCGGTGTACTCGGTGTCGTGCGCGTCGACGGTGGCGACCGCGCAGTTCTCGATGACGAGGCGCTGAAGCCCTGCCGGATCGGTCATCGTGCTTCCTTCGGTAAGTGTGGTGCGGGCAGCCGGTGTTGTGCGGCAGGCTCCGCGACTGCTCAGAGGTTGGTGAGGTCCGCCGGGATCGACTGCGCGGCGCCTTCGCGCAGCACGGTGGCCTCGATCAGTCCGTAGGGGCGGTCGGCGGCGAGGTAGACGGCCCCGTCCTCGGAGGCGTTGTCGAGTCCGAACGGCTCCAGGTCGACCAGGAAGTGGTGCTTGTTCGGCAGCGAGAAGCGGATCTCGTCGATCTCGGCCCGGTTCTCGATGACCCGGGTGCCCATCTGGTGGAGTGTCTGCTGGAGGGAGAGGGAGTACGTCTCGGCGAACGCCCGGAGCAGATGGGCGCGGGCCTGCTCCCAGGACTCCTCCCAGCGGGGCATCTCCTGAACGTCGTCGGACCAGTTGTACCGCCACCGGGCGGAGACGTCGGTGGCGAGGATGCGGTCGTACGCCTCCTTGAGCGTGGTGTACCGGTCCTTCGCGTAGCCCCAGAACTCGGAGTCGGTGGAGTTCAGGACGGTGAGATCCTTCACTCCGGAGATCACCTCCCAGCGCTCGCCGTCGTAACGGATCTGCGTGGTGCGGACCTCCTGCCCCTTCCGTACGAAGGAGTGGCGCGGGGTGTCCGGGCCGGTGGCGGCGGGATCCTCGATGCGTTCCCAGGCGTACTCCTCGATCCGCACGCGCGCCCGGCCGATCGCGGGCTGGGAGCGGACGAAGTGCCGGGCGAGGTGGATGCCGAACTGCTCGGCGGAGTCGATGCCGTGCTCCTTGGCGAACGCGTACACCGTGTTCTTCATGGTGTCGGTCGGCAGGACGTGGGCGTTGTCGCCGGAGATGTGGACCTCGTCCAGGTCGCCGGAGAGGGAGACCGAGACGTTCAGGTCCTTGATGTGGTGCGTGGTGCCCTCGCGCACGATCTTGACGACCCGGTTCTCGGCCTTGCCGTACTGGTTCTGGCCGAGCACCACGGTACGGGGCCGGGGGGCGGTGACCTCGGAGGGCTGCTGGGCGTGTGTGGTCATGGGTTGCCGGGACCTTTCTGCGGGGAGCGGGAGGCGGCGCCGTCAGGGGTGCGGGCCCGGGGGCGTAGGGACAGAAGTTGTTCGGCGGGTGCGGACGGGAACGCGATGCGTGCGTTCGGGCGGGACGCGTACGGGTACGGCGAGCCGCCCCGCCGCGGGGATGCTCACGTCGGCGACGGGGTGGGCCGCGGGCTGAGGAACCCTCAGCTGCCCCGGTAGACGGAGTAGCCGAACGGGGAGAGCAGCAGCGGTACGTGGTGGTGCTCGCCGGGACGGACGGCGAAGGTGATCGCCACCTCCGGAAAGAACGTTCCGCCATCGGCAGGCGGAGCGGCCGGTCCCGCCGTCTCCGGGGCGAAGTACGCCTCGGTGTCGAAGTCGAGCCGCACCTGGGACGCCCCCTCGGGCAGAGCGGGCAGGTCCGCGCAGCGGCCGTCCGCGTCCGTCACCGAGCCGCCGAGCGGCGTCCACCCCGCGGTGGCGTCGGGGCGGGTGGCGAGGCGGACGGGGACGGAGGCCGCGGGGCGGCCGATGCTGGTGTCCAGGACGTGCGTGGACACCGAGGTGGTGGTGTCGGTGCTCAGGACCGTCACTCCCCTTCGGTCACGAGACGGGTCAGCCGGATACGGTTGATCTTGCCCAGCTCGGTGCGCACGATCGCGCTCTCCCGCTCGGGCGTGTTCCCCGTACGGGCCCGCAGCGCGTCGCGCAGCTGCCCGGCGGTCGCCCCGGTGGCACAGATCAGGAAGACATGGCCGAAGCGCTCCTGGTAGGCCAGGTTCAGTTCGAGCATCTCGGCCCTGAGGGCGTCCGAGGCGCCCGCCATTCCCCGCTGTTCCCGCGCGGAGACGGGATCTCCGGGCTTCGGCCGCCCGATCGGCGGATGACCGGCCATCGCCTCGGCCAGGTCGTCCACGGACAGCGCCGCGGTGGCCGCGTCGCTCGCGGTGAGCAGGTCGTCGGCGGTGGCGAAGGGGTGCCGTGCGAGAAGGGCGGCGCCCCAGGCACCGCTGGAGCAGATCTCGGTCAGTACGTCGGCGACTTCGTCGTGCGCCAGGGCGTTGAACCGGGCCAGGCCCGGTGGGGAGCTCGATGTCACGGAGCCTCCGCGCTGATCGTCGCTGTTTCGTGCTGTGCGCCGTGCGGGCTGCGAACAGCTAACGCCTCCGCGCGACGCCGCGTCAACACTTTGTTGAAATTGGCCTGTCGGGCGTCGGGGAGCGGCCCAGCGTGCCGCACGCACGGCTCCCTCAGGCTCCCTTCTCGCGGTTGAGGTAGTTGTAGACGGTGAATCGGCTGACCCCGAGGGCGCTCGCCACCGTCTCCACCCCGTGCCGTACGGCGAACGCGCCCCGGGCCTCCAGGGTGCGGACCACGGACTGCTTGGCCCGGCGTTCCAGTCCGGCCAGCGGCCCGCCGTACGTCCGCTCCATCGCGGCGAGGATGTGGTCCAGGGATTCCGAGAGCTGCGGCAGTCGTACGGCCAGGACGTCCTGGCCCTCCCACGCGAGCACCACGTCGTCCGGCCGCGCCCGTCCGACGTCCAGCAGTTCGGCGCCGATCGCGTCCGCCAGCGGTTTCACGGCGGCGACCAAGGGGTGGTCCGGCGAGGGACCGTCCGGGGCGGGGCGGTCAGGGGCGGGGCGGTCCGGGGCGGGGCCGGCACTCACTGTTCCTCCCCCTCGCCGATCACGTTGACCTGGAACGAGATCCGGGTGGCCCCTGCCGCGAGGGTGCGCCGGAGCAGCGTGTCCACGGCCGCCAGCACCACGTCCGCACCGCCCTCCGCCGTGTTGCCGAAGGGCCCGACGTCCACCGCGTCCAGCGGGGCCGCGCCGATGACCTCGCGGGCCACCATGGCGTGTGCCGGGGCCTCTTCGAGATCGAAGGGTTCGGTGGTGAATTCCACCCTCAGACGCACGGTGCCTCCCCAGGCGTTCCGGCCGGCGTGCGGGCCGGCTCGGCCCCGACTGTAACGCGGCCCGCGAACGGCTCCGAGGGCCCGGATCGACCGGAAACCACGCCAAACGCCTTACCGGGGAGCGGTCTCTGGAGGACGATGTGCGGAGGCGGACGCCGGGCGGGAAGCGGAACGGTCCAGGCCCCACCTTCCGCCCAGTCACGCCCCGCTCACCCACTCCCCCACAGAACGCCGCGTCGGTACCCGGGCGCCGGCGGAAGGAGACGCTGTGGAACCTGTGCACGTGCGCTGCCCCGTCTGTCTGCGTGACCGGGCGTTCGTGATCCCGGTCTACACGTGTCCCTGCGGCGCCCCCACCGCCCTGCGAACCGTGCGCGGGGCACCCGCCACCGTGATCACCCAGCGCGTCTGGGCGGACTGCTGGGTCACCGCGCGCTGCGCCGGCTGCGGGCGCGAGGACCACTGGCCGCAGCCGGAACTGGGCTGCCCCTGCGGCACGGTCCTGCGCGTCCCGGTCCGCACGGAGCCCTCCGCCGCCCCCGGTACGGACCCGGAGTCCGGGCACGGTACGGCCCCGGAAGCCGGCGCCGAGCCACCGGCGCACATCCCGCTCCCGCGCACCGCGCCCCCTACGCGCCCGCCCTTCCGGCCCCTGCCGGTCCGCACCGCCCGGGACGCGGTGACGGCGGCCGGGCTGTACCTCGGCTGGCTCGGCTTCCAACGGGTCACCCAGGCGCTCGAACGTCCCGCCTCACGCGTCGACCTGCGGGCGGACGGGGCGCTCGCACAGGTCGAGACCTCGACCTGTCCGACCGGGGTGCGCGAGATCGAGTGCCTCTGGCTGAACGCGCTGAGCGAGTCCGTCTCCGGGGTCTTCTTCTCGCTCGCGGGATACGAGGAGACGGCCGTCCGGCGCGCGGACCTGGTGTCGATGCCGCTGTTCTCCATGGACCTCACCGGTACTCCGCAGCCGGTCAACGGCGCCGCCGAGGATCTGCTGGGCACGGGGACCTGAGGGGTCCGGCGCGGGTGCCGCCGGCACCGACTTCGGGAGTCCCGGCAACCCGGCGGGCCGGTGCTCGCCATACTGGCCGTATGCGCATCCGCTCCGCCAGACGCTCCGATCTCCGCCGCCTCCAGGACATCGAGCGCGCCGCAGGGGAACCGTTCAGAGCCCTCGGAATGGCAGACGTCGCCGACGACGAACCGCCGTCCCTCGAACTGCTGGAGAGTTACCGGGCCGCCGGACGCTGCTGGGTGGCGGCCCATCCCCACACCCCCGCGGACGAGAGACCCGTCGGCTATCTGATCGCGGACCCGGTGGACGGAGCCGCCCACATCGAACAGGTGTCGGTCGATCCGTCCGCGTCCCGGCTGGGCATCGGCCGGGCGCTCATCGATCACGTGGCCGTGTGGGCGGAGAGACAGGGGCTCACCGCGCTCACCCTGACGACCTTCTGCGACGTCCCGTGGAACGCGCCGTACTACGCGCGCATCGGGTTCACCGTGCTGCGCGAGGACCAACTCAGCGACGGACTGCGGAGGATCAGGGCCGAGGAGGTGGGCAACGGCCTGGACCGACGCCCCCGGGTCTGCATGCGCCGCGAACCGGCCCGGATCGTGCTGCCCCGGCCCGTCACCCTGACGACGGTCGCCCCGCCACCGTCCGGAGGACCGGTCCTCGCCCCCCGGACCGACGTTGTCAGTGGCGAACGCTAGCGTGTGCGCATGGCTTTGACTCCTCGTCACCCGTCCACCGGGACCTCGCGGTCGACCGGCCCCGTGAACCCGACCGGCCCCGTGGACCCGACCGATCCTGAGAGCCCGGCCGAGGCCGCGGCCCCCGCGCCCGGCCACGAGCGTCCCGCGAGCCCGTCCGCCGTCGAGACCAACGAGGCCATCCGGGCCCTCGTGGACTCCCGCGCCGGACGCGACTGGTCCTCCGACGCGTACGAGGTGCTGCTCATCGAGTGGGCGGCGGCGACCCGGGGTCCGGCGCCGGAAATAGTCGAGGCCGCCTGAGAATCCGGCGGACCGCCGGGCCGCGACCGGCAGGGTTGGCCGGTCGCGGCCCCGGTTCACCGCAGGTCGCCCTCGGCGTACTCCGTACCGGCGGCGCGGGCGGTCTGCTCGCGCAGTTCGACCCGGCGGATCTTGCCGGAGATGGTCTTCGGCAGCTCCGCGAACTCCAGCCTGCGCAGGCGCTTGTACGGGGCGAGGACGGCCCGGGAGTGCTCGAACAGCACCTTCGCGGTGTCCGGTCCGGGCTCCCAGCCCTCGGCGAGCACGACGTACGCCTTCGGCACCGACAGCCGTACGGGATCGGGGGCGGGCACGACCGCGGCCTCGGCGACCGCCTCGTGCTCCAGCAGGGCGCTCTCCAGCTCGAAGGGAGAGATCTTGTAGTCGGAGGACTTGAAGACGTCGTCGGACCGCCCGATGTAGGTGATGTACCCGTCCTCGTCGCGGGAGCCGATGTCACCGGTGCGGTAGTAGCCGTCCGCCATCGCCTCGGCCGTGCGTTCCGGGTCCCCGTGGTAGCCGGTCATCAGCCCGGTCGGGGCTGCGGAGAGATCGAGGGAGATCTCCCCCTCCGTGGCGCCGGGTTCACCGGTGAGCGGGTCGAGCAGCTCGACCTTGTAGCCGGGGGTGGGGCGGCCCATCGAACCGGCCTTCACCTGCTGGCCGGGCGAGTTTGCGACCTGGACGGCGGTCTCGGTCTGGCCGAAGCCGTCCCGGACGGTCACGCCCCACGCCCGCCGCACGGTCTCGATGACCTCGGGATTGAGCGGCTCACCGGCGGCGACGACCTCACGCGGCGGGTTGGCGAGCTGGGTGAGGTCGGCCTGGATGAGCATCCGCCACACGGTGGGCGGCGCGCAGAAGCTGGTGATGCCCGAGCGGTCCATCTCGGCCATCAGCCGACTCGCGTCGAAGCGCTGGTAGTTGAAGATGAAGACGGTCGCCTCGGCGTTCCAGGGGGCGAACAGGTTGGACCAGGCGTGCTTGGCCCAGCCGGGCGAGGAGATGTTCAGATGGACGTCTCCGGGCCGCAGCCCGATCCAGTACATCGTCGCCAAGTGGCCTACCGGATAGGACACATGGGTGTGCTCCACCAGTTTGGGGCTGGCGGTCGTGCCGGAGGTGAAGTAGAGCATCAGCGGTTCGTCGGGGGACGTCTCCCGGTCCGGTACGTACGCCTCGGAGTGCTCGTCGGCGCCCGCGTAGGAGAGCCAGCCCTCCGGGACCCCGGCGCCGTCGCCCGCGCCGCCGACCGCCATGCGCGTGTAGGAGCCGGGCACGTCGTCGAACTTGCCGGTGTCCTCGGCCCGCACGATCACATGGCGGACCCGGCCCCGTTCGACCCGGTCGCGGAGGTCGAGCGGTCCGAGGAGCGGGGTGGCGGGGATGACCACGGCGCGCAGCTTCATCGCGGCGAGCGCGGTCTCCCACAGCTCGACCTGGTTGCCGAGCATGACGAGGATCCGGTCGCCTTCGCGCACGCCTTGGGCGGCGAGCCAGTTGGCCGCCTGGTTGGAGCGGGCCGACATCCGGGCGAAGGACGTCTCGGTGCGGCGGCCGTCCTCCTCCACGATGTGCAGGGCGGTACGGTCGTTGCCCTCGGCGATCACGTCGAACCAGTCGAGCGCCCAGTTGAAGCGGTCGGGCCGGGGCCACCGGAATCCCGCGTAGGCGGTCGCCCAGTCCTCGCGGTGCTGGAGCAGGAAGTCCCGGGCGGCCCGGAACGTCCCGGTCGCGCTGGTTGCCGACATGTGTCCTCCTCGTTGTGGACCGGACCGGTCATGGCCCCCGATTCAACCAGCCCCTCCTGCCCCAGGACCCCGCCGGTACCCGGGGCGGTTCACCCCCCGGAGTCCCCGAAGTCCACGAAGTCGGCGAAGCGGACGTCGTGCGCGCCCGCGTCCGTCATCACGGTCAGCAGGCGTACGGCCTCCACGGCGACGGCCTCCCGGTCCGCGCGGCCGAGCCGGCCCAGCGGCTGGACGGTGGCGGTCGCGGTGTCGTCCGTACGGTCGAGGCGCCAGATCGCGGCGAGGAACCCGTCGACGAGCACGGTGCCGTACGCCTGGTTCCCCTTGCCGTTGCGCCCGCTGAACTCGGCCGGGATGACCCGGGTGCGGTCGGCGTGGCCGAGGAGGACGTTGTCGAACTCGGGCAGGAAGCGCGGCGGGGCGGGGAGGTCCGGGCCGGGGCGCGGGGCGTCGGGGAGGTCGAAGAGTTCGGCGCCGTTCTCGTCGCGGAAGGTGAGGAGTTGCGGGCGCAGCCGGTCGAAGACCTCACGCATCCGGGTGAGCCCGGCCCAGCTCTGGAGGTCCTTCACGGATGCGGGGCCGAAGGCCGCGAGGTAGCGGAGCACCAGGGTGTCGGGGGCCGGGGCGGCTTGGGCGGAGCGGCCGAGCCAGTGCTCCAGCGTGGTGAGCGTGACCTGCCCGCTCCGCTCCCAGAGGCCCCGGGGCGTGGTCTGTGCCAGCGGGAGCGCGCAGCGGGCCGCCACGGTGAGGGCGAGCGGGTCGGCGTCCGGCCACTCGGCGAGGAGCGCGGTGCGCAACTCCTGGACCGTACGGGGCCGTTCCTCGACGAGTGCCCGGCTGATCTCCTTGAGCCGGTCGAGGTCCACCCCGGTGAGCCCCTGCCGGAAGAGTCTCAGTTCGCGGTCGCGGGCCGGCTGGACGAGCGGGCGCACGGTGAGGGCGTCGTCGGCGGTGTGGGTGTGGATCGTGGAGCGCAGGGTGACGATCCGTACGACCTCGCGCGACTCCATCAGCGTGGAGAGGGCGGCGGGGTCGAAATCGGTGAGGCGCGAGAAGAGCTGGAAGTAGGGCGGCCGGGTGTTCTGCGCCTGGAGCCCGACGAGGTGGGCGACGGCCTCCTTCGGAGACATCTCCGACCGTTCGAGGAGGAGTTGGCGGTGGAGCGTCGCCCGGTTCAGCGCGCGGGCCGAGAGCACGGCCGGGCGCACCGGTCCGGCGGCGGGGCGGGGTCCGGGAGGGTTCTTCTGGGCGGCCATGTCCGGCACGGTATGCGGACTCGCGGACAGTTCCGGTCCGCGAGGAGGGCCGCCGGTCCGATGTTCCGCCGGGCGGGCGGTCGACGGGGCGGCTCGGGCGGGCCCGTCCGGGCACTTCGTCGACCGCCCGCCCTGGGTCCCCGACACACTCGGGCAGCCCGTGTGACCCGGGCATGGGCCCTCCCGCCCGCATGATGGACCGGTGATCAGCGTCCTGTTCGCCGTCCTGACCGCGCTCAGCAACGGCTCCGCCTCGGTCCTCCAGCGCAGGGCGGCCGTCAACGTGCCGGACTCGGCGGCGATGCGGCCCTCCCTCTTCGGCCATCTGCTGCGCCAGAAGGTGTGGCTCGGCGGGATCGCGCTGGTGGTCGTCGCGGCCGTCTGCCAGGCCGTGGCGCTCGCGACCGGACCGATCGCGGTGGTGCAGCCGATCTTCGTGATCGAGCTCCCCTCGACCCTGTTGCTGGCCGGGTTCGTCATGCGCGTCCAGGTCCCGCGTCAGGTCTGGTACGGCGTCGCGGCCGTGACGGTCGGCCTGGCCCTGGGCATGGCGTCGGCGGCCCCGGGCGGGGGCCACGACACCGTACGGGGCACCGACTGGGCCGTGGCGCTCGTGGTCACCGGGATCTTCGAGGCGGCCCTGATCGTGGCGGCCCTGGTGTCCAGGCGCAACACCCGGGCGGCGCTGCTCGGGCTCGCCGCCGCCTGCGGCTACGCGCTGACGGCTGCCCTGATGAAGGACGCCATGGGCCGGCTCGACGGCTCCGGCGGGGTGACCCAGCTGCTCGCCGCCTGGCAGCTCTACGCCACGGCGGCGGCCGGGGTCGGGGCGCTGTTCCTGCTCCAGAACGCCCTTCAGGCGGGCACGCTGGTGGCGGTCCAGCCGATGCTGACGCTCGGCGACGCGCTGATCAGCATCCTGTACGGGGTGACGCTCTTCGGGGAGACGCTGCGCACCGGATGGTGGCTGCTGCCGGAGCTGGTGGCGGTCGCCCTGATCGGCGCGGGCTGCCTGGAGCTCTCCCGGTCGCCCCTCGCCTCCGGGAACCCGCTGCCCCCGCGCCGCGTGAAGTAGAGGGCTCCGCCTCCGGGCGCCGGTCACGCCCCGCCCGTCACGCGCCGCCGGTCGCCCCCGCCCCCTTGCCCGTACGCCTGCCGTGCCGGCGCCCGGCCACCACGTCGGCGATCGCCGCGAGGAGTCCGGCGCAGACGAAGGCGACCGAGACGATGAGGCCGTGGTCGTACGCCGTGGCCCACCCGTCGCCGGTGACCTGGGCGAAGAAGACGGACCCGACCGCGGCGATGCCGATGGCGGATCCGACGCGCTGGCCGGTCTGGAGTGTGCCGCCGGCGCTGCCCGCGTGGGCCACCGGCACGTCGGAGAGGGTGAGCGTCTGGTTGGGGGCGATGACCAGCCCGCTGCCGATGCCGCCGAACAGCAGGGGGGCGGCCATCGCCCATCCCGCGTTGTGGCCCGGTACCTGGTGCACGGCGAGGGCCGTTCCGGCCAGACCGACCGCGACCATGCCCAGCCCCACGACGACCAGCGGGCGCCCGAACCGGCTCACCAGCCGGCCGCCGATCATGGCCGAGAGGCCCGAGCCGACGGCGAACGGGGAGATGGCCAGGCCTGCCTGGAGGGCGCTGTAGCCGAGGCCGGACTGGAGGTAGAGCGTGGTGACGAAGAAGATCGAGGTGAATCCGGCGAAGTACAGCAGGATCAGCAGACAGCCCAGCCAGTACGAGCGCAGCCGGAAGAGCGACAGGTCCAGCACCGGCTGCGTCCCCCCGCCCGCGCAGCGCGCCTCCCAGGCGACGAAGGCGGCGAGCAGCGCGGCGGCGACGAGGAGCAGCAGCCACTTCCCGTTGCCGTGCCACTGCTGGGCCTGGACGAAGGGCAATAGCAGGCAGAGCACGCCCGCGCCGAGCAGCAGCACACCGAGCGGGTCCAGGTCGCGGGCGCGTACGTGGCCGGCCGACGGGGTGTCCGGCAGCAGCTTGCGGGCCAGCAGCAGGCAGACCACGCCGAGCGGAAGGTTGACGTAGAACACCCAGCGCCAGCCCTCCTCCGCGCCGGCCAGCTGGATCAGCAGCCCGCCGAGCAGCGGTCCCACGGCGGTGGAGATGCCGACGACCGTGCCGAACATCCCGAAGGCCCGGCCGCGTTCGCGCCCGGAGAACATCTGCTGGATCAGGGCGGAGATCTGGGGCGAGAGCAGGCCGCCCGCGAGCCCCTGGACCAGTCGGGCGACCACCAGCCAGAGGCTGGACTGGGCGGCGCCGCAGGCGGCGGACGAGAGCGTGAAGAGGGCGAGGCCGATCATGAACACCGGGCGCCGCCCCCGCGCGTCGCCGAGCCGTCCGGCCGGGATCAGGAAGAGCCCGAAGGCGAGGGCGTAGCCGGAGAGCACCCACTGGAGGTCCGATTCGGGGGTGTGCAGCCCTTCCTTGATGGACGGCAGCGCCACGTTGACGATCGACACGTCCAGCAGGGTCATGAACCCGGCCACCAGGCAGACCGCGAGGGCCCGCCACCGGTGGGGGTCGGGTTCCCCCTGCCCGGAGCCGCCGGAGCCGGAGGGGGAACCGGGGGGTGTACCGCGCCCTTGCGGACCGGGACGCGCCGAGCTGGGAGTCATGCTTCGGACCCTACGGGGTGTCCCGCCGTCCTCGGCGGATCAGCGCGCGGCGTCGGACGCGGTACGTCGCCCGGTCCCGGCCGTGCCGTCCGTACCCGTCGGGTACCACCCGCCGTCTGCTCCTTCATGCTCGAACACACCAACAGCCCGTACCCCGTCGCACCGGCAACTCACCCACACGATGCGGGGAATTAACCTCTGATGCCTTGTCATGCATGTTCTACGCGCATAGCTTTCTGCTCTCACTACACACTTTGGGGGCAGTACCCGTGCAGATATCCAGAGCCCGTTCGGCCGCGCTGGCCGGTGTCGTCGCCGTCGCGCTGTCGGTGACGGCCCTGCCCGCCGCCTTCGCCGCCCCGTCCGCGGGGGCCGTGATCTCGGAGGTGTACGGCGGCGGGGGCAACTCGGGCGCCACGCTCACCCGTGACTTCATCGAGCTGGGCAACGCGGGCGGCGCGGCGTTCGACCTCTCGGGCTACAGCGTCCAGTACCTGCCCGGGACCCCGTCCGCCGGCTCGCTCTGGCAGGTGTCCCCCCTCACCGGCTCCGTCGCCCCCGGCGGCCGCTACCTCGTGGCCGAGTCCGCCGGTACGGGCGGCACGGTCGCCCTGCCCACCCCGGACGCCACCGGCACCGTCGCGATGGCCGCGGGCAGCGGCACGGTCGCCCTGGTCTCCGGTACCACCCCGCTCACCTGCAAGACGGCGGCCGACTGCGCCATCGACACCCGGATCGTCGACCTCGTCGGGTACGGCTCCGCCGTCGTCCGCGAGACCGCGCCCGCCCCCGCCCCGTCCGCCACCGCCTCGGCGGCCCGTGCCGCCTCGTTCGCCGACACCGACGACAACTCCGCCGACTTCACCGCGGGCGCCCCGACCCCGGTCAACACGGCCGGCCAGACCTCCGGGGGCGGCTCCACCGACCCCGGGGAGCCGAGCGAGCCCACCGAGCCGGGCACCGTCCGGGTGCACGACATCCAGGGCACCACCCGTCTCTCGCCGCTCGACGGCCAGACCGTCACGGCGGTACCGGGCGTCGTCACCGGCGTCCGCACGAGCGGATCGCGCGGCTACTGGCTCCAGGACACCGCTCCGGACGGGGACGCCCGTACCAGCGAGGCGGTCTTCGTCTTCACCGGCTCCGCCGCTCCCGGCGTCGTCGCCGGGGACTCGGTCCTGGTCAGCGGCAAGGTGGACGAGTACTACCCCGGCACCGGGACCCAGTCCGTCACCGAGATCGGCACCCCGAAGACCACGGTGCTCTCGCACGGCAACGCCCTGCCCGCACCGGTCGTGCTCGACGCGTCCTCGGTGCCCGCCGCGTACACGCCCACCGCGGGCGGCGGCTCGATCGAGGCGCTCCCCCTGCGGCCGGACACCTACGCCCTCGACCTGTACGAGTCCCTCGAGGGCGTCCGTGTGCAGATCGCGGACACCCGGGTCATCGGCGCGACGAACTCGTACGGCGAGATGTGGGTCACGGTCAAGCCGAACGAGAACCCGAGCGCGCGCGGCGGCACGCTCTACACCTCGTACACCGACCAGAACACCGGGCGCATCGAGGTGATGTCCCTGGACACCGCCGAGCCGGTCCCCACCGCGAACGTGGGCGACGTGCTCTCCGGTACGACGACGGGCGTGCTGGACTACGTCTCCTTCGGCGGGTACGCCCTGCAGGCCACCGAGGTCGGCACGCGGACCGACAAGGGGCTGAAGCGCGAGGTCACCCGCAAGCAGAAGAAGAAGGAACTCGCGGTCGCCACGTACAACGTGGAGAACCTCGACGCCCTCGACGGCCAGGCGAAGTTCGACACCCTCGCCTCGGGCATCGCCGTCAACCTCTCCTCGCCGGACGTGGTCTCCCTGGAGGAGATCCAGGACGACAACGGCGCCACCAGCGACGGCACGGTCGGCTCCGAGGCGACCCTGAAGCGCTTCACCGACGCGATCGTCGCCGCCGGCGGACCGCGCTACTCCTGGCGCTACATCGCCCCCGAGGACGGCAAGGACGGCGGTGAGCCCGGCGGGAACATCCGCAACGTCTTCCTCTTCAACCCGAAGCGGGTCTCCTTCGTGGACCGCCCGGGCGGCACCGCGACGACCGCCGTCACCGCGGTGGACACCCGCAAGGGCGTCGAGCTCTCCGCCTCGCCCGGCCGGATCAACCCGACGAGCGCCGCGTGGGCGGACAGCCGCAAGCCGCTGGTGGGTGAGTTCCGTTTCAACGGCGAGACCGTGTTCGTCATCGGCAACCACTTCGCCTCCAAGGGCGGCGACCTGCCCCTGCACGGCAAGAACCAGGAGCCGCAGCGCAGTTCGGAGGTCAAGCGCGTCCAGCAGGCCGCCGAGGTCAACACCTTCGTCAAGTCGCTGCTGGCGGCGGACAAGTCGGCCAAGATCATCACGCTCGGCGACCTCAACGACTTCGCGTTCTCCCCGGCCGTGACCGCGCTGACCGAAGGCAAGGTCCTCAAGCCGCTGATCACGACGCTGCCCAAGAACGAGCAGTACAGCTACGTGTACGAGGGCAACTCCCAGACACTGGACCACATCCTGACGAGCCCCGGCGTCCGCCGTCTCGACTACGACGTGGTGCACATCAACGCGGAGTTCGCCGACCAGGCGAGCGACCACGACCCGCAGATCGTCCGCGTGGCCCTCGGCGGCGGCTCGGCCAAGGACGACAAGAAGCACGACGGGAAGAAGCACGGCAAGGACAACGGGCACGGGAAGGGGCACTGACTCCTGCCGCTGACCCGTACCGGTGATCACGAGGGCCGTCCGCTCGCGGGCAGCCCTCCGCCGTGTTCAGTGCTCGACGCGTGACCCGGCGGGCTGACGGGCCGGCGGGCTGACGGCTACGGACGACCGACAGACGGGACCGACGACCGACAGCCCTTCACGCACCGGCCCGGCCCGACGCGGCGTACTCCTGCCGGCCCGCCGGGCCTGGCCTCCGGTCGGCGGGGAGCGGGCGGTCCGTGAAGAAGCGTGCCGCCAACTCGGCCACGTCGTCGGCGCGTTCCAGGACCACCCAGTGGTCGGCGTCGGCGAGTGTGAGGAACCGGCTGCCCTCGACCGTCGCGGCGAACTCCCGTTGCCGCTCCGGTGAGGTGACCGTGTCGTGCTCACCGGCGAAGACCAGCGCCGGCACCCCGGTGAGCCCGCCGGAGAAGTCGGGCCGGTCCCCCAGGGCGCGTACCAGCGAGTCCGCGGCGTGCGGCGAGGTGCGCAGGGCGTGCAGGAAGGACCGCCTCACATAGCGCTGGGCCAACGCTCCCCGGTGGACGTACCGTTCGGGGTCCATGCACATCAGGGCCTCGGCCGCGAGGGTGGCGAGGCCCTCCGGGTCGCCGGCGGTCATCCGTTCCACCGCCCGCCGCCAGTGGTCGCGCTGGGCCGGGGAGATGTGCGCGGGGACCCCGCCGAGGGCGATCCTGGCGACCCGGCCGGGGTGGTGGCGGGCCCAGTCGAAGGCGATCGCCGTGCCGTAGGAGAAGCCGAAGAGGTTGACGCGCGGGGCGCCGAGGTCGTCGACGATCCGGGTGACCGCCTCCCGCAGCAGTACGGCGCTCGGTCCGGGAGGCAGCGCACCGGCGCTTCCCATGCCGGGGAGGTCGGCGGTCACCACGTCGGCGAGCGGGCCGAGGTGGTCGTCCATCTGGGGCCACCCGTGCATGCCCTGGAGCGCGCCGCCGAGCACCACCACGGGTTCGGTCGCGGGGCCGGGGGGCAGGACGGCGTCCTCGCCTCCCGGTGCGCGAGCCGCGTCCGGCCCGGGGCCCTGCCCCGGAACAGGTACGAGTACGGGTGCGGGGCCGTCGGGGCCGCCGCCGCGCTTCAGCAGGCGGTAGGCGAAGGGGACCCCCTCCACCGACAGCGACCGGATGATCTCCTCGCCCATGGTTCGCTCTCCTCCCGCCTCAGGCCCGGGTCAGAATGAGGGCCGCGTTGTGGCCGCCGAAGCCCAGCGAGGTCTTCGCCGCGTGGTCGAAGGTGTGCCGCCTGGCCTCCTTGCTCACCACCTCGACCGGGATCTCCGGGTCCGGTGCGTCGAGATTGACCGTGGGCGGGACCAGCTGGTGCTGGAGTGCGAGGACGGTGAGGGCCGTCTCGATGCCTCCGGCTGCCCCGAGGGTGTGCCCGGTCATCGCCTTCGTCGAGGTGACGAGGGCCTGGTCGCCGAGGACCCGGTGGAGCATGGTCGCCTCGATCAGGTCGTTGGCGACGGTCGAGGTGCCGTGCGCGTTGACGTGGCCGATGTCCGCGCCGGTGAGCCCCGCGTCCGCGAGGGCGGTGCGCAGCGCGCGTTCGACGCCCAGGCCGTCGGGCTCGGGCGCGACGGTGGAGAAGGCGTCGCTGGCGGCGCCGTAGCCGCTGACGTGGGCCCGTACGGTGGCGCCCCGGGCGCGGGCGTGGTCGGGGTGCTCCATGACCAGCAGCCCGGCACCCTCGCCGACGACGAAGCCGTCCCGGCGGGTGTCGAAGGGGCGGCAGGCGGACCCCGGGTCGTCCCGGCGGGTGGAGACGGCCTTCATCTGGCAGGCGCTGGCGATCAGGAGCCGGGAGCAGACCGACTCGGCGCCGCCCGCGATCACGATGTCGCAGGCTCCGGTGCGCAGGAGCTGGTGCGCCGTGCCGATGGCGACGGTACCGGAGGAGCAGGCGGTGGAGACGGCGAGGCTGGGGCCGTGGACGGTGAGGTCCAGGGTGACACTGCTGGCGGCGCCATTGACCACGACGAGGGGGGCGAGCTTCGGCGAGACCCGGCGGGCGCCGCGCTCACCGAGGGCGGTGTGCTGTTCGTCGTAGAACGGAAGTCCGCCGTGGGCCGAGCCGATCACGACGCCGACCCGGGAGCTGTCCCAGACCGAGGGGTCGAGTCCCGCGTCGGCGACGGCCTCGCGGGCCGCGATGACGGCGAGTTGGGAGAAGCGGTCCATCAGCCGCTGCGCCGCGATGCCGAGTTCGGCCCGGGTGTCGAGGCCGGTGACGGTGTAGAAGAAGTCGCAAGGCAGGCCTTCGAGTTCACTGCGGTGCGGCACCGAGGGTCCGTCGCCCTCGCCGCGGACACCGCGCCACGAGGCATCGGTGCCCACTCCGGCGGCGGTGATCAGGCCGATGCCGGTCACGGCGGCGTGGAACGGCTCCGGGCGGGGGCGCGGCCAGGGCCCGGGGGCCGGCCGGCCCGTCACGCGGTGACCTTGTCGTGCACGGCGGAGACGAGCCGGCCGACGGTGTCGCGGGAGGTGATCTCGACGTCCTCCAGGTCGACGTCCATCCGGTCCTCGATGAGCAGCCTCAGCTCTTCCAGGGCGAGGGAGTCCAGACGTAGCCGACGGAGCGGCACATCGTCCCCGATCGACTCGGGGTCGGTACCGAAGTTCGACACCAGCAGGTCGGTGATGTGTTCCGAGGTGCTCATGGGGCGCTCCTCCGCTCGGTGACGCGGTGACGCCTGCCGCGTGGGGATGAGGTGGGCCATCGGGGGACGCCGGCTGCTCCGAAGGGCCCTTTATACGCCCTCGCGGAGCATGATCGGCCCCGCGTTCCCCCGTGCGGAGGGCGTCTGGGCAGGTGTACGAATCCGTGGCCGCCGCCCGGGTGAACGCCACCGTCGGACGGCCGTGCGGTCCGGGCCCGTCGCGTACACCCAACACCCCTGCGGGGCTCTCTCCTTGGGCCCGTACACTCCGCGATCATGACAACGGAAACACTGATCACGGATACCTCCGCGACCGAGGACCCCGCTCTTTTCGCGACCATGTCCACCGTGCGCGCCATGCGCCGCCTCTCGCCGGAGCCGGTGCCGTACGAGACGCTGGAGCGACTGGTCCAGGCGGCGGTCTGGGGCCCGAGCGGCGGCAACATGCAGGCGTACGAGTACGTCGTGGTGACCGACCGCCAGGTGATGGCGGAGCTCGCGCCGCTGTGGAAGCGGTGCGTGGACGCCTATCTGGCGACTACGGGGAAGTACGCGCCGAAGGGCATGGACGAGGCGGCGTACGGCCGGATGGTCGCGGCGATCGAGTACCAGCGCGACCACTTCGCCGACACGCCCGCTCTCGTCGTGCCGTGTTACCGGTTCCCCGAGCCGCGCCTGGACGAGGAGGGCCTGATCGCCTCCGCCGTGGCGCTGGGACCGGTGGCGAGTGAGCAGCTGATGGCCTCGCAGGAACGCTTCCAGGCGCTGGCGGAGGGCGCGTGCGTCTATCCGGGGGTACAGAACCTCCTTCTGGCGGCTCGCGCGCTGGGTCTGGCCGCCAACGTCACCATCTGGCACCTGATGCTGGAGCAGGAGTGGAAGGAGGCACTCGGCATCCCCGAGGAGATGCGGACCTTCGCCGCGATTCCGGTGGGGTGGCCGAAGGGGAACTTCGGTCCCGTCCGCCGGCGCCCGGTCGCCGACGTCGTGCACCGCGACCGCTGGTAGCCCCCCGCTTCCCCCGGAGCCCGCCCCCCCGTTCGGGAGGCGGGCTCCGCCATGTGCCGACACTTCGTCAGATACCTTGCGCCGATGGGGTGTTGACCCGGCGCGCCGCGCCGGGACGTCATTGTCATGCATTCCTCAGATGGATAGCCTGTGCCCGCTCTGCAGCCCTCCGTCCACCCCACCGGACCGAGGGCTTCCTCTCCCCCACACACGCAGGAGCAGACATGCCCAGACGCCCCGCGGCCCCCGTGCGCCGTCGTGCCTCCGCCGCCGCCCTCGCGGCCTTCACCGTCGCGGCCGTCGTAGCGGCGGGACAGCCGGCCCTGGCGTCGGCCGCGCCGGACCCGGCCGCCGATTCCCTGAACCGGGCCTTCGCCCGCGCCGCCACCGAGTACGGCGTGCCCCGCGACCTCCTCGCGGCGGTCGGCTACGGCGAGACGCACTTCGACGGGCACCAGGGACGCCCCAGCCAGGACAACGGCTACGGCGTCATGCACCTGGTGAGCAACCCCACCAACCGGTCCCTGGAGAAGGCCGCCGCCCTCACCGGAGCCTCCGCCGCCCAGCTGCGCGAGAACACCGCGACGAACGTCCTCGGCGGCGCCGCCGTGCTCCGCTCGTACGCCGACGCCCTCGGGCTCGACCGGAACGAGCGGCTCGACGTCGACTCCTGGTACCCGGCGGTCGCCCGGTACGGCGGCGCCGACGGGCCCGCCGCCGCGCTCTACGCGGACACGGTCTACTCCTTCCTGGCCGGCGGTCTGCGTGGCAGGACCCCCGAGGGCGAGGAGATCACCGTCACCTCGCGTCCGGTCTCCCCCGAGAAGGGCGATCTCGCCCCGAGCGAAGTGAGCACCCGGTCGGCGGACTACCCCTCGGCGCTCTGGGTTCCCGCCAGCACCACCAACTACAAGTCGGGCCGGACGGCGGCGATCGACAAGGTCGTCATCCACGTCACCCAGGGCTCGTACGCGGGCTCCATCAGCTGGTTCCAGGACCCCGCGGCCGTGGTCAGCGCGCACTACGTGGTCCGTTCCTCGGACGGCCAGATCACCCAGATGGTGCGCGACAGCGACACCGCCTACCACGCGAAGAGCGCCAACGCCTCGTCCCTGGGCATCGAGCACGAGGGCTGGATCGACGATCCGACCTGGTTCACCGACGCGATGTACCGCTCCTCGGCGGCGCTCACCCGCTACCTCTGCGACCGGCACGGCATCGTGAAGGACCGGGCGCACATCATCGGGCACAGCGAGGCGCCCGGCAACGACCACACGGACCCGGGCCCCTACTGGGACTGGACCACCTACATGCAGCTGGTCGACGGCTCCACCGGCGGGACCACGGACGCGCTGAGCTTCTCCTCCTACACGACCCAGCAGTCGGGCTCCAGTGGCGCCCAGGTGAAGGCCGTGCAGCAGCTCCTCAACACCCAGGGCTACGGGGCGGGTTCGGTGGACGGGGTGTTCGGCGCGGCGACCACGTCGGCGGTCCAGGCCTTCCAGCGGGCCCGCGGGCTGAGCGCGGACGGCATCGTGGGCGCGAAGACCTGGACGGCGCTGCTGTCGGCCGGTACCACCCCCGACCTGCGCCAGGGCAGCACCGGTGAGGACGTCAAGCGCCTCCAGCGCTCGCTGACGGCGGCCCTCGGCACGACCGTCTCCGTCGACGGGGACTTCGGATCGGGCACCGCCACCGCGGTGCGTTCCTTCCAGACCGGTCACGGTCTGTCGGTGGACGGCATCGTCGGCACGGCGACCTGGACGGCCCTCCAGTCGGGGAGCTGACCCACCGGCGCGGCCGTGGCAGGGTCATGGCCGGGGTTCATGGCCGGGGTCGTCGGACGGCAGACCGCCCGGGGCCGGCGGGGTACCCGCTCGTCGGCGACGAGCGGGTACCCCGCCGGCCGGGCCGCGGCGTCCGGCGCGGCGGTCGAAGGACCGGCCGCCGGCCCCCGCCGTACGACCACCCGCCAATTCCGTTGAGTCCGCACCCTGCGATCGTGTTGGCTGTCGGCACCGATGCGTCGGTACCGCAGGTGTCCGCCCGGCCGTAGCAGGGAGTCGTACGTGCAGGATTTCGTCGTCGATCCCGCCGCCCACAATCGGGCGGCCTGGGACAAGTACGTCCAGGAGGGCAACGAGTGGTCGAGGCCGGTGAGTGCCGAGGTCGTCGAGCGCGCCCGCACGGGTGACTGGTCGGTCGTTCTCATCGGACACGAGCCGGTCGACCGCTCCTGGCTGCCGGCGGACCTGACCGGCCAGGACGTGTTGTGCCTGGCCTCCGGCGGGGGGCAGCAGGGTCCGGTCCTCGCCGCCGCGGGGGCGCGGGTCACCGTGTTCGACAACTCACCCGGCCAGCTCGGCCAGGACCGGATGGTGGCGGCGCGCGACGGACTGGAGCTGCGCACCGTCCTGGGCGACATGCGCGATCTCGGCGCCTTCGGCGACGCGGCGTTCGACGTCGTGTTCCATCCGGTGTCCAACCTGTTCGTACCGGACGTGGAACCAGTGTGGCGTGAGTGCTTCCGCGTCCTTCGACCGGGCGGATCTCTGCTCGCGGGCTTCCTCAACCCCGATGTGTACTTGTTCGACCACGAGGCGCTCGACGAGCGCGGCGAGCTGGTCGTCGCACACCAGCTGCCCTACAGCGATGTCACGCGGTACTCCGCCGAGGAGCGCGCCGCGAAGTTCGGCGCGGATGCCGCTCTTGAGTACAGCCACACCCTCACCGGCCAGATCGGCGGGCAGATCGCCGCGGGGTTCGTCCTCACCGGCTTCACGGAAGCACCGCACCAGTCCGACGCGTCCGCTCCCTATATGTCGGGCTATTTCGCGACGCGGGCCGTCAAGCCGGGCTGACCCGGCCGTGGGGCCGGCCGGGACGGCCGTGTCTCCGCATGGCCGGCAGGAGCGCTGCGCCGGCCCGGCCCCCGCCGGGTCAGCCGAGCCACGAGGAGGTGGCTCCGCACCCCCGGCGAGGGCGCGGAGCCACCGGTACCGCTACTGCCCCAGGCCGACGCCACGGGGGCCTTCAGCGCCGGGAGGTCACTTCAGACCGAAGGCCCGGATGATCTCCTGGTCCACGGCGAGGCCGTCCGGGCCCTCGGCGTGCGCCTTGAGGGAGACCGAGGAGGCCCCCTTCTTCGGCGGGGTGAACGCCGCGGCCCACTGGCCGGACGCGGTCCTGCGCAGCTTCACGGCGGACCACTTGGCCCCGTCGTCGTAACTGACCTGCAACGAGGCGGACGTCGCCTTCACCGCGCCGTCCAGCCAGGCCTGCGTCCCTGCGCCGAGGCCGAGTTCGACCTCCTTGCCCGCCTTCACATCACCCGCGAGGTCGGTGTCGACGTCGAAGTCCAGCTGGATCAGCGGGATGTCACTCCGCGCGTATCCGGCTTCGCCCGCGTCGAGCTGCCCCGAGACGAACGACCACTCGCTGTGCGTGCGGGTGGAGGACTTCCAGGTGCCGGCGTCGCGGCCGGAGTCGAGAACCAGTCGGTACGGCAGCTTCTCGGGCGAGAGGTCCCATGCGTAACCGGCCCGGCCCGCACCCTTCTTGATCAGGGTGTCGCCCTGGTAGAAGGCGTAGCTCGTGGTGTCGTACTCGTCCGCGGGCATCGAACCCGAGTGGCCCTCGCCCGAGTCGGTCCACGCGCTGATGTTGAACTGCATGTCGTTGTACGAGGTACGGAACGGTCCCCAGTAGCCGGTGCCGAGGCGGGGGCTCGTCACCGGTGCGAACCAGTCGTCCTTGTAGGTGCGGCCGGCCGTGTAGTCGAGATCGGTGCTGCGCATCTCGGCGGCGGTGTCGGTGGCGTCGGCGTTGAAGACGGAGTGGTTCTCGTACCAGAAGGAGTCGCCCGGGAGGGGGGTGACCCACTCGTCGCGGACGCCCGGGAACTGCTCGTACTCCTCGAAACCGACGCCAGGTCCGTACTCCGGGATGTCGTAGCGGTAGCCGGCGCCGAGCGTCTTCCTGGCCCCGTAGAAGGTGTTCTCCACCTTGGCCAGCTGGCGGACCGACGGGGTGAATGCGAGGGAGCGGTCCGGAATGGTGCCGTCGTGGCGGTCGACGAAGTCGTAGACGTAGTCGGCGAACTTCTTCTGGTCGACGCTGATCTTCTTGCCGCGCTGGGCCGCCTTGATCAGTGCCTGACCGGCGAGCTTCTGGGCGGAGGCCACCGGGATGGCGGTCTCGGTGCCCCAGTCGGCGTAGGTCTCCAGGGCGACCCCGCGGCCGTCGTTGACGACGAGGAGCGCCGAGGCTCCTGCGGCGACCGCGTTGGCGAGCCGGTCGGCGGGGGCGACGGCATCGCTGCGGTTGATGACCACGGCCTTGCCCTTGGCGCCAAGCCCCTTGTAGGCAGCGGCACTTCCGTCGCCCGCGTAGACGGCGTCCAGCTTCTGCTCGCGGTCCTCGGCGACGACGGAGCCGCCCTGCGCGGTGACCGGGACGTCGGTTCCGTCGGCCGTGACGTCGATCAGCTCCTCGCCCAGGCGCCAGCGGGTCAGGAAGCTGAAGGTGCCCTGGGTGACCTTCTTGGTGGGTGCGGCCCACAACTCGTCGTAGGCCAGGGGGATCTGGTAGAGGTCGCGTTGGACCAAGCCGTTCGGGTCCGTCCGTGCCATGTCGTACCGCAACTGACGCGTCTCGGACTCCTGCGGGGCCTTCGCGCTCACCTTGCGGGCCTTGGACGCGTCGAGCGTGATGGTCCGGGGGCCGTCGGTGAGGATCGTCTCGGGCGCGGCGAGGAAGGCGAGGGCCTTGGAGTCGGTGCGGTCACCGTCCACGTCGAGCGCGGTCCAGGCGGTGTAGTTGCCCGGGGGCAGCCGCAGGGTCGTGTCGCCCGCGACGCTGACGACGTTCAGCTGGGGGTCGCCGAGCGCGGCGAACACGACCTGGCCGTCCGCCGGTTGCCCCGCGCGGTCACGGAGCTGGATGGTGAGGTCGTAGCGCTCCTCCTCCTTGCTGACGGCGAAGCCCGTGTGGGCGACGGTCGCGCCGGTCGCGCCGGTGGCGAGGACCTGGCCCGAGAAGAGGGTGCCCGCGTCGACCTTGGAGGGGTCGATCGAGAGCACGGCCGTCGCGGTGGAACCCGCCGGGACGGTCAGCTCCGGGGTCGAGAGGGTGTACGCCGCGGCGTCCGTGTCGGTCGCCAGGTGCAGGGTGACGTCCTGCTTGCCGGTGTTGGTGTACGTGAGGGTCCGCCGCGCCACCTCGTCGGAGGCGTCGTGCGGCCAGGCGTAGTCGGCGGTCTCGACGGATCCGGTGGCCTGGATCGTGGCGTCGACGGCCGCCGCGACGTCCACGCGGCCGGTTCCCTGCTCGTACGGGGTGTACGCGGTGAGCCGCTTGGACGTGCTCATGAGGGCGTCCTTGAGCCGGCTGCCGGACCAGTCCGGGTGGCGCTGCTTCAGGATGGCGGCGGCGCCGGCGACGTGCGGGGTCGCCATCGACGTACCGTCCAGCGACTGGTACATCCCCTCCATGCCGGGAACCGACTGGGAGGCCGCCGCGTTGATGCCGACGCCCGGGGCGGACAGGTCCGGCTTCAGGCCGTGGTTGTTGATCAGCGGGCCCATGGAGGAGAAGGCCGCGCGGTTGTCCTGCTTGTCGACGGCGGCGACGGTGAGCGCGTCGGCCGCCGAGCCGGGGGCGCTGATGGTGCCGGCGCCGTAGGAGTTGCCGGCCGCGATGACGAAGAGCGGACCGCCGTCGGCCGAGAGCGCGTTGACCGCCTGGGCCATCGGGTCGGTGCCGTCGTCCGGCACCTGGGCGCCGAGGCTCATGGAGACGACGTCGGCGCCTTCGGCCTTCGCCCACTCCATCGCCTCGATGATGCCGGAGTCGGCACCCTCGCCGCTGTTCGCCAGCACCTTGCCGATCAGCAGGCCCGCGCCCGGGGCGACGCCCTTGTTCAGCCCGCCGGAGGCCGCGCCGGAGCCGGCGACGGTCGACGCCACGTGCGTGCCGTGACCGTTCTTGTCGTCCACGTCCTCACCGGGGACGAAGCTCTTCGACTCCAGGATGCGGTCCTTGACGTCCGGGTGGTCGGCGTCGATGCCGGTGTCCAGGACCGCGACCTTGATGCCCGCACCGTCGTACCCCTCCGCCCAGGCGGCGGGGGCGTTGATCTGCGGCACCGACTCGGAGAGCTGTGCCGTCGAACGGCCGTCGAGCCAGAGCTTGGAGATGCCCGCGTCCAGCGAACGGGCCTTCTGGGTACGGAAAATGTCGTCCCAGAAGGTGCGGGCGTCGGCCTTGTCGGCCGTGAGCGCCGCCCCGTGGATCGACTCCAGGGTGCGCACCTTCTTGGCACCGTCCGGCGCGGCGGGCAGCGAACGCGCCACGGCCTGCGGGTAGGTGGCGATCAGCGGGATGCCGCCGGTCCGCTCGTCGTCGTACCCCATTCCGACCAGCGCCGTGATGTTGAAGAGCCTGCGGTCGAGTGTGCCCGCGGCGAGGAGGGAGGTGGCCTCGTCGGGCAGGACGTAGAGGTCGTCGCCGGACTGCTGCACGTGGACGCCGCCGGTCGCGCCGTCCGGGCGGTCGACGGTGACGGTGCCGTGGTCGCCGGCACCCGCACCCTCGACGTAGTGCACCACGTCGCCGGTGACGAGGGTGATGTCATGGCTCTGCGGTTCGGCCGTCTGCCGGGTGTGCGCGGCCGGGGCCTGGGGGGTCGCCGGGTGGGGGGACGCGGAAGCGGAACCGGCGGCGGGGAGCATGACACCGCTCACGAGCGCGACGGAAGTCGCTATGAGCAGGAGCGTGCGTCCCTGACGAGCGGGTCTCGCCCGGCCGGAAACGGAGGGGGCTGAAAATGTCATGGTGTTGATCTACCGGTAAATGGCGGACGGCAAAGCGGTTTCACGGTGGCAGGAATCCGCCGTGGCGGTTAACCGCCCGGCGCGGAAAGGGCGTTCAGGGAGGCGATGTCCAGGGATGCGACACCCCGGGGCCCGGCGCCCGGCAGCACGCCGTTCGGCGACGGGACCGGTTCGTGATGGATCGGGGTACGGGCACCGGTGAGCCGCGCGCCGGTGCCGCCGTGCCGCTCGGCGACGACCTCCGCCATGATCGAGAGAGCGGTCTCCTCGGGCGTACGGGCTCCGAGGTCCAGCCCGATCGGCGAGTGCAGGCGGCCCAGTTCGCGTGCGGTGAGGCCCTCCTCCCGCAGCGCCGCTTCACGGTCCAGGTGCGTGCGCCGCGAACCCATGGCGCCGACGTAGCCGACCGGCAGTCGCAGCGCGGTCTTCAGCAGGGGTACGTCGAACTTCGGGTCGTGGGTGAGGACGCAGAGGACGGTACGCTCGTCGACCTCGGCCGTGGCGAGGTAGCGGTGCGGCCAGTCGACGACGATGTCGTCGGCCTCGGGAAAGCGGGCGGCCGTGGCGAAGACCGGCCGGGCGTCACAGACGGTGACCCGGTAGCCGAGAAACGCCGCCGCGCGGGTCAGGGCCGAGGCGAAGTCGACGGCACCGAAGACGATCATGCGGGGCGGCGGCACGCTCGACTCCACGAACAGGGTGACGGGCCGGCCGCACCGCGAACCGTCCGCGCCGACGGTGACTGTGCCGGTGCGCCCCGCGGTGAGCATCGACCGCGCCTCCGCGACGGCGGCACGCTCGAACTCCGGACCTGACACATCGTCATTATCCTGCGTGGAAATGACACTTGTGGAGTTCCCCCCCACCGCCACGGCTCGGCCGAGGAGTTCGTCCGGCCCGTCGACGACCCGGGCGAGGGCGGCGGGCCGGCCGGTCGCCGCCGCCGCGAGCGCAGCCGCCACGACCGGCCGGGCGGAGTCACCGGCCCGGACCGGGGTGACCAGCACCTCGATGGTCCCGCCACAGGTGAGGCCGACCGCGAAGGCGTCCTCGTCGCTGTAGCCGAACCGCTCACGCACGGTGATCCCGTCGTCCAGGGCCTGGCGGCACAGTTCGTACACCGCCCCCTCGACGCAGCCGCCCGAGACCGATCCGGCCGCCTCGCCGGCCCGGTCCACGGCGAGCGCGGCGCCCGGCTGCCGGGGTGCGCTTCCGGTGACCCGGACGACCGTGGCGACGGCGAAGTCCCGTCCCTCCAGGGTCCATCGGTGCAGTTCTGCGGCGATGTCCAGCACGGGGTGCTCCTCTCGGCGGTACGGCTCTCGGCGGTACGGCTCTCGGCGGTACGGCTCTGGGCGGGGCAGCTCTGGGCGGGGCCGGCGCGGGCGCGGCGGTCGCCGCACCGCGCGCCGTGATCATGTGCCGGTGAGGTGCTCCGGACGTACCGGGGTCCGGTTGAGCTCCAGGCCCGTCGCCGCCCGGATGGCGGCGAGGACCGCGGGGGTGGACGAGAGGGTGGGTGCCTCGCCGACGCCCCGCAGCCCGTACGGGGCGTTCTGGTCGGCGAGTTCGAGCACGTCGACGGGGATGGGCGGGGTGTCGAGGATGGTCGGGATCAGGTAGTCGGTGAAGGACGGGTTGCGGACCTTCGCGGTCACCGGATCGACGAGGATCTCCTCCATCACGGCGACGCCGAGTCCCTGGGTGGAGCCGCCCTGGATCTGTCCGGCGACGGCGAGCGGGTTGAGCGCCTTGCCGACGTCCTGGGCGCAGGCGAGTTCGACCACCTTCACGAGCCCCAGTTCGGTGTCGACTTCCACGACCGCCCGGTGGGCGGCGAAGGAGTACTGCACATGGCCGTTTCCCTGGCCGGTGCGGATGTCGAGTGGCTGAGTGGGGCGGTGGTGCCACTCCAGCTCGACCTCGATCACCTCGTCCTCCAGGACCTCGGCCAGGCCGGCGAGGGCCTCGCCGCCGTCGGTGACGACCTTGCCGTTCTCCAGCAGCAGTTCGGCGGTGCCCCAAGCGGGGTGGTACGTACCGAACTTGCGGCGCCCCAGCTCCAGCACCCGCTCCCGGACGGCCTCGCAGCTGTTCTTGATCGCGCCGCCGGTGACGTACGTCTGGCGGGAGGCGGAGGTGGACCCGGCCGAGCCGACCCGGGTGTCGGCGGGCTGGATGGTGACCTGTCCGACGCCGAGTTCGGTCCGCGCGATCTGGGCGTGCACGGTGACGCCGCCCTGTCCGACCTCGGCCATCGCGGTGTGCACGGTCGCGACCGCCTCGCCGTTGATGACCTCCATCCGGACCCGGGCGGTGGAGTAGTCGTCGAAGCCCTCGGAGAAGCCGACGTTCTTCAGCCCGACCGCGTACCCCACCCCCCGTACGACACCCTCGCCGTGCGTGGTGTTGGAGAGTCCGCCCGGCAGCGCGCGGACGTCGACCGAGCCGGCGCCTCCCGCCGAGTCGGCGGCCAGCCACTGCCGTTCGGGCGGCAGTGGGCGGGCCTTGACGCGGCGGAGGAGTTCGGCGACCGGCGCGGGCGAGTCGCAGGGCTGGCCGGTGGGCAGCAGGGTGCCCTGCTCCATCGCGTTGATCCGGCGGAAATCGACCGGGTGGAGCCCGAGTTCGGCGGCGAGCTTGTCCATCTGCGCTTCGTACGCGAAGCAGGCCTGGACGGCACCGAAGCCGCGCATCGCCCCGCAGGGAGGGTTGTTGGTGTAGAGGGCGAGCGCCTCGATGTCGACGTCGTCCACGGCGTACGGTCCCACCGAGAGCGAGGCGGCGTTGCCGACGACGGCCGGGGAGGACGAGGCGTAGGCGCCGCCGTCCAGCACGATGCGGCACTTCACGTGGGTCAGCTTGCCGTCGCGGGTGGCCCCGTGCTCGTAGGTGAGCCTGGCGGGATGACGGTGGACGTGCCCGAAGAAGGACTCGAAGCGGTTGTAGACCATCTTGACGGGCTTGCCGGTGCGCAGTGCGAGCAGGCAGGCGTGGATCTGCATGGACAGGTCCTCGCGGCCTCCGAAGGCGCCGCCGACGCCGGAGAGCGTCATGCGGATCTTCTCCTCGGGGAGGCCGAGAACGGGCGCCATCTGGGCCCGGTCGTTGTGCAGCCACTGGGTGGCGACGTAGAGGTCCACACCGCCGTCCTCGGCGGGGACGGCGAGCCCGGACTCGGGGCCGAGGAAGGCCTGGTCCTGCATGCCGAAGACGTACTCGCCGCGCACGATCACGTCGGCGCGGGCGGCTGCCGCCGCCGCGTCGCCGCGCACGATCGGCTGGCGGTGCACGACGTTGGGGTGCGGGACGTGGAGGCTGTGGTGGTCGTCGCGGCCCTCGTGGAGCAGGGGCGCGCCAGGTGCGGTGGCGGACGCCTCGTCGGTGACGACCGGCAGTTCGGCGTAGTCGACGCGGATCTTCGCGGCGGCGCGGCGGGCCGTCTCGGGGTGGTCGGCGGCCACCAGGGCGACCGGCTCACCGTGGTGGCGGACCCGGCCGTGGGCGAGGGCGGGGGTGTCCTTGATCTCCAGGCCGTAGTTCTTCACGGCGGCGGGCAGGTCGTCGTAGGTGAGGACCGCGTACACGCCGGGGGTGGCGAGCGCCTCGGCGATGTCGATCGAGCGGATCTCGGCGTGGGCGGTGGTGGAGCGCAGGGTGTGGCCCCAGAGCATGTCCTCGTGCCACATGTCGGAGGAGTAGGCGAACTCCCCCGTGACCTTGAGGGTGCCGTCGGGGCGGAGGGTGGACTCGCCGATCCCGCCCCGGGTGGGTGAGCCCTGGGTGAGGCCGACCGGGGTTCCGGTGGTCGCCATGGTCAGGCCTCCTGTCCGGAGCGGGCGGCGGCGAGGCGGACCGCGTCGAGGATCTTCTCGTAGCCGGTGCAGCGGCAGAGGTTGCCGGAGAGCGCCTCGCGGATGTCCTGGTCGGACGGGGAGGGGTGCTGTTCGAGGAGTTCGTCGGCGGCGACCAGCAGTCCGGGGGTGCAGAAGCCGCACTGCACGGCTCCGGCGTCGACGAAGGCCTGCTGGACCGCGGAGAGCGGGGGCCCGCCCGGGCCGGGGACGGCCTGCCAGCCGCGGGCCTCGTCGAGGCTGGTGCCGCAGCGGCCTGCCGCGCAGCCGCTGCCGGGGTGGGCGTCGGCGCGGTGGCGGGCGTAGTCGGCGAGTCCTTCCACGGTGACGACCTCGCGGCCCTCGGCCTGTCCGGCGGCGACCAGGCACGCGCAGACGGGCACTCCGTCGAGGCGGACGGTGCAGGAGCCGCACTCGCCCTGCTCGCAGGCGTTCTTGGAGCCGGGCAGGCCCATGCGTTCCCGCAGGACGTAGAGGAGGGACTCGCCCTCCCAGACGTCGTCCGCCTGCTGCGGCCGGCCGTTGACGGTGATGTGGACGCGCATGGTCAGCGGGCTCCTTCGAGGGTGCGGCCGGTGCGGTACTGCTCCCAGGTCCAGCCGAGGGTGCGGCGGGCCAGCACGCCGACGGCGTGCCGGCGGTAGCGGGCGGTGCCGCGGACGTCGTCGATCGGGTTGCAGGCGCCCGAGGCGAGGGTGGCGAACTCCCGGGCGAGGGAGGGGGTGAGGGTGTCGCCGTTCTCCCAGAACCCGCCCTCGTCGAGCGCGGCATTCAGGAACTCCTCGGCGGCGGTGGCGCGGACCGGGGTGGGCGCGGCGGAACCGATGCCGGTGCGCACCGTGCGGGTCTCCGGGTGCAGGGCGACGGAGAAGGCGCAGACGGCGATGACCATGGCGTTGCGGGTGCCGACCTTGGAGAACTGCTGCGGGCCGTCCGCCCGGGCGATGTGCACGGCGCGGATGAGTTCGTCGGGGGCGAGCGCGTTCCGTTTGACGCCGGTGTAGAAGGCATCGATGGGGATCATCCGGGTGCCGCGTACGGACACCGCTTCGACCTCCGCGCCCGCGGCGAGCAGCGCCGGGTGCGCGTCCCCGGCGGGGGACGCGGTGCCGAGGTTGCCGCCGACCCCGCCCCGGTTGCGGATCTGCGGGGAGGCGACGGTGTGCGCGGCGAGGGCCAGTCCGGGGAGCTCGGCCCTGAGGTGCTCCATGATCGCGCTGTACGGCACCGAGGCACCGAGGCGTACGGTCCGCTCGCCGACCTCCCAGTCGGAGAGTTCACCGATCCGGCTCAGGTCGAGGAGGTGGTCCGGGCGGCGGTGGTCGAAGTTGATCTCGACCATCACGTCCGTGCCGCCCGCGAGCGGGACGGCCGCCGGGTGCTCGGCCTTGGCGGCGAGCGCGTCCTCCCAGGCGGCGGGGCGAAGGAAGTCCATGAGTGGCTCTCTTCTCGATGGGCTGCGCAGGGTGGAAGAAGAACCCCGCAACGGTGCCGGGGGCCGGTCCGCGCGGGGCCGGGAACGGTCCGCGTACGGCTGGGGAGCGGTCCGCGTACGGCCGGAGAGCGGTCGCCCTTCATCAGTTGTTGACGCAGGGTGGCCTCCAGTACACAAGCCGTGCTCCAACCGGTGCAGTCACCGAAACAATGAAGGAGTTGGCTGGTCTCCTCGCTCGTCTTGTAGATTCGAACGAATGGCGAGGGTCGGAAACCTCGCCGCAATTCACAGGACCCCTGGAACCTACGAAAAACAGATCGGCGGCAACGAGATGCGGCTGCGCGCACTGCTGGACACCGACGCGCTGGGGCTGCGGCTGCTCGGCGGCGAGGACGAGCTGGACCGTCCGGTCCGGGGCGTCATGACGACGGACCTGCGCGACCCGAGCCGCTACCTCTCCGGCGGCGAGCTCGTGCTCACCGGGCTGGCCTGGCGCCACGACGCGACGGATTCGGAGCCCTTCGTCCGGATACTCGCCCAGGCCGGGGTCAGCGCGCTGGCGGCGGGCGAGGCCGAGCTCGGCCCCATACCCGACGACCTGGTCGAGGCCTGCCGGCACCACCGCATGCCGCTCTTCGCGGTGAACGAGACGGTTGCCTTCGCGACGATCACCGAGTACGTCGTACGCCAGGTGTCCGGCGAGCGCGCCGGGGATCTGGCCGCCGTCGTGGACCGGCACCGCAGGCTGATGACCTCGGGTCCGGCGGGTGGCGGTCCCGAGGTGGTCCTGGACCTGCTCGCCGGGGATCTGTCCCTGTCGGCGTGGGTGCTGTCCCCCACCGGCCGCCGGATCGCCGATGCCGGGAAGCCGCTGCCCGGCCCGGTCGCGACGGCTCTCGCCGGCCGCCACCTGGCGGCGGCCAGGACCGGTCGCCGGGGTCCGCACGCGACCTCGGTGGACGGCACCACGTACGCGCTCTTCCCGATCCGGAACACCGGCCGGGGCGCCGTTCCCGCCCCGTGGGGCACCCGCGGGTCCGCCCTCTCGGAGTGGCTCCTCGCGGTGGAGGCCGACCCGGGCGACTGGCCCGAGGCCCGGCTGGACCTGCTGCAGGGCGTCACCCAGCTGATCGCCGTCGAACGCGACCGGCGCGACGCCGCGCGTACGGTACGCCGCCGGCTCGCGCAGGAGGTGCTGGAGCTGGTGCAGACCGGCGCCGCCCCGGCCGAGGTCGCGGCCCGGCTGCGGGTGGCCGCACCGGTGCTGCTGCCCGGCCTCGGTACCGCTCCGCACTGGCAGGTCGTGGTGGCGCGGGTGGAGTGGGAGGCGCCGGACGGCGGTTCGCCGGCCCGCGGCGGTGCCGAGGACGGGGCGGGGGGCCCGGTGGCCCAGGCGCTGCTGGAGGAGATCCTGGTCGACCCGGCGGTCACCGGGCCGGACTCGGCGGACCGGATAGCGGTGGCGTACACGGAGGACGAGGCCATCGCGCTCGTACCGCTGCCGGCGGTCTCCGCGGCCGGGCCGGTACCCGGTGACGGAGCGGACGACGGCGGCGGTGTCCACGGGGCGGTGGACCCCGCCCTGCGCGCAGGAGCCCTGCTGGACGCGGTCCGCGAGCCGCTCTCGGCGGGACTCGCGGACGACGGGCGGCTCACCCTGGGGGTCAGCGCGGCGGTCCACTCGGCCGAGGGTCTGCGCGGGGCGCTGGAAGAGGCCCGGCACGCGCGCCGGGTCGCAGCGGCCCGCCCGGGGCGGGTCTGCGCGGCCGGCCACGACGAGCTGGCGTCGCACGTCCTGCTGCTGCCGTTCGTTCCCGACGACGTACGGCGGGCCTTCACGGCACGGCTGCTGGACCCGCTGCGGAGCTACGACGAGCGGCACCGCGCCGAGCTGATCCCGACCCTGGAGGCGTTCCTGGAATGCGACGGCTCCTGGACCCGTTGCGCGACCCGCCTCCACCTGCACGTCAACACCTTGCGCTACCGCGTCGGGCGTATCGAGCAGTTGACGGGCCGCGACCTCTCGCGGCTGGAGGACAAGCTCGATTTCTTCCTCGCCCTGCGCATGAGCTGACCTTCCTCGTCCGACCCGGCGCCGCCCGTGCCCCGCAAGGCCGACACCCGTTTGTGAAATCTTTCACCTGAACCTGGCCCGCCCTCTTGGCCGGGCTGCCGATCCGTGCTGAGATGCGCCCACACTCAACAGCTCAATGGCGCGCTCGGGGAGGCAATGTGGCGTACACCGCCATGTCTGGGTCCGGAACGACAGCCGATGACGAACCTCCTCTCCTGACCGCGGTGTGGCGGCTGCGCTCACGCGCCTGCTGGACGGACGCCGCCGCACTGCTCGGACCGAGCGCCGCGACCGATCCGGCCGCGGCCCTCCAGCGCACCGTCCTGCTGACCGAGCGCTGCCTCTACACGACCAAGGGCTGGACCGAGGCCGAAGAGGCCCTGCGGGCGGCGGAGGCGCTCGCCAGGGACAACGCCGAGCGGGGAGCCGCCGCCTGCGAACGCGGCTATCTGGCGTACGCCTCGACCCTGCTCGGCATCCGCGACCGGGCGGACGAGGCGTCCGTGGCACTCAGCCGCGCGGCGGCGCTGCTCGCCCCGGACGCGCCCGGCCGGCCCCTGCTGGACTTCCGGCGCGGGCTGATCGCGCAGAACATCGCCCAGGCGCCCGATTCCGCGCGGGCCGCCTTCCGGCGGGCGCACGCGGGCGCCACCGCCAGGGGGGACGCGTTACTGCTCTCCTTCACCTGGCGTCACCTCGCGTCCCTGGCCCTGAGTGCGGGGGAGCGCGCGGAGGCGCGCCACGGCTTCGCGGAGTCGCTGCGGATAAGGGAGGAGCTGGGCTACCTGGTCGGGACGGCCCCCGCGCTGATCTCGCTCGCGGAGACCGAGACCGAACCGGTGGCCACCCGGCTGCGCGCCGAGGCGGGTCGCCTCTTCCGGCTGCTGGGCGGCGTACCGACCTGGCTCGCCCCGCTGCTCGACCAGCCCCCGGAACCGGAGGTCGCCGCGGCGAACTGAGTGCGGCCGGCGCGGCGAACCGAGCGCGGGCCGCTGTGCCCGCGCGGACGGCTGTGCGGTGCTCACGCCTCGCTCAGCCGTCCGCCGGGCTCCGGTAGTGCTCGGCGACCAGGGCGCGTACGGCCGTCGTGTCGCGGTCGGCCAGCGCGTCCAGCAGCGCGGTGTGCTGCGCCGCGTCGGCCCGCAGCCCGGCGGGCCGGCCCGGTGCGGCCCCGGGCAGCGGACCCGGGCAGCGGCGGTGCAGGTCGTCGGCGAGGGCCACCAGCTGGGCGTTGCCGGCGAGGGCGAGCAGGGCGCGGTGGAAGGCGCGGTCGCTCTCCGCGTAGGCCGAGCCGTCCCCGGTCGCCGCCGCGGCGACCGTGGCCTCCGCCAGCGGCCGCAGGGTCCCCCAGCGGCAGGCCGGTACGATCCGGGCGAGCCGCAGCACGACGGGCGCCTCGATCAGCGCGCGGAGCTCGGCCAGTTCGGCCAGTTCGCGCGGGCCGCGCTCGACGACGCGGAAGCCGCGGTTCGGTACGACCTCCACCGCGCCCTCCGCGGCCAGCCGCTGCATCGCCTCGCGTACCGGGGTGGCGGACACGCCGAAGCTCGCGCCGAGTGCGGGAGCGGAGTACACCTGACCCGGGACGAGATCCCCGGCCGCCAGGGCGTCGCGCAGGGCGTCGAGGATCTGCCCGCGCACGGAGTGCCGGCGGACGGACGGAGGCGCGGCGGCCTCGCCGTGGGTGTGCTCGCCGCGCGCCGTGCCGCGTCCGGCCTGTTCGGGCACGCGAGGGACGGGACCGGCTCCGGACGCCCCGGGGCCTTCCGGCGAACCGGCCCTGCCGGACGTACCGGAGACTCCGGACGCCCCCGCCCCGGCACGCTCCGGGTACGCGGAGAACGCGAGCGCGTCCTCCCGCCGCGTTCTGCCCTGCTCCACCGGTCCTCCTCGTCCCCGCCCGCACCGTCCCGCACGGGCGCAGCCACCCGAGCACGATAGGCGCAGGACCCCCGGGTTCACACGTCGATCACTTCGGGTAAGGTAAGGCTTGCCTGCCAACGCTCGTGATTCGGTGGTCCCGCATGACCGTTCCCACGGTGCCCGCCGGCACCGCCCCGGCCTCCCCGGTGACGTCCGCGTACGCGCGCCTCGCCGAGGTCTTCCCCGGCCTGCGCACCGACGTCCTCGACGCGGCGGCGCCGCTGCCCGCAGGCTCCGGCTGGGTGCACGCGGACGGGCTCGCCTCGGGCGGCGCGGCGGTCGACACGTTCCTGCAGTGGGACGAGGCGCAGATCCTGCGCGACTACCAGCAGCGGGCCCGTCCGGACGTGGTGGCCAGCTTCGGGCTCCACCGGTACGCCTGGCCCGCCTGCCTGCTGGTGACCCTGCCGTGGTTCCTGCACCGGAGGGTGCCGCGGGTCCCGGTCGAGGACGTGGCGTTCCAGCGGGCGCTGGGCCACTTCGCCGTCCGCGTGCGCGAGTTCGCCTGCCTGCCCGACGACCCGGCCGCCTCGCACCCCGACGCGCGCGTGGTGCCGGACGAGGCGGCGCTCCGGGCCGAGGTGCTGGCGTCCGTCGCCGCCCACATGGGCCCCGTCCTGGAGGGCTTCGGCCCCCGCATGCGGCGCGGGAAGCGGGCGCTGTGGGGCATGGCGACGGACGAGATCGTCGAGGGCCTCTGGTACGTCGCCCATCTGCTGGGCGAGGAGACCCGGGCGATGACCGAACTGGAGCGGTTGCTCCCGGGCGCCACCAAGCCGTACGTCGGAGCCGCCGGCTTCCGCGAACTGACCGGTCCCAACGGCGAGTCCCTTCCCACCCGTGACCGTGCCAGCTGCTGCCTGTTCTACACGCTGCGCCCCGAGGACACCTGCGTCACCTGCCCGCGCACCTGTGACAGCGACCGCGTGAAGAAGCTGAGCGCCGCCCCGTAATCGACACCACCCGCACGAGGGAGCGTCCCTCGAATGCAACTCTTCCGTCTCGTGCGGCAGTTCGACCCAAATGCGGTCACCTGTACGCTCAAAGCCCCCCGAAGGCGTGCTCTTCCCCCGAATCCGCTTGAGGCGAGCGGAAGTTCCGTCACGATGGCGTCCGAAACGCCCTACGTGACCCGAGGAACCGCGCATGAGACTGACCGACATGTCGCTTGACTGGCTGCTTCCGGGCGCCGTGCTGCTCGTGGGAGTCATGGCGGCGGTGACGGTGGTCGCACGCGGCAAGCGTGCCGCCGGCAAAGCCTCGGCCGACGACAGCTGGGAACGCAGCGAGGACCGCCGCAGGCGCAAGGAAGCGCTCTACGCCACCGCCTCCTACATCCTGCTGTTCTGCTGTGCGGCCGTCGCCGCCGCGCTCTCCTTCCACGGCCTCGTCGGCTTCGGCCAGCAGAACCTGGGCCTCTCCGGAGGCTGGGAGTACCTCGTCCCGTTCGGCCTCGACGGTGCGGCCATGTTCTGCTCCGTACTGGCCGTGCGCGAGGCGAGCCACGGGGACGCGGCCCTCGGATCGCGGCTGCTGGTGTGGACGTTCGCCGGTGCGGCTGCCTGGTTCAACTGGGTCCACGCACCGCGCGGCATCGACCACGCGGGCGCCCCGCAGTTCTTCGCGGGGATGTCGCTCTCGGCGGCGGTGCTCTTCGACCGCGCGCTGAAGCAGACCCGCCGGGCCGCCCTGCGCGAACAGGGCCTGGTTCCCAGGCCGTTGCCGCAGATCCGCATCGTCCGCTGGCTGCGCGCCCCCCGGGAGACCTTCGACGCCTGGTCGTTGATGCTCCTCGAAGGGGTGCGCACCCTGGACGAAGCGGTCGACGAGGTGCGCGAGGACCGCCGCGAGCAGGAGCAGGACCGCATCCGCAGGCGGGACCAGGAGAAGCTGGACCGGGCGCGCATCAAGGCGCTCAACCGCCAGAACCGTGCCTGGAACAGGCGCGGAGGCCGCCAGGTGGACGCCCCCGCGCTGCCCCCCTCGCCGAACGCGGACCGGCCTGCCGTGGAATCCGCCACGACGGAACCCGGCCAGCTCCCGCTGCGCCCCCGGCCACCGCTGCAGGCCGTCAGCGGCTCACCGCGGACTGCGGGCGAACCCGGCCCGAAGAACGGCGCGCCGAGTTCCGGCGGTGACCCCCTGACCGTCGACCTCACGGCCGAGGACGACACCCAGGCACTGCCGCGGCTCGACTCCCTGGAGCGCAAACTCAAGGATCTTGAGCAGCAGTTCGGCTGAGCACCCCGGCAACGCCCGTACGGTGGAGGCGGGAAGGAGTCCGTGGGCAGAGGGTGATCCACCGCCCACGGACTCCGCACCACGTCCGGCGGCCTGAATCGGGCACCGCCTAATCGACGACCTCGAACCAGACCACCTTGCCCAGCACCTGCGCTTCCACCCCCCAGGCGTCCGCGAGGCTCCGTACCAGGATCAGCCCCCTGCCGTGCGTACCGTCGTCGGCGTTCGGTACGTACGACCGGGGCATGCCGGACGCGAAGTCCCGCACCTCCACCCGGACCCGTGCCCCCTCGACCGTGGCCGTGACGGCCGCACCGTTGCGGGTGTGGATCAGCGCGTTGGTCAGCAGTTCGCTCATCAGCAGTTCCGCCGTCTCGACGGACTCCGTGCCGATCCGGGGCCGGAGGAAGTCCCGCAGATCACGCCGGACCTTTCCGACGGCGGAGCTGTCGGTGTGCCCGAGCCGGCGGTACAGGCATTCGCCCTGCCCCTCTCCGACGCCGGGAGAACGTCCCCCTCCCCCGCGGTGACCGGCCTTGTTGTGACGTTCCATCATGTCCCCCGCCCGCACGCCGATTCAGCCTCCTTCTTCCTCGATCCCTCGAACGTCCTCACGGAATGCATGCCCCGCCACCACGCGATCACGCTTTGTCGCGCACAGTGGCGCCCGCTGGTGACTCCGTTGGTTAACTTCGAGAAAATTCCGGGGAGTTGCCGTTGACGCGGAGGGATCTACGCGCGTCATCATAGAGCCCATGCGAATCCCCCCACGGGTCATCACGCTCGGCGGCACCGCCGCCCTCCTGTCCGCGCTCCTCGTCGGTGCCCCGGTCTCGGCCGCCGTCGCGGACCCTTCCCCCACCTCCGCGGCGGCGTACGCCTCCTCCCCGTCGTACGCCGCCTCCTCCCCCTACGCGCTGTTCTCCGTCGCGTCGGTCGGCAGCATCTGTTACTCCGACCTGCCGTCCCAGGCACACGACACGCTCGACCTCATCGACGCCGGGGGCCCGTTCCCCTACTCGCAGGACGGCGTGGTGTTCCAGAACCGCGAGGGCGTCCTGCCCAGCAAGGCCGCCGGTTATTACCACGAGTACACGGTCGTGACGCCGGGCTCCACCACTCGGGGTGCCCGCCGGATCGTCACCGGTTCGGCGGTTCAGGACTACTACACCGCCGACCACTACGTGACCTTCGACCTCGTCGACCACGGCTGCTGACGCTTCGGTCCCATCGCGACACCCGGTTCCGGTACGCGCCGCCGCCCCCCACCGGCGGCGCGTACCCCTCAAGCTCCGTCGGGTAAGGGCTTCTTCAGGGCCGGGGCACGTTGCGCAGGTTGGACCGGGCCATCTGGAGCATCCGGCCAACCCCGCCGTCGAGCACGATCTTCCCCGCGGAGAGCGCGAAGCCGGTCACCATGTCGGCGCTGATCTTCGGCGGAATGGACAGGGCGTTCGGGTCGGTGACGACGTCCACGAGCGCCGGGCCCTTGTGCTTGAAGGCGTCCCGCAAGGCGCTCTCCAACTGCTTCGGCTTCTCCACCCGGACGCCGTAGGCGCCGCACGCACGCGCCACCGCGGCGAAGTCCGGATTCTTGTTGGTCGTACCGAACGAGGGAAGTCCGCCCACCAGCATCTCCAACTCCACCATGCCGAGCGCGGAGTTGTTGAACAGTACGACCTTGACCGGCAGGTTGTACTGGACGAGGGTGAGGAAGTCGCCCATCAGCATGGAGAATCCGCCGTCGCCGGACATCGAGACGACCTGGCGGTTGCGGTCGGTGAACTGGGCGCCGATCGCCTGCGGCAGGGCGTTGGCCATCGAGCCGTGGCTGAACGAACCGATCACCCGCCGCTTGCCGTTGGGCGTCAGGTAGCGCGCCGCCCAGACGTTGCACATGCCCGTGTCGACCGTGAACACCGCGTCCTCGTCGGCGATCTCGTCCAGGACCGAGGCCACGTACTCCGGGTGGATCGGTGTGTGCTTCTCGACCTTGCGGGTGTACGCCTTGACCACGCCCTCCAGCGCGTCGGCGTGCTTCTTCAGCATCCGGTCGAGGAACTTGCGGTCGCTCTTCGGCTTCACCCTCGGGGTGAGGCAGCGCAGCGTCTCGCGTACATCGCCCCAGACCGCGAGATCGAGCTTGGACCGCCTCCCCAGCCGTTCCGGCCGGACGTCGACCTGGACGATCTTCACGTCGGTCGGCAGGAAGGCGTTGTACGGGAAGTCGGTGCCGAGCAGGATCAGCAGATCGCACTCGTTGGTCGCCTCGTACGCGGCGCCGTAGCCGAGCAGCCCGCTCATCCCGACATCGTACGGATTGTCGTACTGGATCCATTCCTTGCCGCGCAGCGCGTGGCCGACCGGCGCCTTCACCTTCTCGGCGAACTCCATCACCTCGGCGTGCGCGCCGGCCGTACCGCTGCCGCAGAACAGGGTCACCCGTTTGGCCTTGTCGACCATCCTGCAGAGTTTGTCGATCTCCTCGTCGCCCGGACGGACCGTGGGCCGCGAGGTGACGAGGGCGTGCTCGACCGACTTCTCGGGCGCCGGCCGGGATGCGACGTCACCGGGCATGGAGACGACACTCACGCCGCCCCGCCCGATGGCGTGCTGGATCGCCGTCTGGAGGAGGCGAGGCATCTGCTGCGGGTTGGAGATCATCTCGTTGTAGTGACTGCACTCCTGGAAGAGCAGCTCCGGATGGGTCTCCTGGAAGAAGCCGAGTCCGATCTCGCCGGAGGGGATGTGCGAGGCGAGGGCGAGCACCGGGGCCATGGAGCGGTGGGCGTCGTACAGCCCGTTGATCAGGTGGAGGTTGCCGGGGCCGCAGGAGCCGGCGCAGGCCGCGAGGTCACCGGTGATCTGCGCCTCGGCACCGGCCGCGAAGGCGGCTGTCTCCTCGTGCCTGACCTGGATCCACTCGATCCCGGGGTGGCGCCGGACGGCGTCGACGACCGGGTTCAGGCTGTCACCGACGACGCCGTACAGCCGCTTCACTCCCGCCCGTCCGAGAATGTCGACGAACTGCTCCGACACGTTCTGCTTGGCCATGGGAATGCGCCTCTCTGCCCGTGATCCGTGCACGATCGGCTGTCCGGACTCCGGAATCCGAAACTCCCGGACCTCCGGGGATCGCAGCCGGACGGTCTCCGCAGTCCATCAACCCATGGCGGACGCGGTTACGCCTCCCAGACCGCGGCGGCCGTGCGGTCCTCCGCGTACCCCTCGATCCGGATGTGCAGGTCCGCCAGGAAGTCGGCGAGGCCGGGCGGGCCCCCGGGAGCCCAGCGCGCGGCGAGTTCCCCGGCGAGAGCCGGCTCGGCGCGCATCGGGTCGGCGAGTCCGGGGGAACAGAGCAGCAGCGTGTCACCCGAACGGGCCACGGACGCCCGGAACCTGAAGGGCTCCGGGGGCGGGGGCAGCGGGTCCTCGATGTACGGCCCCGGGGGCGTCGGGATCTGGAGGTCCAGCGTCAGCCGGTCCTCGCCGGTGCCGGGCGGGCTCGGTGCGTAGGGCTCGCGCGGCGGCGAGCCGAAGCCGACGACTGCCTCACCGCTGGCCGCCCCGCCCTCGGGGAGGGTGGGTTCGAGGTCCTGCCAGAGACCGTCGCGCAGCCGGAAGAGACCGCCGAGGCCGACGCCGAAGAACACCCGGGTACGGCAGCGCGGGTCGGCGGAGAGCAGCAGGCAGCGCAGCCCGACCGCGTGCTCCCGCGGGTCCAGTCCCAGTTCGGTGGCGCGGGACCGGAGCTTGCCGTACGTACGGTCGGTGAGCCGGTGCAGCCCGGACTTCAGCTCGCCCCTGCGCCCGGCCCGGATGTCCTCGGAGAGGCGCGCATGGCTGCGGCCGACCGCGCCGCCGATCCAGCGGCAGGCGTCCGCCGCCGCGAGGTGAGCCCCCTCGGCGCCCCGGGCGCCCCGGGTGCCCCGGGCGACGGCGACGAGGACGAGACCGCTCTCACCGCTGCCGAACCGCGCGGTGAGCAGCGCGTCGCTCCGGGGTTCGCCGCAGAACCGGGCCGCGTCGCCGCGCACGGAGACGGTGCGGAGCGTGTACGTGCCGTACCGGGCGCCGTCGAGAACGGTGTCGGGGACGAGTCCGTCGAGGTTGAGCGGGGTGGTGGCCGGCAGGGTGGCGGGCTCGGGCTCGTAGGCGGGCGGGCGGTCCCCGAGGTGGCCGGGAGCGGCGGGCCGGTGACCGGTGACCGGGAGCGGCTCACCCGCTCCCTGCGGGGCAGGGCCCTTGGCGTGCCTGCCGCCGGCCGTGTCGTTCCGGCTCTCCGCCGGAGGCGGGGGCGGGGGCACGGGCACGGCGAAGGTGCGCGGCACGGCGGGCCCGGCGGGCGTCTCCCACGGCGCCGCGAACCGGACGACTCCGGGCGGCGGCACCGGCGGGCGCTGCGGCGGGGCCGGGCGCTGCGACGGCGGTCCGAGCACCGGCGAGCGGGGGTCGGACGGACGCCGGTCGGGTGCGGGCGGGCGCGGACCGGACGGGAGCTGAGCGGACGGGAGCTGCGCGGACGGGAGCTGCGCGGACGGCTGCGTGCCGGGTGACACCACGCCGCGCCAGGCGGCCGTGACAACCGTGTCCTCGTGGTGGTCCTGGTCCGCGAGGAGAGCGTCCTCGTCGGGGTCGGCGTGGGTATAGGTGTACGGGTCGGCCTGGTCAGCCGGATCGTACGGTCCGGTGTCCACGGTCCGGTCGTACGGGCCAGTGTCGACAGCCTGGTCGTTCGGGCCGGTGTCAACGGTCCGGTCGTACGGGCCGGCCTCGGCGGCCTGGTCGTACGGGCCGGTGTCGGCCTCGGGGCCGTACGGGCCGGCCGGGTCGTCGCCGTCCGGGCCCTCGACCGCCGCACTCTCGTTTTCCGCATCCTCGCTCGCCAGGCCATTGGCGGGCTCCTGCGGGCCGTCGGCCGGAGACGTCGTCGAACTCACCGCGTCCGCGGCGGAGTCGAAGCGGTCGTCCAGAGTGTCCCGCGCGGCGGCGGGTCCGGTGTCCGGCGCGGCCCCGTCGTAGAGCTTGCGCCACCAATCGTCCTCGTGGTCGGTGGAGTTCTCCCCCTGCTGACTCATGCCCTCATTGTCACCGCGAACGGCGGCCCGAACCGGGACGTCGGGAAAAAGACACGGCCTTGGCCCGTTGGCCCGCCGGGCTGCCCCACCCCCCACGGGAAGGGCGCCCGGCGGGCCGGTCCTGGCGGCCCGCGCGACTGTTCGGCGCGTGTCCAGGGAAAACACGGAACAGTCCTAGGGCGATGCCACCTTGGCAGGGGGGCCATCAGTACGGGGATGATGGGCGCGGCGGGTTTGCGCCGTGGCCGTTTCCCGCCACGGCGAGTCCGCCGGTGCAGGTGGTGCGTGATTCGTGACGCCCGGGGAGGGTCCGAGGAGAATGCTGAGTGCCATAGGTCTCGACGAACGACAGGAAGCGGCCTACCGCGCGCTGGTCGCCCTGGGGGCGGCCGAACTCCGTCATCTCGCGCACCGTCTGGGGCTGCCGGAGGCGGAGACCGAACGGACCCTGCGCCGGCTGGAGCAGCAGGGGCTGGCCGCGCAGTCGTCGGCGCGGTCCGACCGGTGGGTGGCGGCTCCGCCCGGCGTCGCGCTGGGCGCGCTGCTGATCCAGCAGCGGCACGAGCTGGACCAGGCGGAGCTGGCGTCGGCGCTGCTGGCCGCCGAGTACCGTGCCGAGGCGAGCGAACCGACCGTGCACGACCTGGTGGAGGTGGTGACCGGGGCGAACGCGGTGGCCCAGCGCTTCCACCAGTTGCAGCTGGGGGCGGCGTTCGAGGTCTGCGCACTGGTGACCGGGAACCCGATCGCGGTGAGCGGTACGGACAACGAGTCGGAGGAGCGGGCGGCGGCGCGCGGGGTCTCGTTCCGCGTGGTCGTCGAGCGCGAGGTGCTGTCGCTGCCGCAGGGCATTCTGGAGCTGTCGGCCGCGCTGGGCCGGGACGAGCAGTGCCGGGTGGTGGAGCGGGTACCGACGAAGCTGGTGGTCGCGGACCGGGCCCTCGCCATGGTGCCGTTGACCGGCCGGAACGCCGAACCCGCGGCCCTGGTCGTCCACGCGAGCGGACTGCTGGAGTCGTTGATGGGGCTGTTCGAGGCTGTCTGGCGCGAGGCGATGCCGCTCCGGCTGGGCGAGCAGGGGTGTCTGAAGGAGGGCGAGAACGGCCCCGACCCCACCGACCTGGAGATCCTGTCGTTGCTGCTCGCGGGGTTGACGGACGCGAGTGTCGCCAAGCAGTTGGAGCTGGGGCTGCGGACGGTGCAGCGCAGGGTGAAGGGGCTCATGGAGCTGACGGGTGTGTCGACCCGGCTCCAGCTCGGCTGGCACGCGTACGAGCGCGGCTGGGTGGCCCGCAGCCACCCCCGGCGCTGACTCCGTACCCGGCCCCGGCCCGCTGCGGCGGGGTCCTGGCCGCCTCCCTCGCTCCTGGACCCGGCACGCCGCGTCCGACCTGCGCTGACGCGCGGGAACCCGGGGTCTCCGGCAGGCTGGTCGAATGAGTGTGTGGCAGCTCTTCGCCGTGGCCCTGGTGATGCTGCTCGGGCTGGTCGGGGTCCTGGTACCCGGCGTACCGGGCCAGGCGATCGTCTGGGCCGCCGTGCTCTGGTGGGCGCTGACCGACGTGTCGCCGCTCGCCTGGGGGGTGCTGATCGGGTCGACGGCGGTCCTGCTGCTCAACCAGGCGCTGAAACCCCTTCTGCCGGCCCGGCGGCCGAGGGAGTCGGGGGCGCCGCGCCGGACCCTGCTCGTCGGCGGGCTGGCCGCCATCGGGGGGTTCTTCGTGCTGCCGGTGGTGGGCGGGGCCCTCGGTTACGTCGGCGGTGTCTACGGCGTCGAGCGGCTGCGGCTGGGGTCCCGGAGCGCCGGATGGGCCTCGGTCAGGTCGGTGATGCGGGCCACGGGGTACGCGGTGCTGGTGGAGCTGTACGCGTGTCTGCTGGTGGCCGGGGCGTGGCTGGGCGCGGTGGTCCTGGGCTGAGTGCCGGGTGTGCCCGACCGCCCCGGAACGCCCGCGCCCGTCCTCGCGCCGGTTCAGTCGCGGCGCCAGCCCTCCGCCTCCACCGTGTCGGTGTCCCCGGCGGCGAGCCTGCCGAAGAGCCGGAGCACGTCCTCGGTGGTGGCCTTCTCGATCACGCCGGGGACGAGCGAGTCGTCCTCCACGTTCTCCCAGAGCAGCAGCCCGCCCGCGTAAGCGGTCAGGGACCAGCCGGACTCGTGGGTGAGCGAGATGTCCGGGTTCTCGCTGTCCGTCTCGCCGAGGGAGGCCACGGCCGCCCGCACGGCGTCGGCGTCGGGCTCCTCGACCGGAGTGCCCGTGATGTCGTACATGAAATAGGTCATGCCACTCATTAGCTCATCACGGCCGCCGGACCGGAGCACCGGCCCGGCGGCCGTGAGGAGTGACTCCTACCGGACACGCCCCCGCTTGGCCTCCATGGAGGCCCGCCCTTCCGCTCCCCTGCGCTTCCACTCGCGCAGCATCTCGGTGCGGACGCGGGCGTCGGTCTTGGCGACGATCCGCTGGTTCTCGCGCAGCAGCTTGCGGTAGCTGTCGAGCCGCCGGGCGGAGAGGGACCCGTCATCGAGGGCGGCGGTCACCGCGCAGCCGGGCTCGGAGACGTGGGCGCAGTCGTGGAAGCGGCAGCGCCCGGCCAGCTCCTCGATCTCCGAGAAGACCTGGCCGACGCCCTCCTCCGCGTCCCAGAGTCCGACCCCGCGCAGTCCGGGGGTGTCGATGAGCACCCCGCCGTGCGGCAGGACCAGCAGGTTCCGGGTCGTGGTGGTGTGGCGGCCCTTTCCGTCGACGTCCCGGGTGGCCATCACCTCCATCACGTCCTCGCCGAGCAGGGTGTTGGCGAGGGTCGACTTGCCCGCGCCGGAGATGCCGATGAGCACGCTCGTACCGCTGGAGACGAGGGCGGTGAACACGTCGACGCCCTCGCCGGTGTGGGAGCTGACGTTGAGAACCTGCGCGCCGGGAGCCACGGCCGCGACGTCCTCGGTGAGGTGCGCGAGCGTCGCCGCGTCCGGCACCAGGTCCGACTTGGTGAGGACGACCACGATCTCGGGCTGTCCGCCGGCATCCGCGTCGCCGCCCAGCAGGGCGTCGCCGCTGGAGCTGGAGAGGGCGAGCGCGAGGAACCGTTCGAGCCGGCCGAGGTCGAGTTCGACCGCGAGGGACACACAGATGACGATGTGGTCGATGTTGGTGGCGAGCACCTGCCCCTCGGAACGCTGTGAGGAGGTCGACCGTACGAAGGCCGTACGCCGCGGCAGCAGCGTACGGACGAAGCGCGGGTCGCCGTCGGGGTCGACGGCCACCCAGTCCCCGGTGCAGACGATCCGCATCGGGTCGCGGGGCACGACGAAGGCGGTGTCGGCCCGCAGAGTGCCGGAGGGAGTGATCACGTCGCACTGGCCCCGGTCCACCCGCACCACACGACCGGGCAGGAGTCCCTGCGCGGCGTACGGGGCGAAGGCGGCGGCCCAGTCGTCGTCCCAGCCGTACGGCGTGAGGGGGTGCGACGGGGCCTGGAGGCCGGAGAGAGCGGTGAGGGAGAAAGACAAGGGGAAACCCTTCACAGGGTGGCCCCGGCAGCGCGCGCTTCGGCGCGGCGAGAGGTGAAGGTCAGCCGGTGGCCACAGGGGGGAGAACAGAACTGGTCCGATTGCGGGCAGTGCCCGTCGCAGTGACAGTCATCAATGTCCTCACCTCCTGGTTCCTCGCCGGTGGCCGTTCGCCGACTCGGCGTCCCGTGCGGTGTCGCAGGGGAACGCGGTCCACCCTAGCCAGTCGCCCCCGGCGCCCGTCAACGCAATTACCGGGAGCCTCCGTCCAACCGCGGCCGCAGTCGTGCGCGCTTCCCGGGTCCGCGCCGGATTTACGCGTAAATCTCCCTCGTTCAGGTGATAAGCGTGCACAACACCCGGTCCGCCACGGTTAGGGTGCCGAGCATGACCTCATCCCAGACGTCCACCTACCCCTACTCCCCTGCCCAGTTGGGCACCCAGATCGTGATCGGATGGAGCGGCCGGAACCCTGAGAGCGGGCACGATGTCGCCTTCCTTCTGACCTACTCCCTCGGGGACGGACGGGACGGTCCGGTGGTCGGCGAGGCCTCCATGCGGACGGCGCTCGAACGGGCCGGCCTCCAGGTCGGCGGCGGCGTCGCGAACGCGGCCGAGCAGCCCGGACTCCAGGTCAAGCTCCTCGTCCAGTCCGGGCAGGCCGTCCTGACCCTCCCCCACTTCACCGCGCAGTACCCGGCACCCGACGAGTGGCTGGCCGCCGCCAGGGACCAGGGCCAGGTGTACGGCATGTTCGCGACCCGCCCCTGGCCCGAGGCAGTGCCCGGACGGCCGGTGTCCGAGGACCAGTTGCGCGCGTACGCCGCGAACCCCGAGATCGTCGCCACGTCCGCCCACTGCCTGATGCCGGTGCGCGCACTCGGCTGACCGGACCGTTGGCCGGCTGCCGCCCCGCCTCTCCGGCTCCTCCGGCCCCTCCGTTCACGACGATGCCCACCACCCCCCGTGGGGTGGTGGGCATTGTCACGAGCGGTGCCTCACCTGCGGGCGCGGGCGGCGGCGGGGAGATCCCCGCCGGCCGCCCGGCCGCGCGCGGGTCAGTTGTTGCCGGCGCCGTTGCCCGAGAGGACCGGGATGTCGTCCAGGACGTGCGACAGCGGCTCGTCGCCCTTCGCCTGCGTGGAGTTGTCCGCGCACTGCTGGTTCTGCGGGTTGGACAGGACGTTGACGTCCTGGACCGTGATCGGGATGAGCCCGATCAGCGAGCCCACGTTGGCCTTGACCGGCACACCGAGGCACAGGTCGTTCAGCGTGCCCTGGATGAGCTGGTTGTTGGGGCTGAAGGCGCCGCGGGTCTCGCTGTTGCCGACCTCCGACTCGGCGCCGTTCCCGTTGACCGTCGTGGTGCCGCCGTCGTTGCCGATCGCCAGGGCCATCGGGGCCGCGGCGACGGACAGACCGATCAGGGACACAGCCATTGCCGCGCCGGTCATCATCTTCTTCATCACGCTTCACCTTTCGGAGCGTTCCGTTGTGGAACGTATTGATCAACCCCGCGCCGCAGATTCGGTTGCGCAGTACCACTCAAATGGGTTTGATCTGGCGTGAAATAGACGCCTTTGGTCTACTGTTCGGGCGATTTGCGATGATTTCGTGCCGCCGGAACACGGGGAGCCGCCGGAACGGGCCGGCGGCTGCTGTTCGCCGCCTGCCACTCGGCGAACAGCCGGTCGTAGATGGGGGTGTCGCTCTCCGCGGGCCGCTGCCCGTGCGGCGGATTCTGACTGTCGTACTGGTCCATGGGAGAGCCCTACCCCCGCTCGGCCGCCGCGGCGGCCGGACTGCGGCATCCGGCCCAACGGCCTTACCGGGGCGGGTCAGGGAGCCGGGCCGCCCCGGTCCGGGGCCGTGCGGGAGCCGCACCCGGCGGTGCGCCCCGCACGTACGGCCAGGTGGGCGGAGGCTGCCGGACGGACCCCGGACACGACGAAGGGCCTGTCCCCTCCGTACGGCCGAAGAATCGGTCGCACAGGGGAACAGGCCCCGCGCGGTCGGGTGCTGATGCACCGACGGGCGCGGGGGGGGCGCCGTCGCGGCACCGCCCCGCACCCGTGCGCGTCAGCTGTTGCCGACGCCGTTGCCCGAGAGGATCGGGAGGCCGTCCAGGATGTGCGACAGCGCCTCGTCGCCCTTCGCCTGGGTGGAGTTCTCGGTGCACTGCTGGTTCTGCGGCGAGGACAGCACGTTGATGTCCTGGACCGTGATCGGGACCAGGCCGATGAGCGAACCGAGGTTGGCCTTGGCCGGCAGCGCGATGCAGGGCTTGTTCAGCGAGCCCTGGATGAGCGCGAACTGCGGGCTCCAGTCGCCGTGGGTGGCGGAGTTGCCGTAGGACTGCACGGCGCCGTTGCCGTTGACGGACGTGGTACCGCCGTCGTTGCCGATGGCCATGGCGGACGGCGCGAACGCGGCGGAGACGCCGACGACGGAGGCCGCGACGGCGGCCGAGGTCATAATCTTCTTGAACATGGAAATGCCCTTCTCGAAATGTCTACGTGCCCGCCTGTCCGGAGCGATCTGATCAACTCTCGGATGCGGGATTGGTTGCGCCGGTTCACTCAAATGGTGTTTCGCCACAGGAAGTCGGCCTCCGGCGCGGACCGGCCCGGCGCAGTGCCTTTTCCGCCCTGACGGGCCGGGGAAAAGGCGGGGTGCCGGTGACCGGGTGTCAGCCGCCGAGCGAGAGTCCGCCCAGAAGGGGCGTCGCACCCTTGGCGGCGCTCTTCGCCTCACCGGCGAGCTTGCCGACGGTGCCGTCCTTCTTCATCGTCTCCGTCGCGCCGTCCACCGTGCCGCCGAGCGCGTCGACGACCTGCGGAGCGTTGTCCATGACCTGGTTCAGGCCGGTGTCGAGGCTGAAGACGGGGGCGGTGGGGGCTGCCGCGGCGGCGAACGCGGGAGCGGCCGTTCCGAGGGCGGCCACCGAACCGGCAAGGAACGCGGCGGTCTTCGCGTACTTCACTTTCAGCTTCCCTTCTGGAGCGGCAGCCGTATCGGCCGCTCAGGGCGACCGCACACAAGCCTTCTTTGGTTGTGACTCCTGCCGCTTGCACCAGGACAACGAGCCCGGATGGCCCCGGAAACTGTGTGGGGCGGTAATTTTCCGGACGTTCTCCGGAGCCCGTTCCCCCGGATCACAGGGCCGTTCTCGGAGAGGAAAGGCGAAGACCCCGGGTCGCCGAGGCGATCCGGGGCCGACCATGAGTGAGCTCGGCTCACCCGGTCCATTTTCAGGCGTTGACGCAGGTGTTGCCGAAGGCCGGGTTCAGCAGGCCGATCACGTTGATCGTGTTGCCGCAGACGTTGAGCGGAATGTGGACCGGAATCTGGATGACGTTCCCGGAGAGAACGCCCGGGGAACCGGCAGCGACGCCCTCGGCACCGGCGTCGGCCATGGCGGGGGCGGCGGCACCCAGCGCCATCAGGGTTCCGGCGGCGACAGCGGCGACCTTGGTGTACTTCATTTTCATCCCTTTCTCGCGACGGAGTCCGAGGCGGTCACGCATTTCGTGCCGCACGAGCGTTCTGTCGATCGCTCGTCACTCCGACGCTTTCCTTCATAACGAGGAGCGGGCGGAATCGAAACTCTCACAGGAGAGATTTTCTGGGAATCCACCCGCATGGTGCGATGATCCGACGGCCGCCGGCACCGCGACAGGCACGCGGGCACGGACGGCCGCCACAATTACTGCCGCGGAGACGGCAGGGGACGGGCCCGGGCCGGACGGGGAGGAAGGCCGTCGGCCCGGGCCCTGCGGTGCGCGTGGATCAGTTGTTGGCGGCGCCGTTGCCGGAGAGGATCGGGATGTCGTCCAGGATGTGCGACAGCGCCTCGTCGCCCTTCGCCTGGGTCGAGTTCTCGGTGCACTGCTGGTTCTGCGGCGAGGACAGCACGTTGACGTCCTGGACCGAGATCGGGATCAGGCCGATGAGCGAACCGAGGTTGGCCTTGAGCGGCAGCCCGACGCAGGGCTTGTTGAGCGACCCCTGGACCAGGCCGAACTGCGGGCTCCAGTCGCCATTCGTCTCGGCGTTGCCGTAGGACTGCGTGGCACCGTTGCCGTTGACCGAGGTCGTGCCGCCGTCGTTGCCGATGGCCATGGCCTGCGTGGCCCCGAGACCGAGGATGGATGCGGCGACGGCACCCGTCGCCAGAACCTTCTTGATCACGATTAACCCTTCTCGTACTCGTTGCCCCGTGGAGGAGCGGCCTGATCAACTCGCTGCCCGGGCTTTGGTTCTCCGCATTCACCCGATTGCCCGGCAACCGCCTCGCCCACCTGCGGCAATTCAGGAATTGCTGCCCGTCCGAGTGGGCACCCGACCACGCGTACGAGCCCGACCGGCGCACGCCCGGCCCCGACGGTCGCGGTTCACCCGGACTCACGGGCCCCCTTGATGCGCTTGACGCCCACCGGCAATCCCGGGGCATTCGTCATGGACCTTGCACCCGCGGTGCACCTGGACCAGCCGCGGGCGGCGAGGGAACGCCGCACGGAACACGCCTCCAGGGAAGGACTGTTGGAGCAGCCCTTTCGGACAGCGCGTCATTCACCGCGTTCACATGCAACCCGTTCGAGTGAGAAAAACTTTCCCGCACATCTCCGAGTTTCCATCACGTGCGCGTTTCGTTAGGGCTGTTATCCAGCGCGCACGTGGGACGACTGCCCCGCCAAGGTCTCCGGCCCCGGTCGCCCAGTGAAGCCCGTCCGGTCATTCCTCGGACGAGTCCACTCATACGGAAATTTCCAAGGAAGAGCAGGAAATGCGACAGGTTCTGAAGAAAAACACGCTGCTCATCGCCGCCGCCACGGGGCTCCTCTCCGTCGCCGGCGGCCAGGCGTACGCCGACGCCGGCGCGTCGGGTGCGGCGGTCAACTCCCCCGGCGTCGGCTCAGGAAACGTGGTCCAGGTCCCCGTCCACGTCCCGGTCAACCTGTGCGGCAACACGGTGAACGTCATCGCGCTGCTCAACCCGGCCTTCGGCAACACCTGCGCCAACGCGGACACCCCCGACCTGCCTCCGGTGGACCTGCCGCCCATCGATCTGCCGCCGGTGGAGCCGCCCGTCGACCAGCCCCCGGTCGACCAGCCCCCCGTCGACCAGCCCCCGGTCGACCAGCCCCCCGTGGACCAGCCCCCGGTCGACCAGCCGCCCGTGGACCAGCCCCCCACCGACCAGCCCCCCACCGCTCAGCCGCCCACCGACCAGCCTCCGTCGGAGGAGCCCCCGGCGGAGGAGCCCCCGGCCGACGAGCCGCCGTCGGGTACCCCCGTCGCACCCGCTCCGCCGGAGCTGGCCGAGACGGGTGCGGCCCAGACCGGCCTGGCCGCCGGCACCAGCGCCGCGATGCTGCTCGGCGGGGTGCTGCTGATGCGTCGCGCCCGGGACGCGCGCAACTGACGTACGTCTCAAGGTGAGGCCCGGCCGGGGAGTGTCCGCTCCCCGGCCGGGCCTTCCGTCGTCTTCGGTGGATCCGGTGTCCGGTGCGTCCGTCCGAATCCGGTGGATCCGGTGCGTACGCCTGGATCCGGTGGATCCGGTGCGTACGCCTGGATCCGGTGGATCCGGTGCGCACGTCTGGATCCGGTGTCCGGGACGTACGTCAGCCGGTGCGGCCGGTCAGCCGGTGACGCGTTCGAAGATCGCGGCGAGGCCCTGGCCGCCGCCGATGCACATGGTCTCCAGGCCGTACCGGGCCCCGGACCGGTGCATCTCACGGCTGAGCGTGGCCAGGATGCGGGCACCGGTGGCGCCGACCGGGTGGCCGAGGGAGATGCCGGAGCCGTTGACGTTGATCCGCTGCTCGTGGTCCTTCTCGCCGAGGCCCAACTCGCGGGTACAGGCGAGGACCTGGGCGGCGAACGCCTCGTTGATCTCGATGAGGTCGAGGTCGGCGAGGGTGAGTCCGGCACGCTGCAGTGCCGTCCGGGTGGCGGGCACCGGGCCGATGCCCATGGTCGAGGCGGGGACACCGGCGCGGGCGAAGGAGACGAGCCGCACCAGCGGGGTCAGGCCCAGGCGTTCGGCGGTGGCGGCGCTGGTGACCAGGCAGGCGGCAGCGGCGTCGTTCTGGCCGCTGGCGTTGCCGGCGGTGACCGTCGCCTCCGGGTCGGACTTCCCCAGCACCGGTCGCAGCGCGGCCAGCTGCTCGGCGGTGGTGTCGGGGCGGGGGTGCTCGTCGGCGGACACGGTCCGCTCGCCCTTGCGGGTCCGGACGGTGACGGGGACGGTCTCCGCGTCGTAGCGGCCCTCGGCGGCGGCCTGGGCGGCGCGCCGCTGGGAGCGCAGGGCGAGCGCGTCCTGGTCCTCGCGGCTGATCCCGTACGTCCGCCGCAGGTTCTCGGCCGTCTCGATCATGCCGCCGGGGACGGGGTGGTGGAGGCCGCCGGCGGTGGCCCGGCCGCGCGCGAGGGAGTCGTGGAGCTGGAGGCCGGGGCCCTTGATGCCCCAGCGCCCGTCGTGGGTGTAGTAGGGGGCGGCGCTCATGACGTCGACCCCGCCCGCGATCACGACCTCGCTGAAGCCCGCGCGGATCTGCATCGCCGCGTCCAGGACCGCCTGGAGGCCCGAGCCGCAGCGCCGGTCGATCTGCGTACCCGTGACGGTGACGGGGAGCCCCGCGTCGAGTGCGGCGACCCGGCCGATGGCGGGTGCCTCGGAGGTCGGGTAGGCGTGGCCGAGGATGACCTCGTCGATACGCTCCGGGTCGACGCCGGTACGCGCGACGATCTCGGAGACGAGGCGTGCGGCGAGGGCGGCGGGGGCCGACTGCGCGAACGAGCCGCCGAAACGGCCGATCGGGGTGCGCAGCGGTTCGCAGACGACGACGTCGAGCGGGTCGGTCACGGTGGGACCTCTCTACGGGGACGGCTCGCGGCCGGGACGGCGTACGCGGGCAACTGCGGGGTGGCGCGGTGTTCTTCGGCCCGAGGGTATGCGGGTGGCGCACGCCGCTCCATGACGCCGGTCACGGTGAGGTACGCCACCGGGCCGGATCCAGGCCCCGTCCCGGCCCGGTCCACCGGGGCTGTCTACGCTGGGGCCGCCCGGACCCGTCGTCGGAAGGACCCTCTGTCATGCGGATCAGGATCGTCGGCGCCGGAGCGATGGGCCGGGGTATCGCGCAGTGGGCCGCCGCGGGCGGGCACACCGTGGAGTTGGCGGACGTGCGGCCGGAGGCGGTGGCCGACGCCCTCGGCCACGTACGGTCCATGCTGGAGCGGTCGGTGGCCAGGGGGAGGCTGAGCGCGGCGGACGCCGCGGCGGCGGCGGACCGGATCGTGCCGCTGGACGACCCGTTCGCGGCCGGGCCCGGGGTGGAGCTGGTCGTCGAGGCGGTGCGGGAGGACCTGGAGACCAAGGCCGAGGTGTTCGGGAAGCTGGAGCGGGTACTGCCCTCGTCCGCGGTGTTCACGACCAACACCTCCTCGCTGTCGGTGACCCGCATCGCGGCGACGCTGACCGATCCCTCGCGTCTGGCGGGGCTGCACTTCTTCAACCCGGTGCCGCTGATGAGGATCGTGGAGGTGGTGCCGGGGGCGGCCACCCGGCCGGAGATCCCGGCGGCCCTCACCTCGCTGGTGGAGGGGTGCGGGCACCGTGCGGTGACTGTCTCCGACACCCCGGGGTTCCTCGTCAACCACGCGGGGCGGGGGCTGGTGACGGAGGCCCTGGCGCTGCTGGAGGAGTCGGTGGCGGGTCCGGCGGACATCGACCGGATCGCCCGGGACGTCCTGGGGCTGCGGATGGGCCCGTTCGAACTGATGGACCTCACCGGGCTGGATGTGACGGCCGCCGTCATCGACTCGATCTGGACCGGCTTCCGCCACGAGGACCGGCTCCGCCCCTCCTACCTCACTCCGAACCGGGTGGCCGCGGGGCTGCACGGCCGCAAGACGGACCGGGGCTGGTACGGATACGGGACCCCGGGGGCGAGCGGCCCCGCCCCGGAGCGGCCGGTGACCGGCGACGCGGGGAGGCCTGTCTTCCTCGCGGCCGGGGACCTGTCCGCCGGTGACGCGTACACCGCGGCCCTGCTCGGTTCGCTGGACGCGGCGGGGGCCCGGATCGAACGCGGTGCGGCGCCGTCCCCGCGCGCCGTGGTGCTGGTACCGGTCTGGGGCACCACCGTCGCGGCGGCGGTCGCCGAGCAGGGGCTGCCGCCGCAGCGGACCTTCGGGGTCGATCCGCTGCCCCCGGCGGCCCGGCGCAGGGTGCTGGCGGTGACCCCGGCGGGCGATCCGGTGGCGGCCGGGGACGCCCGTGCGGTGCTGGCCCGGGCGGCCGACGGCACCGAGCCGCACGCCGTGTCGGTGGTACGGGACACGGCCGGCTCCGTCGCCCAGCGGCTGCTGGCCTCCGTGGTCTCGGTCGCGGCGTCCATCGCGGAGCGGTCGCTCGCCACCCCGGCCGACATCGACCTCGCCGTCACCACCGGGCTCGGCTATCCCGAGGGCCCGCTGGCCTGGGGCGACCGGGTCGGAGCGGTACGGATGCGGGAGTTGAGCCGGGCCCTGTACGCCACGACCGGCGATCCGCGCCACCGCCCGACCCGCTGGGTCACCGAACGGGCTCAGCTGGGGCTGTCGTTGACCGATCCGGGGACGGACCCGGAGGACTGCTGAGAGGCGGGCGTTCGGGGGCGGTTCAGGCGGTTGACGCGTCCGGAACGCCCGTCTCCGGTCCTAATCCGGCGGCCCCGGCCGCCAGGTGGAGCCGCCGACCGGGCCGTCCGCGGAGTCCGTCGGCTCCCGGTCCGCCTTGTCGTCCCAGTGCGCCTTGTCGTCGCGGTGGGACTTGTGCTCCTTCGTCTCCCTCGGCTCCTTGTCCCAGGCCGCGTGCAGCCGGGACTTCAGGTCGTCCGGCGGGAGGAAGCGGGACCAGCGCTCGGGGAACTCGGAGGGCATGTCGCCGCCCTCGTCGGCGCCGTCCTCGTCGTCCGCGTACATCGCCCAGGCCGAGGGCCGGGTCCGGGCCACGAACTCGGCGGCCTGGGCGGCACGGGCGAGGTCGTTGGCCTCGCGTGCGGCGGCCGTGGCCAGGGACGGCCACACCCGGTCGATGGCGGCGTTCACCGCGGCCCCGACGAGCACCGCGAAGGCGGAGACGCCGATCCACAGGAGTACGGCGATGGGGGCGGCCAGTGAACCGTAGATGGTCGGGCCCTCGACGGTGCTGGTCAGGTAGAACCGCAGGACGAAGCTGCCGATCACCCACATCGCCAGGGCCACCAGTGCCCCCGGGACGTCCTCGATCCACGGCGACCGGACGGGGACGGACACGTGGTAGAGGGTGGTCAGGAAGGCGATGGTCAGCACGATGCCCAGCGGCCAGTACAGGACGGCGAGGACCTCGGTGCCCCAGGGGACCAGCTCGATGACCCGGTCCGGGCCCGCCACCAGCAGCGGCAGCACCACGGCCCCCAGCAGCAGGGCGACGACGTACAGCAGGAAGGCGAGCAGGCGGGTCTTGACGATGCCGCGCTGGCCGTCGAGTCCGTACATCACGGTGATGGTCTCGACGAAGACGTTCACCGCGCGGGATCCCGACCACAGGGCGATGGCGAAGCCGATGGAGATGACGTCGGGGCGGGCCCCGTGGGTGATGTCGTCCAGGAGCGGCTTGGCGAAGTCGTTGACGCCGCGCTCGGAGAGGACGGTCTGCGCGGCGTCGAGGATGTTGCGCTCGATGGAGGCCACCGTGGTGGTGGACGTCCAGTCGTCGACGTACCCGAGGAGACCGATCAGCCCGAGCAGCAGGGGTGGCAGGGACAGCAGGGTGAAGAACGCCGCCTCGGCCGCGAGCCCCAGGATGCGGTACTCCATGCACGAGTTGACGGTGTCCTTGAGCAGATGCCACGCCATCTGCCGCTTGGAGACGTTGCGGTAGAGAACTCGGGCACGGTGGAGCCGGCTCGATCTCCGCTCGGGTGTTTCATTTGCTGCCTGCACGTCCTTACCGTATCGGCATGGCAGCCACCACCCACACAGTGACCAATCAGGTACCGCCGCTGGTCGGCTACGACGTCTTCGGCGCCGACCGCGCCCTGTCCGAAGCGGTGGAACGACATCTCGCCCCCGGAGTCCTGCCCGGGGCCCGGCAGGAGCTGAGCACGCTCGGGCAGGCGGCCGGATCGGCCCAGGTGCAGGAGTGGGGGGCGCAGGCGAACGAGAATCCGCCGAAACTGCGCACCCACGACCGATACGGGCACCGGATCGACGAGGTCGAATTCCATCCGTCGTGGCATCGTCTGCTGGGTCACGCCGTGACCGGCGGGCTCACGGACGCCTGGGGCAGGGAGGGCGGCCATGTGCGGCGCGCGGCGGGCTTCCTGGTCTGGACGCAGGCCGAGGCGGGGCACGGCTGCCCGCTGTCGATGACGCACGCCGCGGTGCCCGCGCTCCGTACCGACCCGGCGCTCGCCGCGGTGTGGGAGCCGCTGCTGACCTCGCACGTGTACGAGGAGGGGCTGCGGCCCGCCACGGAGAAGTCCGGGGTCCTCTTCGGGATGGGGATGACGGAGAAGCAGGGCGGTACGGACGTCCGCTCCAACACCACCCGGGCCGAGCCGCTCGCCGCCGAGGGCGAGTACCTGCTCACCGGGCACAAGTGGTTCTGTTCCGCGCCCATGTCGGACGGCTTCCTGGTGCTGGCACAGGCCCCGGGCGGTCTCACCTGCTTCCTGGTGCCCCGGATGCTGCCGGACGCGACCCGGAACGTGTTCGCGATCCAGCGGCTCAAGGACAAGCTGGGCAACAGGTCCAACGCTTCGAGCGAGGTCGAGTTCGACGGGACGTGGGCCCGCCGGGTCGGTGAGGAGGGCCGGGGGGTGCGCACCATCATCGAGATGGTCGCGGCGACCCGGCTGGACTGCGTCGTCGGTTCCGCCGCGCTGATGCGGCAGGCGGTGGCGCAGGCGATCCACCACAGCACTCACCGGAGCGCGTTCGGCGGGCTGCTGATCGAGAAGCCGCTGATGCGCAACGTGCTGGCCGACCTGGCGCTGGAGTCGGAGGCGGCGACGGTGCTGGGGATGCGGCTGGCCGCCGCGTACGACGCCGACACCGAGGAGGAGCGGGCGTTCCTGCGTCTCGCCGTGCCGGCCGCGAAGTACTGGGTGACCAAGCGGTGCACCGCGGTGGTGGGCGAGGCGCTGGAGTGCCTGGGCGGCAACGGGTACGTCGAGGAGTCCGGTATGCCCCGGTTGCTGCGCGAGGCGCCGCTCAACTCGATCTGGGAGGGGTCGGGCAATGTGCAGGCCCTCGACGTGCTGCGCGCGCTCCAGCGGGAGCCGAGGGCGCTGGACGCCCTGCTGCGTGAGGTGGGGAAGGCGCGGGGGGCCGATCACCGGCTGGACGGGGCGATCAAGGACCTGCTGACCGAACTGGCCGATCTGGACGGGGTCGAGGCGCGGGCCCGGCGGATCGTCGAGCGGATGGCGCTGGTGCTCCAGGGGTCGCTGCTGGTGCGCTGGGCGCCGCCGGAGGTCGCCGACGCGTTCTGCGCCTCGCGGCTGGGCGGCGACTGGGGCTCGGCGTTCGGGACGCTGCCGCACACGCTCGACCTGGCGTCCGTCGTCCGCCGGGCACGCCCGGTCGTGGACGTGCGCTGAGCCGGCTCGCGCCGTCGGAGTGCCGGGGTTCGCCGACAGGCGGTCGCGGGGCCGCCGGGGACAGCGAAGGAGGGTGGTGCTGCGCCGACACGGCACCACCCTCCCCGCCGGTGCTGCACCGGGCGGCGCCGACGCGAGGCCGCGCCGAACGGTGTGGACACATTCTCACCCTTTGCCCGAGGCTTGGCCAGAGTTGCAAAGGGTTGCAAGCCGGGCGGGCACGTGGAACGCGCGGGCCCCGCCGGCGACAGGATGAGTACCTTGGGACCTCGACCGGGGCCCGAGGCACCTTGTGTGGGGGAGAACTCGTGAAACCAGTGAGGGAGACAGGCCCTGCCCGAACGCCCCCGCCGGCGCCCGCCGACGCGGTACGCGCGCTGCGCCGGGCCCGCGAGGCGCGGCTCTCGGGCCGTCGTACCGGTCCGGCGCCCCGGGCGGAGATCGACGCTTCCTGGTCCCGGGCGCTGCGCAGCGGGGTCGATCCGGAGCGTGCGCCGGACGGTGCGCTGATGGGGGCCGAGGAGATCGAGCACGAGCGGCGTTCCACGGCGCTCGGCGCGGTGATGCCGTTGCTGCGCGAGGGACTGGCCTCCTTCGTGGACAGCAGCCGGCAGATCATGGTGGTCTGCGACGCGCAGGGGCGCGTGCTCTGGCGGCAGGGCGACCGGTCCGTGATGCGGCGGGCGGGAGGCATCCGGCTGGAGGAGGGCGCCACCTGGACCGAGCCGGTGCGGGGAACCAACGCGATCGGTACGGCGCTGGCCGCGCGTACCCCCGTTCGGGTGCACTCCGCGGAGCATTTCGTGGACGTCCTGCAAAGCTGGACCTGCGCCGCGTCCCCCGTGCGCGACCCGCGTGACGGGCGGTTGATCGGCGTCGTCGACGTCAGCGGTCCGGAGTCCACCTTCCACCCGGCGACGCTGGCCCTGGTGGATTCGGTGGCCAGGCTCGCCGAGAGCGAGATACGCAACCGTCACCTGGCGACGATCGAGCGGCTGCGGTCCGTCGCGGCCCCGATCCTCTGCCGGATCGGCGGCCGGGCTCTCGCCGTGGACACCCACGGGTGGCTGGCGGCGGTGGCCGGGATGCCGCCGGTGGACCGGCTGCCGCTGCCCAAGTCGCTCGCCCTCGGCCGGGCGTGGTTCCCGTCGCTGGGGATGTGCCGGGTGGAGCCGCTGCCCGGGGGCTGGCTGGTCCAGGTGGTGGACGGGGCGTCCCAGAACGCCTCGGACGGGCCGCCGCGCCGGGTGGTGCTGGACCTGGGGCGGGCCGGGCAGCCGGTGGTGCACGTGGCGGGGCCGGTGGGGACCTGGACGCAGCGGCTCTCGCCCCGGCACGCGGAGATGCTGTACGCGCTGGCGCTGCGCAAGGAGGGGTGTACGGCCTCCGAGCTGGCGGCGGAGATCTTCGGCGACGGGACCCGCACGGTGACGGTGCGCGCCGAGATGTCGCGGATGCGCCGTCACCTCGCGGAGGTGCTGGCCCACCGCCCGTACCGCTTCCGGGAGGGGGTCGACGTCGAGGTCGTGCACCCGGAGGAACCGGCCGATCTGCTGCCGCACTCGACCGCGCCGGTGGTGGTACGGGCCAGGGCGGCGCCGCGGAGCTCCTGAGGGCGAGGACGTTCCCGGCGTCCCGGGCGCCGCGGAGCACACCCCGAAGTCCCGGAAGACGCTCCGGACGCGGACACCCCGAGCACTCCGGAGGGCGCCCCGCTCCGGCGAGTCCGGGGCCCCCGCCTCCCCTCCCCGGCGGCCGTCATGGTTGCCTGACGCCCATGAACAGCCCCGATCGCCCCACCGCCCCCACCGTCGATGTGACCACCTGGTCCCTGGAGCAGACCGCCCCCACCGATCTCGAACCCGCGAAGGAGCCGGACGGCGACGTGACGATCGTCCGTGCCGAGGTGCCGTCGCCTGAGTTCAGCCGCTTCCTCTACACGGCGGTCGGCGGGGACGTCTTGTGGACGGACCGGCTCGGCCTGACGTACACGCAGTGGCAGGAGATCGTGGACCGGCCGGGGGCCGAGACATGGGTGGCGTACGTGAACGGGACGCCCGCCGGGTACATCGAGCTGGACCCGCAGGACGACGGTGTCGTGGAGATCATGTACTTCGGTCTCCTTCCCGCCTTCCGCGGGCGCCGGATCGGCGGTCATCTGCTCGGTGTGGGCGTCGCGCGCGCGTGGGATCTCGCCGAGCGGTGGCCCGGGCGGCAGGCGACCCGCAAGGTGTGGGTGCACACCTGCTCGCTGGACGGTCCGCACGCCCTGGCCAACTACGAGCGCCGGGGGTTCCGGCTCTTCGACACGAAGGTCGCACCGGAGCCCGAGGTGGCCACCCCCGGGCCGTGGCCGGGGGCCTTCCCCGCGTGAGTGGGCGGGGCGCGCGCCGGAGCGTCCCGGCGCGCGCTCCGGCGCATCCGGGCGTATCCCCGGCGCACCCACCCCGGCTGAACTGGGCGTCCACCAACTGAACACCCGTCCGGTGCAGGGCCCGTGGAACTTTTGGGACATAGCGTGACCGATGGGGATCCAACAGAGGTGCGCACGGGTGATGCAAGCCACATCATCTCATTGTACGAGACGATCTCGTCCGCATGATGGATAGCTATGGACTGGCCGGAGATGCGCGTGACACGCTTCCGTCATGTCTGGAACTGGAATTGCCTTGGTGAGTCGACGTCACGTCGACCTCTGCCGCATGTCCAGCGCCATCTGTCCGGCGGGCTGAGAGTCCCAGCACCGCCGCGCTCCCTTTCCTCTGCAAGCCCCGTCGCACCACCGCGTCCACGCGAGTGCGCAGCTCAGAGCCGCCCTCCCGCAGTCCCGAAGGACGTATTGTCATGGCCGCTACCCCTGAACAGCCTGCGACCACCACGCCTCGCCGCAAGGCCGGACGCCACCGCGGCGAGGGCCAGTGGGCGATGGGGCACTACACCCCCCTCAACGGGAACGAGCAGTTCAAGAAGGACGACGACGCTCTCAATGTGCGCGCCCGCATCGAGAACATCTACTCCAAGCGCGGCTTCGACTCGATCGACCCGAACGACCTTCGTGGACGCATGCGCTGGTGGGGTCTGTACACCCAGCGCAAGCCCGGCATCGACGGCGGCAAGACCGCCGTGCTGGAACCGGAGGAGCTGGACGACCGCTTCTTCATGCTCCGCGTACGCATCGACGGCGGCCGGCTGACCTCCGCCCAGCTGCGGGTGATCGGTGAGATCTCCCAGCAGTACGCGCGCGGCACCGCGGACATCACGGACCGTCAGAACATCCAGCTGCACTGGATCGCCATCGAGGACGTCCCGGCGATCTGGGAGAAGCTGGAGGCCGTCGGGCTCTCCACCACCGAGGCCTGCGGCGACTGCCCCCGCGTGATCATCGGTTCACCGGTGGCGGGCATCGCGGCCGACGAGATCATCGACGGCACGCCGGCGGTGGACGAGATCCACGAGCGGTACATCGGCACCAAGGAATTCTCCAACCTGCCCCGGAAGTTCAAGACCGCGATCTCCGGTTCGCCGGTCCAGGACGTGGTCCACGAGATCAACGACATCGCCTTCGTCGGTGTCGAACACCCCGAGCACGGGGCCGGGTTCGACGTCTGGGTCGGCGGCGGTCTCTCCACCAACCCGCGGTTCGCCGAACGCCTCGGCGCCTGGGTGCCGTTGGACGAGGTGCCGGACGTGTGGGCCGGGGTCGTCGGGATCTTCCGCGACTACGGCTACCGCCGGCTGCGCACCCGCGCCCGGCTGAAGTTCCTGATGGCCGACTGGGGTCCCGCCAAGTTCCGCCAGGTGCTGGAGGACGAGTACCTCAAGCGTCCGCTGCTCGACGGTCCCGCCCCCGCGCAGCCCACCTCCCGCTGGCGCGACCACATCGGCGTGCACGAGCAGAACGACGGGAACTTCTACGTCGGCTTCGCCCCGCGCGTCGGCCGGGTGGACGGTGCCACGCTCACCAAGATCGCGGACCTCGCGGCCGCGCACGGTTCGGACCGGCTGCGCACCACCGTCGAGCAGAAGATGATCGTCCTCGACGTGGCGCCCGACCAGGTCGAATCGCTGGTCGAAGGGCTGGAGGCGCTGGACTTCCAGGTCCGCCCCTCGTCCTTCCGGCGCGGCACGATGGCCTGCACCGGCATCGAGTTCTGCAAGCTGGCGATCGTCGAGACGAAGGCGCGCGGCGCCTCGCTCATCGACGAACTGGAACGCCGACTGCCGGAGTTCGACGAGCCGCTCACCATCAACATCAACGGGTGCCCCAACGCCTGTGCCCGTATCCAGACCGCGGACATCGGTCTCAAGGGCCAGTTGATGCTGGACGGCGACGGCAACCAGGTGGAGGGCTACCAGGTGCACCTGGGCGGCGCCCTCGGCCTGGAGGCCGGTTTCGGCCGCAAGGTCCGCGGCCTGAAGGTCACTTCGGCCGAGCTGCCGGACTACGTCGAGCGGGTGCTGGGCCGCTACCAGGAGGAACGCGAAGAGGGCGAGCGCTTCGCCACCTGGGCGGCGCGGGCCACCGCGGAGTCGCTGTCATGAGCGAGCGAGCCGCGCCGTTCTACTGCCCGTACTGCGGCGACGAGGATCTGCGCCCGCACGAGACCGGGCACGGCGCCTGGGAATGTGCGTCCTGCAACCGCGCGTTCCAGCTGAAGTTCCTGGGCCTGCTGACCCAGGGACTGGTGCGTGACGGAGCGGAAGGGGAACGCACATGACGGACACTCTGCGGGCCGGTGGGCTCACCGACGCCGAGCTCGAAGAACTCGCCGAGCGGGCGGGCCGGGAGCTGGAGGACGCTTCGGCGCTGGACATCCTCGGCTGGGCGGCGGACACCTTCGGCGAGCGGTTCTGCGTCACCTCCTCGATGGAGGACGCCGTGGTGGCCCACCTCGCGTCCCGGGCCCGGCCCGGCGTGGACGTGGTCTTCCTCGACACCGGCTACCACTTCCCCGAGACCATCGGGACCCGGGACGCGGTGGAGGCGGTGATGGACGTGAAGGTCATCACGCTGACGCCCCGGCAGTCGGTGGCCGAGCAGGACGCCGAGTACGGCCCGAAGCTGCACGACCGCGACCCCGACCTCTGCTGCGCGCTGCGCAAGGTGAAGCCGCTCGAAGAGGGGCTGACCGGCTACACGGCCTGGGCGACCGGACTGCGCCGCGACGAGTCCCCGACCCGGGCCGGCACCCCGGTGGTCGGCTGGGACGCGAAGCGCCGCAAGGTGAAGATCTCGCCGATCGCCCGCTGGACGCAGGACGACGTGGACGCCTACGTGCTGGAGCACGGGGTGCTCACCAACCCGCTGCTGATGGACGGTTACGCCTCTGTCGGCTGCGCCCCCTGCACCCGCCGGGTGCTGGAGGGCGAGGACGCGCGCGCCGGCCGCTGGGCGGGGCGGGGCAAGACCGAGTGCGGGCTGCACGGCTGATGACGACTGATCAGGAGATATCGATGAGCGTGACGGAGACGGGAGCCACCGTCTGGCTGACCGGTCTGCCGAGCGCGGGCAAGACCACCATCGCGTACGAACTCGCGGGCCGGCTGAAGAACGGCGGCCACCGGGTGGAGGTCCTCGACGGTGACGAGATCCGGGAGTTCCTCTCCGCGGGTCTCGGCTTCTCCCGCGAGGACCGCCACACGAACGTGCAGCGGATCGGCTTCGTCGCCGAACTGCTCGCGGCGAACGGCGTGAAGGTGCTGGTTCCGGTGATCGCTCCGTACGCGGACAGTCGTGACGCCGTCCGCAAGCGGCACCACTCCGAGGGCACCCCTTATCTGGAGGTGCACGTGGCCACCCCCGTCGAGGTGTGCTCCGTGCGTGACGTGAAGGGGCTGTACGCCAAGCAGGCCGCGGGCGAGATCAGCGGGCTCACCGGGGTCGACGACCCCTACGAGGCGCCCGAATCACCCGACCTGCGCATCGAGTCGCACCAGCAGACCGTGCAGGAGTCCGCAAGCGCGCTCCACGCGCTGCTCACCGAGAGGGGCCTGGCGTGACGTCCGTCGCCACCGTGCCGGAAGGCACCGTCCACCCGTACGCGCTCAGCCACTTGGACTCGTTGGAGTCGGAGGCGGTGCACATTTTCCGTGAGGTGGCGGGGGAGTTCGAGCGGCCGGTGATCCTGTTCTCCGGCGGCAAGGACTCCATCGTGATGCTCCACCTCGCGCTGAAGGCCTT